>JADZDP010000001.1 GCA_020850995.1 Deltaproteobacteria bacterium
AGGCGCGTCGATGGCAAGGAGCCCCGCAGGGCCGTGGCCGTCGCCACGGACCGAGGACGCGACGCCGCCAGCGACGATGGATCGCTCGCGAGGACGACTGAGTTGTCCATTCGCGGGCCCTAAGGGCGCGATCGGCAGCGCTGGCCGCGATCCGCCGGGCTACTCCCTGTCGCCGTCGTCGCCGCCGAGCTTCTCCAAGCGATAGCGCAGCGTGGCGCGCGTGAGCCCGAGCAGCCGCGCCGCGCGGCTCTTGTTGCCGCCCGTGCGCTCGAGCGCCTGGCGCACCAAGGAGGCCTCGAGCTCGTCGAGCGACACGCCGCGTTCCGGCAGGCGAAACAAGTCAACCGTGCCCGCGCCGTCGCCGAGGACCGCGTCGTTCGCCCGCGGCGCTGCGGGCGCGGTCGCCGGCAGGTCGAGGTCGTGCGGCGTCAGCGTGTCGCTCTCGCACAGGATGACGGCGCGCTCGATGACGTTGGCCAGCTCGCGCACGTTGCCCGGGAAGGGGTAGCGCAGCAGCACCTGGCGCGCGGCGTCGCCGATGGTGGGCGCGCGGCGTCCCATCTGCGCCGCCGCGTGGCGCGCGAAGCGCTCGGCGAGCATGACCACGTCGTGCCCCCGCTCGCGCAGGGGTGGCAAGGTCACGCTCAAGACGTTGACCCGGTAGAACAGGTCTTCGCGGAAACGCCCCGCCTTGACCTCGAGGGCGAGGTCCTTGTGCGTGGCGAAGACGAAGCGCACGTCGGCCTTCTGCTCCACCTCGCCGCCGAGGGGGGTGAAGGTGCGCTCTTGCAGCACGCGCAGGAGCTTGGCTTGCAAGACCAGCGGCATGTCGCCGATCTCGTCGAGGAAGAGCGTGCCGCCGCGCGCCAGCTCCACGCGACCGCGACGACGCTTTGCCGCACCCGTGAATGCCCCCGCCTCGGCGCCGAACAGCTCGGCCTCGAGCAAGGTGTCGGGCAGCGCCGCGCTGTTGACGGCGACGAAGGGGCCGGCCGCGCGACGCGAGTTGAAGTGGAGCGCGCGCGCCACCAGCTCTTTGCCGGTGCCGCTCTCCCCACGAATGAGCACCGAGCTCTCGCTGGCGGCCACCTTGCCGACGGTGGTGAGCGCCGCCACCAGCCCCTCGCTCTCGCCCACGATCTCCTCGAAGCGGTAGCGCGCCTCCATGGCGTCGCGCAGGCGGCGGTTCTCGGCCAGCAGCTCGCTCATGCGCAGCGCGCGCCCCATGGTCAGGCGCAGGCGCTCCTCGTCGAAGGGCTTCTGCAGGTAGTCGATGGCGCCGGCGCGCATGGCCTCGACGGCGCCCTCCACGCTGGAGTATGCCGTCACCACCACCACCGGCGTGTGATCGCCGCGGGCGCGCAGCTCACGCAACAGCTCGAGCCCGCCCAGGCGCGGCATGTTGAGATCGCTGACGATGAGCTCCACGTCTTGGCGCTCGAGCAGCTCGAGGGCCGCCTGCCCGTCTGGCGCCTCGAACAGCTCCACGTCGAGATTGCCGAGCATCATGCGCAGCACCGCGCGGTAGTTGGGCTCGTCTTCCACGAGGAGCAAGCGATGCGTCATGGCAGGTCCATAGCCTTGGGGAGCGTCAGGATGAAGCGCGCGCCGCCCGCGGCGTCGTCGGCGCGCAGCTCGCCGCCGTTGTCGCGCGCCATGCGGCGCGAGGCCGCGAGCCCAAGACCCGCGCCGCGCTGACGGGTGGTGACGAAGGGCTGAAACAGGTGCTCGCGCACCTCGGGCGTCAGGCCCGGGCCGTCATCGGCCACCACCAGATCCCAGGCGCCCGCAGACGACGACGCCTGCACGCTGAGCGCTACGCGCGTGGCGCCCGCCTGCGCCGCGTTCTGCACCAGGTTGAGCAGCACCTGCGCCACGTGCTCCTCGTCGGCGAGCACGCGCTCGTTGTCGCCGTTGACGTCGCAGGCAAGCGCCACCGCCGGACCGCCCGGCAGCTGTGCGCGCGCGCGCGCCGCCTCGAACAGCGCTCGCACGCCGAGCGCGCGCCGCTCGGGCGGGCGCGGCCGGGCGTAGGCGAGCAGCCGGTCGAGGCGCGCCGACAGGCGCCGCACCTCGTCGCCGATGATGGCGGCGGCCTGTGCGCGCTGTGCGGCTGGTCGCGCCTCGTTGCCCACCACCTCGGCGGCGCCGAGCAGGATGCCGAGCGGGTTTCTCAGCTCATGCGCGATGACGGCGTTGGCGCGCCCGATGGCCGCCAAGCTCTCGCGCTCCGCCAAGGCCCGCGCAGCGTCGTCGAGCTGTTGGCGCTGCTTGCCCAACGCCGCGGTCATGGCGTTGAAGTCGCGCGCCAGCGCTGCCAGCTCGTCGCGGCCACGCTCATCCACGCGCGTGGACAGCTCGCCCTGCGCCACCCGCGCCGACGCGTCGGCGAGCGCGCGCACGCGTCGCGCCACCGAGGCCGCGATGAGCGCCACCAGCGCCAACGCCACCGCGCCCAGCGCCGCGCTCGCGAGCGCGATGTCCCGCCGAAGCCCTTGCTGGACCGCGGCGGTGCCGGCCGCAGAGAAGCGCGCCGCCACCGCGCCAACCACGCGCGGCTCGCCGCTGCTGATGCCAAAGGGGTCGAGGTCGTCGCGCTCTTCGCCGGGCGCCGCTGCGCGCGTCCTCACCTCGGCGGTGATGGTGAGGCCAGCGCCAATGTCGACCCGGCCGCGCTGCGTTGCCAGCGCGCGTCCGTCTGCGGCGAGCACGGTGACCTCGATGAGGTCGGGCGAGAGCGCGAAGGCCGAGAGCGGTGCGCGCAGCAGCGCGTCGCTCTCGGCCAGCACCGGGTACGCGATCTGCTCCGCGAGCTGCTGCGTGGCCGCGGCAAAACGCGCGCGATCGACCTCCACCAGCGCCTGCTCTGCCCGCAGCACCACCAAGAGCGACAGCACCGCCACCAGCGCGGCGAGCACCGCGAGCAAGCCGGCGAGGAGCTTGGCGCGCAGGCTCATCGGCGCACCTCTACGCCCGGCCCCTCGCGCACGGGCACGCCCAGGCGCTCGGCGAGCCGTCCGTCGACCAAGAGGCGCGCGGCGCGCGGCGCCTCCTCCACGGCCACGCCCGCCTGCGCCAGCGCCACCGCCTGGCGCGCGCTCGGCCCCACATCGGACACGCTGGCGGCGAGCGCGCCGATGCGCAGGAAGTACGACGAGAAGCCCACCAGCGGCGCCCGCGCCTCGAGCGCGCTCTGCGCCAAGGGCGCCAGCGTGTCGGGCGTGAGCGCGGTGGCGTCGGGCACGAGGAAGATGAGGGCCGGGGCGCCTGGGCGTCGCAGCGCCGCCTGCAACGCCGGCACGGTCTCGCCAGGGTGGTGCACGTCGACCAGCTCCAGCGACAGGCCACGCGCGCGCGCCGCGCTCACCAGCGCGGCGTCGTCGGAGCCGCCGGGCCGGCGCGGCACCAGCACCCGTGTGCGTCCGGGGAAGGCCGCCGCGAGCCAGCCAAGCTGGAGCTCCAGGGGAACGTCGACGACGACCGCAGGCAGCCCGCTCGCCTCGCCGGCGCGCACCAAGACGGCAGCCCGCATGCGCGGTGGCGCGGCAGCCAGCGCGTGCGCGGCGCCCTTGCCGAGCGCGAGCCACACCTCGTCGGGCCTACCCCAGCCACGCGCGGCTTCGGCGACGGTGTCGACGCTCACCTGCGCGCCTGCCGCGCTGAGCGTCGCGCGCGCCTCGGCCACGGGCGCGGCCGCGCGCTCGCGCTCGCTCTCGACGAGCAAGTGCACCCGCGTGCCCGTGAGCGTGGGCTCGACGGGCGCGGCGACCACCAGCGCGATCAGCGCGAGCGCCGCGCTCACAGGCGCCCCTCGACCGAGACGAACAGGCTGCGGTCCGGCGAGGGAAGCGCCACGTCGCTCGCCGAGGGCAGCGCCGCCAGGTCGCGCGAGGGCATCTCGCTGCCGAGCATGTTGCGCAGGGTCACGACCAGCGTGAGGTCGCCGGTGGTGACCGACCCGAAGGCATCGAGCGTGGCGTCGGCGCCAGCGGCGCGATCGACGCCAAACAGCAGGCGCGCGCGGCTGCGCCCGCCGAGCTCGAGCCCGGGCGCGGGGCTCACGGTGGTCTGCGCGAAGATCTGCGCGCTGTCGAACGCGAGGTCGGGCCCGTCGACGGTGCGCGCCAGCGACGCGCCCGCCTCGAGCGCCAGCCCCGCCTGCGGCACCACGCGGCTCGACAGCTCGCCGCCGAGCACGTGACGCGGCGCCAGGTTGGCGGGCGTGAGCAGGGCGCGCTCGATCACCGCCGCCAGTGCGTCCTCGTGGCGCAGCGCGAACAGGTCGGCGTTCAAGCGCAGCGCGGCCGAGGGCGCGAAGCCGGCGCCGAGCTCGAGCATGCGCACCCGCTCGGGACGAAGCGCATCGTTCGGCGCCGCGCCGCCGGCCTGACCACCGACGACGGCCTGCGCCAGCGCGGCCATGTCGTAGCGATCTGGCGCGCGCGTGCCCTCGGCGTACGACGCTCGCGTGGACAGCTCGGGCACGGGCACCAGCACCACGGCCACGCGCGGCGCCAGCGCCAAGGGGAAGCCCGTGCGCAGCTCGCCTACGGCGCCGCCGCTGACGTGCACGCCGCCGCCCAGGTCCCCCTGGTAGTCGAGCGCCAGCGTGCCGGTGCCGGTGAGATCGTCGAAGCGCACCAGCGCCGGGTGCGCGGTCCCGTCGACGGGGTTGACGGAGTCGGTCGTGGCCACCTGCTGGGTGAGATCGCCAAACAGGCCCGCGATCACGCGATGGTCGCTCGTCAGCGGCAGCTCGGCGCGCACCAGCGCCGACAACGTGAGCGCCCGTGAGGCGATGTCGATGCGCCCACCGTCCTCGAAGATGCCCGGCGACGACGGGTAGAGCGGGATGCCGTCCTCGCGCTCGTGCCACGCCCCCAGCAGCGCGCCCACGATGCGCGCGGGGCCCACGCGCTGATCCACCAGCGCGCGCACGCGGAGCGCGGCGCGCCGGCGCACCTGCGGGTCGTCGTCGAGCAAGCCGTGCGAGAACGACGAGAGCGGCTGAAACACCTCGGTGTGCGTGAACCAGGCGTCGACCAGCACGGGGCCCGCCTCGAGGGCGCCGCGCGCGATCAGCACGGTGTCGTCGGCGGCGAGCACCACGTCGGTGTCTTCCTTGGTCACCGGCAAGACGGCGGCGCCGATCTGCTCGAAGCGCGTGGGCACCGCATGCAGGCGCCAGCGCTGCCGCGGTCCCGCAGCCAAGCGCACGGCGGCGCGCGCCGCCAGCCCGCCGAGGCGCAGGTTGCCGTCGGCGGTGCCCTCGCCGTGGAACGAGGCCGCGCCGAGCCACTCCGACGCCAGGCGCACGCCCGCGCCGGTGAGCCCCGGACGACGGGTAGTGATGCGCACCACGCCGGCCAGCGCACCCACGCCGTTTTGCGAGGTCACCGGCCCGCGCACCACCTCGATGCGCTCGACGTCGGCCAACGAGACGGCCTCGTCGACGTCCAGCAGGTCGCGCTCGCCATCGACCACCAAGGGCACGCCGTCGACGACCAGGGCCAGCGCGTCGGGGACGCCGCGCAGGCCGTAGCGCGTCTGCAGCGTGGTGGGGAAGCGCACCACGCCCACCACGTCTGCCAGCGCCTCGCCCACGGTGCGATAGCCACGGCGCACCAGCTCGTCGCCGGTCATGACCGTGGTGCCCTGCGGCTGCAGGTCGAGCAGCAGCGCGCGCGGGGCGCTATCGTCGCCGCCGTGCACCAGCGGGTCACCCAGCGTGTCGCCCATGGGGTCGGCGAGCGGGTCGGCGAGCGGATCGGCGACCGGCGCGCGGAGCGGATCGGGCTGGCCGTCAGCCGTGGCGGCGCGCACGGTCCCCGAGGTGAAGAGGGCCGCAGCGATCGCCGCGCTGACAATCGAGAGCCGCACGGCGGATGCTCTTTGCAGCGCGCGTGCCGTGGCCGGCCCTGGCCCGGGGTGCGCCACCACGCTGTCAGCGCGGCCTGTCAGGTCCCGTGTGGCCAACGCGTCAGGGAAACGGTGGATCAAAAGAGCCAGGTGGCGCATCTGCGCCACGGAGAATGCCTGGAATTCCGCGCGGCGGGCGGTCCGAATGCGCCGGCGGCAGTGGCACGTGGGTTGCGTTGGTGGTCAGCACCACCCGCCGACACCCGGCAACAAGGAGAGAGACGATGATCCGCCACACCTATTCTCTGACGCTCGTGCTCGCCGTGGCCGCGCTGGCGGCGTGCGACAGCGCCGTACCGCAGGCGAGCGACCGCGGCGCCGTGCTCCCGAGCATCGCGCCCAGAAGCCAGATCGCGGCGCTGGCCGCGCCGGCGCCGGACGAGGCCGCCGCAGAAGTGCCGGCCTGCGAGGACTGGGTACAAACCGAGGACACCTGGGACGGCGTTACCGGCGCCTTCCACAGCGTGTGGCAGTGTGAGTCCGAGGGCGTGGTGCAGCGCTCCATCACCGACGGCGTGCAGAACGCCGACGGCAGCGGCAGCTTCACGCGCAGCTTCGAGGTGGACGGCGTGGTCATCGAGGTGTGGAGCTTCAACTTCACCACCTCGGCGGACGGCCTGACCCAGACCTACGACGCCACCAGCGACCAGGGCGGCACCTACCAGGGCAGCTACGTCTACGCCGAGGACGGCAGCAGCACCGTGCACGAGGTGTGGACGCTGGCCGAGGGCACCTACCTGATCGACGGCGCCTACGACGCCGAGGGCAACTTCACGGGCACCACGCGCTTCGACGACCCTGCCACCGAGGCCTCACCCGACTACGTGGTGCAGGACAGCCGCCTCGATGACGGCGGCCTCCGGCAGGAGGTCAACAGCCAGGGCGACGGCTTCACCTCGCACTACATCGCCGACTTCTCGGCCGACGGCGTCACGCACTACACCTTCGAGACCGACGATGGCTCGAGCGCCGTGAACCCCGACTGGGTGGGCGAGTACACCTGGGACATCAGCGGCGCCGGCTCGGGAGGCTACACGCAGAGCTTCGATGACGGCTCGCTGCTTGCGGTGAGCGACACCTTCGGCGGCGACGGCAGCACCGACGAGTCGTGAGTGTTCGACGACGCCACCACGGAGCAGGCGGTGGATCAGGAGGGCCAGGTGCACTACGCGGCCGACGGCTCGGGCGAGGGCACCATCACCACGCACGTGGTCGGCGGCGACACCGAGACCTGCCAGATCCACATCGACGCGGCGGGCAACACCGGCGTCGACAACTGCTCGAGCAACACGCTCTAGCAAGCGGCGGAATGACGGTGCGGCGGCGCGGGGAGCCAACTCCCCGCGCCGTTCGCATTGCTGCAGGCCGTGCTGCTCGCGCTGCTGCTCTCGGCCCGTGGCCCGGTGCGCACCTGGTCGCGGCATCGCACCCAGCTCCCACGGCATGCCGACGCCCCTGCGCGCGCCATCGAGCCATAGCCCTCACGATAAAACCCCGTGCCCACCCTCGCGGGTGTGCACGGGGCCAAGCTCGTCGCAGACAGGCCTTAAGCCGGGTTCTGTACGCGCGCAGGTTGCCCGACGCGCGCGGTGGTCATTCCTCTAGGCGCGTCGTTGCCGACGCGCTCGAGCAGCTTTGGGGGCGCGCGGGCCGCGCTCGCCGGGTCTCCCCGGCCGCCCCCGCCTTGCTCCGGGTGGGGTTTGCCGTGCCGCTCCTGTCTCCAGGAGCGCGGTGCGCTCTTACCGCACCGTTTCACCCTTGCTCGCGACGCACCCGAAGGTGCCCCGCGGGCGGTCTGTTCTCTGTGGCACTTTCCTTCGAGTCACCCCGACAGGCCGTTGGCCTGCACCCTTGCCCTGTGGAGCCCGGACTTTCCTCCCGTCGACGTCCGTACCTTGCGGCATGAGGCGTCGACCAGCGAACACCACTCCTGCTGTGGCGAACATGCGGGTCGTAGCACGCGGGATCGGGGGCGTCGACGA
>JADZDP010000002.1 GCA_020850995.1 Deltaproteobacteria bacterium
CGGCGTAGAGCGCCAAGAGCGCGTCGAGGTCACGGTCGTTGAAGTGGCGCAGCCACGCGCGCGCGATGGTGGCGAAGGGGTGCCCGTCGCGCGCGATGTCGACGAGCTGCTTGACGTTCTCGGGGCACTGCAGATCACGCGCCGTGGTGACGAAGCGATGCTCGTCCCATTCGCCGTTGCTGGTGGGGACGCCTGCGATCTCGGCGACGAAGCAGAAGTTCAGGTGCAGGCCCTTGCTGCCCGCTTGATGCTCCTCGTAGCCAATGAGCCCGATGGGCGCGCCGTCGATGGGTGCCGCAAACGACGCGTCGACGAAGCGACCCTCGAGGCCCGTCTCTTCGCGTAGCTCGCGCTTGGCGGCGTCGAGCGGCGCCTCGCCGTCCTCGATCTCGCCGCCCACTGGCAGCCAGGTGCCGAGCCGCTTGTGGCGGATCAACAGCACCTGGCCATCGGCATCGCGCGCGAAGACCGCGACCGAGAAGGCGCGCCTCACACCTCAACCCGCTTCCAAGAGCTCCGCCTGGCTGTCCTCGAGCAGGCCGGTGTCCTCGTAGGCCGACGACTCCTCCACCTGCACGTTGAGGTACTGGTAGTGCGGCAGGCCGGTGCCCGCGGGGATGAGCCGTCCCATGATGACGTTCTCTTTCAGCCCGCGCAGGTAATCGATCTTCGACGACACCGCCGCCTCGGTCAGCACCTTGGTGGTCTCCTGGAAGGAGGCGCCCGAGATGAAGCTCTCGGTCGAGAGCGACGCCTTGGTGATGCCGAGCAGCAAGGGCTCCGCGACTGCGGCCTCACCGCCCGACTGCACCACGCGCTCGTTCTCGGCTTCGAAGACGTGCTTCTCGACCTGCTCGTCGCTCAAGAAGGTGGTGTCGCCCGACTTCTTGACGCGCACGCGGCGCAGCATCTGGCGGACGATGACCTCGATGTGCTTGTCGTTGATCTTCACGCCCTGCAACCGATAGACCTCTTGGATCTCGTCGACGAGGTACTTGGCCAGCGCCTTCTCGCCGAGCACGCGCAAGATGTCGTGGGGGTTGGCGGCGCCGTCCATCAGGGCCTCACCGGCGCGCACGAAGTCACCCTCATGCACCGTGATGTTCTTGCCCTTGGGGATCAGGTACTCGCGCGCGTCGCCCACCTCGGGGGTGACCAGCACCTTGCGCTTGCCCTTGGTGTCCTTGCCGAACGACACCGAGCCGTCGACCTCGGAGATGACGGCCACGTCCTTGGGCTTGCGCGCCTCGAACAGCTCGGCCACGCGCGGCAGACCGCCGGTGATGTCCTTGGTCTTGGCGGCCTCGCGGCTCACCTTGGCGATGGCGTCGCCAGGGTGCACTACGTCGCCGTCGAGCACCAGGACGACGGCGCCCTTGGGCAGCAGGTAGCGCGCCACGCCACGGTTGTTGGGCAGCGCGATGGTGTTGCCGTCCTTGTCCTTCATCGAGATGCGCGGTCGCGCCGAGGCGTCCTTCGAGTCGGTCACCACCTTGTGGGAGATGCCGGTGGTCTCGTCGGCCTGCTCGGTCATGGTGACGCCCTCGACGAGGTCGCCGTACTTCACGACGCCCGCAACCTCGGTGAGGATGGGCGTGGAGAAGGGGTCCCATTCGACGAGCGTGGTGCCCGGCTTGACGCGCTGGCCCTCGGTGACGCGGATGACCGAGCCGTAGACCACCGGGTAGGTCTCGCGCTCGCGGCCCGAGTCGTCGATGATCTTGAGCTCACCCTGCCGGTTCATGGCGACGTGCGAGCCGTCCTTGCGTTTGACGGTCTGCAGGTTCTCGAACTTGACCGCGCCCTCGCCCTTGTTCTCGTGGGTCGACTGCGCCGCCGAGCCCGACGCGATACCGCCGATGTGGAAGGTGCGCATCGTGAGCTGCGTGCCAGGCTCGCCGATGGACTGCGCCGCGATGACGCCCACGGCCTCGCCCACGTTGACCGAGTTGCCGCGCGACAGATCGCGTCCGTAGCAGGCGATGCAGATACCGCGGCGGGTCTGGCAGGTGAGCACCGAGCGGATCTTGACGCGGGTGATGCCCGCCTCTTCGATCTCCTTCACCTTGTCTTCGTCAATCTGGCTGCCCGTGGGCACGATGATGTTGCCGGTCACCGGGTCGGCGATGTCCTCGAGCGCGGTGCGGCCGAGGATGCGGTCGCCGATGCCCTCGATGATGTCGTTGCCCTCGACGAGCGGCGTGATCTCGATGCCGTCGAGCGTGCCGCAGTCGAACTCGGTGATGATGGCGTCTTGCGCGACATCGACGAGACGGCGCGTCAGGTAGCCCGAGTTCGCGGTCTTCAGCGCCGTGTCCGCCAGGCCCTTGCGGGCACCGTGCGTGGAGATGAAGTACTGCAACACCGTCAAGCCCTCACGGAAGTTCGCCGTGATGGGGGTCTCGATGATCTCGCCGCTCGGCTTGGCCATCAGACCGCGCATGCCGGCGAGCTGCTTGAGCTGCTGGCTCGAGCCGCGGGCGCCCGAGTCGGCCATGATGAAGATCGGGTTGAACGACGGGGTCTTCTTCTTGTCCTTGCCGTCGGGCGACGTCATCTCCACCGTCGAGATGTTCTTCATCATCTCGACCGAGATCTCCTCGGCCGCCTTCGACCAGATGTCGATCACCTTGTTGTAACGCTCACCGTTGGTGATGAGACCCTCGGTGTACTGGTTGGTGATCTCCTCGACCTGGTCTTGGCAGCGCCCGAGGATGTGCTTCTTGGCCTCGGGGATCTCCATGTTGATCATGGCGATGGAGATGCCGGCGCGCGTGGCCTCGGTGTAGCCGAGCGTACGCAGGTGGTCGGCGAGCAGCACGGTCTCCTTCTGGCCGCACAAGCGATAGGTGCGGTCGATGAGCGCCGCCAGCTCCTTCTTGCCCATCACCTTGTTGACCGCCGAGAACGGCACCTGCCGGGGCACGATGTCGTACATGAGCACGCGGCCCACGGTGGTCGACTCGAGCTTGCCGCGCACGCGGCACTTGACCTCGGCGTGCAGCTCTACCTGGCCCTGGTCGTAGGCCGCGCGCACCTCATCGACGCCGGAGAAGGTCATGCCTTCACCACGCGCGAAGGGGCGACTGCGCGTGATGTAGTAGCAGCCGAGCACGATGTCTTGGCTGGGCACGATGATCGGCTTGCCTGACGCGGGGCTCAGGATGTTGTTGGTCGACATCATCAAGACGCGCGCTTCGAGCTGCGCCTCGACCGAGAGCGGGATGTGCACGGCCATCTGGTCGCCGTCGAAGTCGGCGTTGAAGGCGGTGCAAACCAGCGGGTGCAGCTGGATGGCCTTGCCCTCGATGAGCACGGGCTCGAAGGCCTGCATGCCGAGGCGGTGCAGCGTGGGCGCACGGTTCAGGATCACCGGGTGCTCGCGGATGACCTCGTCGAGGACATCCCACACCTCGGGCTTCTCCTGCTCCACCATCTTCTTGGCGGACTTGATGGTGGTGACGTAGCCGCGCTCCTCGAGCTTGTTGTAGATGAAGGGCTTGAAGAGCTCGAGCGCCATGGCCTTCGGCAGGCCGCACTGGTGCAAGCGCAGCTCGGGGCCGACCACGATGACCGAGCGGCCCGAGTAGTCGACGCGCTTGCCGAGCAGGTTCTGCCGGAAGCGGCCGTGCTTGCCCTTGAGCATGTCGGACAGCGACTTGAGCGGGCGCTTGTTGGGACCGGTGATGGTCTTGCCACGGCGACCGTTGTCGAACAGCGCGTCGACGGCCTCCTGCAGCATGCGCCGCTCGTTCCTGATGATGATCTCGGGCGCGTTCAGCTCTTGCAGGCGCTTCAGGCGGTTGTTGCGGTTGATGACGCGACGGTAGAGGTCGTTCAGGTCCGAGGTCGCGAAGCGGCCACCATCGAGGGGCACGAGCGGGCGCAGATCCGGCGGGATCACCGGGATGACCTCGAGCATCATCCACTCGGGCTTGTTGTTCGACGAGCGGAAGCTCTCGACCACCTTGAGGCGCTTGGCGACCTTCTTGCGCTTGGCCTCGGACGAGGCCTCTTCCATGATGCGGCGCAACTGCAGCGCGAGCACGTCGAGGCCCTTGCCGTCGTTGCCCGGGCCGCGCTCGAGCTGACGGAGCAGCTCGCGCACGCTCTCGGCGCCCATGCCCGCGATGAAGGCGTCCTCGCCGTAGTCGTCGAGGGCCTTCTGGTAGCGCTCCTCGCTGAGGATCTCGCCCATGGTGAAGGGCGTGCTGCCCGGATCGATGACGACGTAGCTCTCGCAGTAGAGGACCTTCTCGAGGTCCTTCATGGTCATGTCGAGCAGGTTGCCGATGCGGCTCGGCAAGCTCTTCAAGAACCAGATGTGCGCGACCGGCGTGGCCAGGATGATGTGGCCCAGGCGCTCACGACGCACCTTCGACTGGATGACCTCGACGCCGCACTTCTCGCACACCACACCGCGGTGCTTCATGCGCTTGTACTTGCCGCAAAGGCACTCGTAGTCCTTGATGGGCCCGAAGATCTTGGCGCAGAACAGGCCGTCACGCTCGGGTTTGAAGGTGCGGTAGTTGATGGTCTCGGGCTTCTTGACCTCGCCATGCGACCAGTCGCGCACCTTCTCGGGGCTGGCGAGCTGGATGCGGATGGCGTTAAACGAAAGCGGGTCCTTGGGCTTCTCGAAGAAATTGAAGATGTCCTTCATGGGGTGCCCTCGCGAAAAGTGACGGAGAAGACGGGAAGAGAAAGAGGCGCGGTTGGTCGTCGGAACAGGAGGCCGCGAAGCGGAGTTGGGTGGGGGCCCCGCGTCCGCCAATCCCATCGGGACTGGCCGGCGCGGGGGAGGGTCTGCATCAGACCCTCCCCAATCAACTCAGTAATACAGCGGGTCCTGGTCCTCGAGCAGCTGGACGTCCAGCGCGAGGCTCTGCAGCTCCTTGATGAGCACGTTGAACGACTCGGGGATGCCCGACTCGAGCACGTGCTCGCCCTTGACGATGGCTTCGTACATGCGGGTGCGGCCCACGACGTCGTCGGACTTGACCGTGAGGAACTCTTGCAGCGCGTAGGCCGCGCCGTACGCCTCCATGGCCCAGACCTCCATTTCGCCGAGGCGCTGACCGCCGAACTGCGCCTTGCCGCCGAGCGGCTGCTGCGTGACCAGCGAGTACGGCCCGATGCTGCGCGCGTGGATCTTGTCATCCACCAGGTGGTGCAGCTTGAGCATGTACATGGTGCCCACGGTGACGTCGTGGTCAAAGGGCTCGCCCGTACGACCATCGAACAGCACCTGCTGACCGGTGCGGTCGCGACCGCCGAGCTCGAGGAGATCGCGGATCTCGCTCTCCTTGGCGCCGTCGAACACCGGCGTGGCGATGTGCACGCCCTTCTTGAGCTTGACCGCGAAGCGCTCCAGGTCGCCGTCGGAGAGCTTCTTGACCATCTCCTTTTGTTTGGCGTCGACGAGCACACGGTCGAGCACCTTGCGCACGCCGTCGTGGCCGTCGCCTGCCTTCTGCAGCTTCCACTCCTCGAGCATGCGATTCACGCGCTCGCCGATGCCCTTCATGGCCCAGCCGAGGTGCGTCTCGAGGATCTGGCCGACGTTCATGCGGCTCGGCACGCCGAGGGGGTTGAGCACCAGGTCGACGGGGGCGCCGTCTTGCGTGTACGGCATGTCCTCCTGGGGCAGCACGCGCGACACCACGCCCTTGTTGCCGTGACGACCGGCCATCTTGTCGCCGGGCTGCAGCTTGCGCTTCACGGCGATGTAGCACTTGACCATCTTGATGACGCCGGGAGGCAGCTCGTCGCCGCGCTTGAGGCGCTCGATCTTCTCCGAGAACGTCACGCGCACGCCCTCGGTCTGCTCCTGCATGGTCTTCAAGATGCGGCGCACGCGCTCGGCGAGCGCCTCGTCGCTGATGGGGATGTCGCCGTAGTACTTCCAGTCGATGCCCTCGAGCAGCGCCGGCTCGAGCGAGTCGCCCTTCTTCAAGAGCACCTTGCCCTTGTCGTCGACCAGCTTGTTGGTGGTCACCTGGCCGTCGAGCAGCTTGCGCACGCGCTCGAGCGCCGAGTTGCGGATGATGCGCACCTCGTCGTTCTGGTCCTTGAGGAGCTTGGCCTCTTCCTCGTCTTCGTTGGCCTGCGCGCGCGTGTCCTTGTCGACACCCTTCCTGGTGAACACCTTGGCATCGATGACGGTGCCGTAGGTGCCGGGCGGCATGCGCAGCGAGGTGTCACGCACGTCGCCGGCCTTTTCGCCGAAGATGGCGCGCAAGAGCTTCTCCTCGGGGGAGAGCTGGGTCTCACCCTTGGGCGTGATCTTGCCGACCAGGATGTCGCCCGCCTTCACGTCGGCGCCGATGCGGATGATGCCCGCCTCGTCGAGGTCCATGAGGGCCTCTTCACCAGCGTTCGGGATGTCGCGCGTGATCTCCTCGGGCCCGAGCTTGGTGTCGCGCGCGATGCACTCGTACTCCTCGATGTGGATCGAGGTGAACAAGTCCTCCTTGAGGATGCGCTCGCTGATGAGGATCGAGTCCTCGAAGTTGTAGCCCTGCCACGGCATGAACGCGACCGTGACGTTCCTGCCGAGCGCGAGATCGCCGAGCTCGGTGGACGCGCCGTCGGCCACCACGTCGCCCGGATCCACGCGGTCGCCCACGTTGACCACGGGCTTTTGGTTGAAGCACGTCGACTGGTTGCTGCGCAGGTACTTGTTGAGCCGGTAGATGTCGACCTGGCTGCCCGAGTCGTCGAGCGAGGCGTGATCGACGCGCACGACGATACGCGTGGCGTCGACGTAGTCGACGGTGCCGCGGCGCTTGGCCAGCACGCACACGCCGGAGTCGCGCGCCACCGAGTACTCCATGCCCGTACCCACCAGCGGCGCGTCGGTCTTGATGAGCGGCACCGCCTGGCGCTGCATGTTGCTGCCCATGAGCGCGCGGTTGGCGTCGTCGTTCTCGAGGAAGGGGATGAGACCGGCCGCCACCGACACGAGCTGGTTCGGGCTCACGTCCATCAGCGTGATCTCTTCCGGCTTCTTCATCAGCGTCTCGCCGGCGGCGCGGCACTGCACGAAGTGCTCGGTGAATTTGCCCTTGTCGCTGAGCGGCGCGTTGGCCTGCGCGATGGTGTGCGCTTCTTCCTGCAACGCGGTGAAGAACTCCACCTCGTCGAGGACGGCGCCGTCCGCCACCTTGCGGTACGGCGTCTCGACGAAGCCGTACTCGTTGACGCGCGCGAAGGTCGACAACGACGCGATCAGGCCGATGTTCGGACCTTCCGGCGTCTCGACCGGGCAGATGCGGCCGTAGTGCGTGGGGTGCACGTCGCGCACCTCGAAGCCGGCGCGCTCGCGGGTCAGACCGCCCGGCCCGAGGGCCGACAGGCGACGCTTGTGCGTCACCTCGGAGAGCGGGTTGGTCTGGTCCATGAACTGCGAGAGCTGCGAGGAGCCGAAGAACTCCTTGACCACAGCGGCCACGGGCTTGGCGTTCACCAAGTCGTGCGGCATCTGCGTCTCGATCTCCTGCACGCTCATGCGCTCCTTGATGGCGCGCTCCATGCGGACCAGGCCCACGCGGAACTGGTTCTCCAAGAGCTCGCCCACGGCGCGCACGCGGCGGTTGCCGAGGTGATCGATGTCGTCGGTGCTGCCGCGACCGTTCCTCAGCTCGATGAGGTACTTGACCACCTCGAGGATGTCGCGCTTGGTCAGCACGTGGTTACGTAGGGGCTCGTCGAAGTTGAACTTGTGGTTGAGCTTGAGGCGGCCGACCTCGGAGAGATCGTAGCGCTCGGGGTTGAAGAACAAGTTATGGAAGAGGTTCTCGGCGGTCTCGATGGTGGGCGGATCGCCCGGGCGCAGGCGGCGGTAGATCTCGAGGATCGACTCCTCGCGCGAGTTGACCTTGTCGAGCACCAGGGTGTCACGCAGGTAGGGCCCGACGTTGAGGCCGTCGATGAACAGGACCTTGAGCTCCTTGTAGCCCTTCTTCTTGAGGTCCTCGAGCTTGTCGACGGTGAAGGCCTCGTTGGCCTCCACCAACACCTCGCCGGTGTCCATGTCGACGATGTCTTCGGCGCAGATGAGGCCCGTGACCTCCTCGTCGTCGAGCGCCAGCGTGTCCATGCCGGCGTCCTTCATGCGCTTGAGGGCCGCCTTGGTGAACTTGCGGTTCTTCTTGACCAGGATCTCCTTGCTGTCGGGATCCTTGATGTCGCGCGTGGCGCGCTGGCCGTTCAAGAGCTCGTAGTCGATGACCTTGGCGAACTTGCCCTTGCCGCCGTTTTGCAGCGTCTCGGTCTTGTAGAAGTAGGAGAGCAGCTCCTCGGCGTTGAAGCCCAGGGCCTTGAGCAGCACCGTCGCGGGGAACTTGCGCCGACGATCGATGCGGCAGTGGATGATGTCTTTGTGGTCGAACTCGAAGTCGAGCCACGAGCCGCGGTAGGGGATGATGCGCGCGTTGTAGAGCAGCTTGCCGCTGGCGTGGGTGCGGCCCTTGTCGGAGTCGAAGAAGGCGCCCGGCGAGCGGTGCAGCTGGCTGACGACGACGCGCTCGGTGCCGTTCACGATGAACGTGCCGTGCTCGGTCATGAGCGGGATCTCGCCGAAGTAGACGTCCTGCTCCTTGACGTCGCGGATGGACTGGGTGCCCGACACCTCGTCCTTGTCCCAGATGACCAGGCGGATGATCACCTTCATGGGTGCCGCGAAGGTCATGCCGCGTGAGCGGCACTCGTCGACGTCGTACTTGGGCTTCTCGAGCTGGTAGCTGACGAACTCGAGGCTGGCGGTCTCGTTGTAATCCTTGATGGGGAAGACCGAGTTGAACACCGCCTGCAGACCGGCGTTCTCCCGCTGCTCGGGGTTGATGTTGGTCTGGAGGAACTTCTCGTAGCTCTTGCGCTGGATGTCGATGAGGTTGGGGATGGGGACGAGGGACTTGATCTTCGCGAAGCTCTTGCGGAGCGAAAAATTCTGCTGAATCGCGGTGGGCATGTTCCGACGACCTCGGTGAAACTCGGCGAAACCACCCCAACCCGACGCGCGACGCCGGAGTTTTGGGTTGGCACGATTTTGGAAACCGACGTTGGGCGGCTTAAGAGATCACGGTGCGTGTGTCAAGTGCTCGCAGGCACCCGGTCCCACAAGCGAATTCGGGGCGCCGCCAGAACCGACCGGGGACGCGGTGGCGACCCGCACGATCAGTCGTCCGCTGGGCGGCGCAGGCGCTCCGCCAGGCGCGCCCAGGTGTCGGCCAGGGCCTCGCTGATCACCTTGGTGTCGCCAAAGACCGGCATGAAGTTCACGTCGCCACGCCAGCGCGGCAGCACGTGATAGTGCGCGTGGGCCGCGATGCCCGCGCCGGCGGCCTCGCCCATGTTCATCCCCACGTTCATGCCGTGGGGTGCGTAGGCGTCGCGCACGGCGGCGATGGTCTCGTGCAACAGCTCGTGCAGGCCGGCGAAGGCCGCGGGCGCCAGCGCCTCGAGGCGATCGCCGTGGACGCGCGGCACCACCATGACGTGGCCATTGCCGTAGGGATACTTGTTGAGGATGACGAAGCCGTGCGCGCGCACGGTGACCACGAGCCGCCGTTGGTCCGAGCCCCTGCGCGTGCTGCCGTCGGCCACGGCCGCGCCGGGCGCGAGCGGGTAGTCGCAGAAGATGCACCCCGTGGGCGACGGGATCAGATCGCCGTCCTGCTCCTCGCCCTTCAAGAAGGCGAGGCGCCACGGTGCGTACATGCGGTCCACGACCTCAGCCCTGCTTCGCTTGCAGCGGCTCGTTGACGCGATCCTTCAGCTCTTTGCCGCAGGTGAAGAAGGGCACCCACTTCTTCGGCACCTGCACCTTCTCGCCGGTGCGCGGGTTGCGGCCCTCGCGCGCGCGGCGGGGCTTGGCGATGAAGCTGCCGAAGCCGCGGATCTCGATGCGATCATGACGGGCCAGCGCGTCGCGCATGCGCTCGAAGATGGTGTCGACGACGATCTCGACGTCGCGCTTGGACATGTTGTCCCCCATCTGCGTCGCCACGGCCTCGATGAGCTCGCTCTTGGTCACGCACCACCTCGATCGGGCACCTGTGTACCGTGAGCACGCCGTTCAAGGCAAGCCGCTGATTTCACGTCAGAATACCCGCTTGACCACGGCGCCCACGTAGTAGTGGCGCAGGATGGCGCGGTAGTCGTGTCCGCCCTCGGCCATGCCGATGGCACCTTGCTGACACATGCCGGAGCCGTGGCCGAAGCCCGCGCCGCGCAGCGTGACCGCCACCAGCGCGCCGCCGGCGTCGCGCTCTTCGTCGACGACAAAGAGGCCCGAGCGCAGGTTGTTGAGGCGCTTGCGCACCGGCAGCTCGCGCAGCACACGCGCCTTGCCCCGCTCGCCTTCGACCACGAGCGCGCGCAGGCGCCCGCCGGGCCCGCGCTCCTCCACCGCCACGCGGGTCACGGCGCCGACGCCCAGGTCCGCGAACGCGACGTCGAGCTCGGCGCGCGTGAAGCGCCGCGTCCAGCGATAGACGTCGCCCTTCTGGTTGAACGACGAGCGACCGCACCAGGTGGCCTGGCGTGGCGCCGCCAATAGCGCCTCCACGGCGGCGTCGGATCGCACGTCGAGCGGGATGACGGGCGCCGCGCGCTCGTGGCGACCGCGCACCGAGAGCGCCGAGCGCTCCACGTCGGGCGCGAGCCACGCTCGCCCCACCGGATCGGCGAAGGGCACGTCGGCGCGCCCGGCCAAGGCGGACTGCGCGGGGCGATCCCAGACCACGTCGGCGGCCTCGGTGTGGCCGCCACAGCACGCGGAGTACACGCTCTCCACCAGGCGATCGCCCACGAAGCAGAGCTCGCCCTTGGTCTCGTCGGCGGCCTGGCGCGTGCGCGGGTGCTCGGCGGAGACGCCGCGGTACACCTGGCAGTGCTGCTCGCTGCACACCTGGAAGGGGTCGGCGAAGTGGCGTCGTCCGATCTTGGCGAACAGCTCCCCGCGCGCGGTCACGGCTTGCGCCTTGAGCGCCTCGATGGGCGCGCTGGCGAACATCTCCGAGGGCAGCACCCCTGCCACCAGCGCGTCCTCGTCGACCAGGTTGACCACCGCCAGCTTGCCCTGACGGTCGGGTGCGATCAGCACCGCGCCGCGCACCAGGCGATCGGCGAAGCCGTGCTCGGCGTAGCCCGCGCTGTGCTCGACGTCCTTGACCAAGATCGGCGCGCCATCGTTGCCAACGATGCGCGCCGCAGCGCCCGTGCCCCCGGCGGCGCGCAGCTGTACGCGCAGCTGTACGCGCGGCAGCGCCTCGAGCCACTCGAGCAGGGTCTCGCGCACGCCGTGCTGCGCGAGCAGGGCCGCCATCGCGGGGTCGAGGTGCGCGCCGGTCTTTGGGATCGCGAGGTACGCGGCGCGGTTGTCGACCACCGTGCCCTTGACGCCGTACACCCCGCCCACGTCGAACACCTGGGCCGGCACGCCGCGCGCTCGCCACGTGTCCGCCGCCGCGTGCCGCCTCGCGCGGGCCTCGCCCTCGAGGGTCTCGAGCACCCACAGCTCGCGCACGCGCGCCGGCGCGCCGCCCACGCGCTCGATGACTACAGGAGCTCTCGGCGGCACCTCAATGGGCGCACCGCCCTCGAGCGAGATCACCAGCCCATGCTCGCCCACCACCACCACGTGATCGCGCCCCTGCATCATGCCGATGGGCACCGCCGGTCCGCCGGCCTCGTCGAAGAGCAGGCGGTGCGAGTACAGGTCGTCCACCAGGCCGGCGGGCGCAACGAGCCCGAGCGCGAGCAGCGCCGCGATCATGGCGCACCGTCGAGCGCGAGCGCCTCGAGCACCGCCGGCAGCGACGCCGCCGCGCGCAGGGGCCGCTGGCGCACGATCGCGGCCTTGGCCTCGGTGAACTTGAGGCCCGAGGCGGTGGCCACCACCACCACCGTTTCCTTGGCGCCTATCTCGCCAGCGGCGGCGAGCGCGCGCGCGCCCGCGAAGGCCGCGCCAGTCTGCGGGCACGAGAGCAGGCCATGGGCATCGAGCGCGGCCATGGCCTCTTGCACGGCGCCCTCGTCGGCCGAGGTGGTGGTGCCGCGGCTCTCGATGAGGGCGCGGCGCGCGCGCGGAAAGCTCACGGGGTCACCGATGCGAATGGCGGTGGCCAGCGTCTCGCCCGCCCGCACCGGCTCCAGGCGCGCATAACCGCTGGCGCGCGCGCGATGCAGCGGATCTGCCGCCGCCACCTGCGCGGCCACCAGGCGCGGCAACCGGTCGACGAGCTTGAGCGCACGCAAGAGCGAGAAGCCCGCGTACAGCGCGGCCACGTTGCCCAGGTTGCCGCTCGGCACCACCACGACGTCCGGCGCGCGCCAGCCCAGGTCGCGCGCGATCTCGTAGGCCACGGTCGCCTGCCCAAGCAGGCGTAGCGGGTTCTTCGAGTTGGCCAGCACGATGCCCGGTCGCTCGCCGAGGGCACGCACCACGCGCATGCACGCGTCGAAGTCTCCGTCGAGCTCGACGACGCGCGCGCCGTGCGCCAGTGGCTGCAGGAGCTGCGCGGGGCTCACCTTGCCGCGCGGCAACAGCACCACCACCGGCAGGCCGCCGCGCGCGCCGTACGCGGCCAGCGCGGCCGAGGTGTCGCCCGTCGACGCGCACACCAAGGCGTCGACGCGGCGGCGACGTGCCATGGCGCGCGCGGCCGACACCAGCACGGTCATGCCCAGGTCCTTGAACGAGCCGGTGGGCTGCTGGCCACACTGCTTGATCCAACAGCCGACGCGCGGCGCCAGCGCAGGCCCCCGCGACAAGGGCGTGCGCCCCTCGCCGAGCGTGACGATGTCCTTGGCCGACAGCTCCGGCAGCACCCACTCGCGGAAGGCCCAAACGCCCGAGCGATCGACCTCGTCGATGCCGACGGCGCGGCGCGCGGCCAGCGCCCGCCAGGTCGCTGCGCGCGTGCGCGCGAGCCGGCGCAGGTCGAGCACCGGGTCGAGCAGGCCCCCGCAGCGCGCGCACGAGACCTCGCCCGACAACACGCGCGCGTGCGCGCCGCACTCGATGCAGCGAAGCGAGGTCATGGCGCGCTCACCCACCTGCAAAGCGAAAACGGCCGTCGAGCGGCCAGAAGTGATCGACGGCGCCGACGAGGGCCTCGTCGGTGGAGGCACGAAACGCCGCCACCTCCACGCGCTTGTGCTGTCGGCGCAGGCGCTTCACCAGCGGCAGGAAGTCGCCGTCGCCCGAGCACAGCACGATCACGTCGAGGTCGTCGAGGGCATCCAGGATCTCCACGGCGATGCCCATGTCCCAGTCGGCCTTGCGCGTACCGTCGGCGTGCAGCTTTGGGCGCTTCTCGCGCAGCTCCCAGCCGCCGTCCCTGAGCGAACGCGCGAAGCCCGTCCAGGCACCCTCGTCGCCCTCGTGCACAACGAAGGCGAGCGCACACGAGCGCGGCCGACCGTCGACCACGTGCTCGAGCAGCGCCCGGTAGTCGAGCTTGCTGCCGAAGTCGCGCCGCGCCGACGCCGACAGGTTGGCGGCGTCACAGAACACGCCCACTCGGCCATCGACGCGCGCCGGCGCAGCCACCTCTCCCGCCAGCTGGCGGCGCGCCGCGTGCAAATCGTCGCGCAGGGCGGCCGCGCGCTCCTGCGCCGCCTGCTCCCTGGCCGCAAGCTCCGCCAGCGTGCCCTCGAGCTCGGCGCGCGCCTTGTCCCAGGCGCGTCGATCGGCGTCGTGGGCGCGGAGCGCATCCTTCAGCCCCTCCTGTGCCGACGCCAGATCCTCGGCGCGCGCCGCGCGTGCCTCGATCTTCTGCTCCAGCGCCCGCGCGCGGTCTCGCAGCCGAGCGGCCTCGGCCTCGGCGCTCGAGGCGCGCACCGTGTCGAGCTCGCGCAGGCGTGCCTGCGCGGCCGCGAGCTCTGCGCGCGCGCTTGCCAGCTCGCCCTCGGCGCGACGGCGCAGCTCCTCTTCCTCGCGCAGGGCGCGCTCACGGGCGCCGAGACGTGCCATCAGCTCGGAGCGCTCCCGCTCGACGCCGGCCTGGTGGCTGGTGGCACGCACCAGCTCCTGCTGCTGCTCGCGCAGCGTGCGCTCGTAGGCCTCGAGCCGCGCCTTGACGTCCGCGAGCACCGCGGAGCCGGTGCCCGCGACGGCCGACCCGTCGTCGAGCGCGGCCTTCTCCGCGGCGACGCGCTCGGCCTGCGCGAAGGCGTCCACCAGGATGCGCTCGGCCGCGCGCAGGTGCGCGGCCCGTCCGTCGCGCAGCAGCGCCCACACCACGCGCGCGCGCTCGCGGCGGAAGTCGACGGCGCGATAGGAGTCGATACGATCGTCGACGGCTGCCTCGTCGATGGAGGCGACGATGTGGCGCTCCTTGTGGCAGCTCTTGTCGAGCTCGCGCGCCACCGCGTAGGCAGCGTCGGGGTGACGCCGGAAGGCCTCGGCCACCGTGCCCACCAGGTCAGCGCGTGCGATCTGCCCGGGGCGGCCAACGGAGCCGCGCGCGATCTTGCCGAGCAGCTCCTCGAGCACCTTCCGGTCGAGCGCGCCGTCGAGCACCATGCCCGCACGCGGCGCATCCAGGACGGCGCACCACTGTGCCCACAGCTCCTTGAAGGGCCCCGAGCCGACCTTCGGCAAGGGCACCGGCGTGCTGCTCATTGCCTGGCGTCCCGGAAGTCGCACCGCTCGAGCTCGACCTCCGGGTCGACGGCGCGACACACGCCGGCGACGGGGACGCAGCGCTCGCCCTCGTCACATTGCAGGTCGGGTTGTGCAGCGTCATCGCGGCAACGGGGCGCGCAGCGGCCCTCGAAGCAGCGCATCCCCTCGGCGCACTCGAGGTCGTCGGTGCAGCAAGGCGAGCCGCTCGAGAGACACGCGCTCAGGCAGAGCGTCGCGGCTGTCGCCCATGCTGCTGTCGAGAGTGCCGCTGCGGCCGCGCGCATGAACTACTCCCGAACGGGGAGCGCGCGCAGCGCGGCCTTGCCTTCCTTCACGTACACCTGGAAGCGCACGGCCTTGGCCTTGTGCTTCTCGACGATCTGCTGGCGGTTCTTCAGGAGCTTCGCCAGGAAACGGTCGTAGGTGAGGTCGCTCGTGTCCTCGCGGCACTGCACGCGCGTCTCCAGGAACTTGTCGTAGACCTCGCGGTAGTGGATCTCGTCGGCGTTGGAGACGCCGTCGGCGCGGGGACCGGCCTGCGACAAGAGCTCTTGCGGCACCGCGGCGACCACCGTGCGGGCGTCGTCGGACTGCCCCACCGCGGCGCGCGGCGGTGGGATGGTGGTGGCGCTCTGCTGCAAGAGCTCCTGCGGCACCTGGAACATCACGGTGGCCTCGGGGCTCAGCACGGCCCCCTGACCGGGCGCTGGCTGCGGCGCCGCCGGAGCGGGCGGCGTGCTCGGCTGCGGTCCCGATGGCGACGTGGGCGGTGCCACGCGGAAGGCCGCCAAGGGATCTGGCCCAGCGTCGTCGAAGAGCCCGGACAGGCCCGAGCTGCGCGCTGGCGCGGGCGGCATGCTGCCGCTGTTTGACTGCGGCGTGTCGGCGCGCGGCACCAGCGGCATGGCCACGGCTGGCGTGGGCGGCCGGTCGAAGGAGAGCTCGGCGCCCAGCGCTGGCGTCGGCACCGGCTGGTTCGCGACGCCGACAGCGGGTCCCATGCCGGCGCTGCCAAGGGATCCGAGCGCCGGTCCGCCGCGGCCCGCCGATGGAGCGTTCTGGAGCAGCATGTTGATCTGTTTGCCGAGGCGCAGGAAGGGGCCGCTCAACTTGGCCTCGGGGAGAATGCCGACGCTCTGACCAGCCGAGGCTTGGCCGAGGTGCTCGACGATAATCTCGATGGGCCGGCTCACGCTCCGCACCGTGCTCAAGATGAGCACCGACTGCAGCAGCACCAGCACCAAGACGCCGGCAAGCACGATCGCCTGCGCCCAGGCCAGCGCCAGGAAGGCCTGGTTGCGGTCGACGATGGCAAAGGCCTTCAAGGTGCTCTGGTCGCCCAGGAAGATCGGCACCTGGCTCACCAGGTAGCGGCCGCGCTCGGGCACCAGGAGCGGCAAGAAGCTCGGCAGGGGCGCCACGTCGGCGATACCCATGCCACCCGGCTCGCGGACCATGAGCTGCGCGCTGGTGAGCTCCTTGAGCGCGCTACCGAAGCGCGCGTCGCCCGCCACCAGCACCACTGGCTGGCCCACCGCCTGCGACGCCCGATTGGCGAAGGCGTCATCGTAGGCCCAGCCGAGCAACACCACGCCCGCCAGCGTGCCGCCGTCGTACGAGGGCGCCACCGCGACGTGGAACAGCTTGTCGCCGAAGCGCTCGGCGCCGTCGCGGGCAAGACCAGTGCGCGCCTCGGCGAATTCTGGCAGGCCGGTCACCGAGGCGGGCAGCGCCTCGGCAGCGCCCACGCGCGCGAGCACGGTGCCGTCTGGCTTGATCAGCGCCGCAAAGGTGGGGGCGCCCTGTTGCGCGGCGCGCCCAAGGAGGACGGTCTCCACGTTCGGGCCCGGTGGTTCGGCCTTGGCAAGCTGCGCGATGACCTGGGCGTCCGACGCCGCGCGTGCGGCCGCGTCGACGGCATCGGCGCCGTGCTTGGCGATCACGCCGTTGAGCGCGTAGATGCTTTGGTTCGACGCGACCTCGTAGGGCGCCATCACCTGTCCGTGCAGCTCGCTGGTACCCGCCACCAGCACGAGCGCGCCGGAGGCGATGATCAACACGACGGTGAACCACAACCTCGCTTGCATTGACGTCCCTTCTTACGCTCCCGGCGTGCCCTGCCCGGCACGTCCGTCACGACCTTAGCCCGATCAGCGCCCGACCAACCAGTGGCGCGGCCCGGCGGGCGGCTGCGTCCGTCAGGGCTGGTCCGGCGGCGGCGGCGGCGGCGGCGGCGGCAGCGACGGTGCAATTGGTACGGCGGCGGTGTCCTTGATGCTGACGTCGGCGGCGCCCTTGACGGACACCGTGGCGTCGATGAACACGACGCCGCGCTCGGGGACGACCAGCGGTTGCTGCCGGATGGGCTCGGCGCCAAGGTAGAAGCTCAGCGTGTACTCGCCGCCCGGGATGTCCTGCAACGCGATCTCGCCGTCCTTCACCGGCAGCACGCGGCCGCTCGGCAGGACGCGCGCCAGCGCCTTGGCGAATGGCCATTCCGCGATCGTGAGGACCACGGGCGCGATGCTCCCGTCGGCGGCCGGCGGCCCTGCCTTGAGGGCCACGTCGCCGGTGGCGCCGGGGGCGATGGTGACGGGGCCGCTGTCGCCGCCGGTGATGGTGATGGGCACACCATCGGTGTTCTCGACGCGCGCGACGACGGCGCGGGGCACCACGATGCTGCCCGGCACGAAACGCATCCCCGCCACCTTCAGCGTCGGGGTCTCGGGGCTCTCCTGGCGCAGGCCGCCGCCCTCGAGCATGACCGTGAGCGGCGGCGTCTTCTCGACGAGGGGCTTGAGCGGGCGCCCGAGCGGGCGACGCACGATGGCGCCGCTGGCGAGGGCCTCCGCGCGTGCGCCGGTGATGGGCCACGCATCGGTGCGCCACAGCTCGGGAGCCACGACGACCCGGCCGCGGACGCCCCGCTGCTTCTCGATGGGTGCTTCTTGGGCATGGACGCCGGTAGCCGCGATGGCGGCAGCGGCGACCACCAGGGGCAAGCAGAGCGAATGCCGGACCGAGTGCTGGCGGCGCATGGATCCCTCGCGAGCGGTGGACGGGGCTACCATACAGCGTACCGGTGCCTCCCGTTCAAGCGGTTGGCGCCGGGCGCGGTACCTTTTGCCCCGCGGGCGCCTCAGCCCGGTAGCACGCCGATACCGCGCAGCGCGAGCGCGAGCAGCGCCCCCGCGGCAAGCGCGCCCACGGCCCACAGCACCGATGAACGGCGCAGCCACGGAAGCGCGGCGAGCCACGCGGTCGCATCGCTCGCGGGCACGGCGAGCGCGTCAGCGCCGGAGAGCACGCCGCCGACCGGGGCCAGCGCCGCGCGCTGGCTCGAGAAGGGCTCCTTCTTGGGGCCGGCGCGGTCGAGGCGGCGCTCGGCGCGACCCACCACCGTCGCCTGCCCCGTGCGCAAGAGCTCTGCCTCGATTGCCCGCAGGTCGGCGTCGAACTCGGCGGCCTGTTGGTAGCGCTCGTTCGGGTTGCGCGCCAACGCGCGCACGATGACCTTGTCGATGGAGGGCGGCCCCGACACCCCACGCTCGGTGGGCAGCGCGAAGCGCCCGAGCGGCAGGTCGCCGGTGAGCAACTCGTAGAAAATGACACCGGCCGCGTACAGGTCGGCACGCTGGTCGACGCGCTTGGCGTCGGTGCGCTGCTCGGGCGCCATGTAATTCACGGTGCCCATGGTCATGCGGCTCTTGGTCAGGTTCGGGTGCGGATCGTTCTCCTCGTCGAGGATGCCCGCGAGGCCGAAGTCGACCAGCACCAGGCGATCGATGGGCGGCACGCGTTCGTGATCGCTCGAGGTGCCCGGCACCACCAGGATGTTCTCGGGCTTGAGGTCGCGGTGAATGACGCCGCGGGCGTGCGCGGCACCGAGCCCTTGGATGATCAGGCGCGCGAAGCGGAGCGCGGCCTCGGGGGCCAAGGCGCCCTTCTCGAGGTAGCTCCTCATGGGCAGGCCGTCGACGAACTCCATGGCGATGAAATGCGCCGTGCTGCCATCGGGCTGGCGCGCGGCGCCGGCGTCGAGCACCGTGACGACGCCGGGGTGCTGCACGGCGCGCATGGCCGCGCCCTCGCGCTCGAAGCGCGCGATGAAGTCGGGGCGCGCGGCCAGCTCGGTCGCGAGGATCTTGATAGCGGCCGCGCGGCGCGTCGCCTCCTTGACCGCCTTGTACACGCGCCCCATGGCGCCCTTGCCGATGAGCTCGCCCACCGCGTAGCCCGGGATGAGGGGCGCGGGCTCCGCAACCGGCGCCGGCGGTGGTGGACGCGGCGGCTGCGGCGCCGCCGCCTTGGGTGCCGGGCCCTCGCCGCTCCTGCGCGCCACCGGGCGCCCGGGGTTGGTGGTGACGGGGTCGGCGTCGCCGAGGACGCGGGTCTCCTTCGGCACCGGGGGCGGCTGGACCCGCGGTGGCGGTACCGGCGCCGGCAGCGCGCCGGGCGCGTCGACGTCGCCGCCGCGGACCTCGGGTGCCCCCTCGCCGCTCGCGCCTTGCGGCGCCAAGGAGTTGCGCTCGCGGTACTTCTTGGCGAGCGCAGGGTGGATGCCGAGGCCGTCGGCGTCGCCGCGGGCGCTCCAGCGGCCATCGGCGCCGCCGACGCGGCGCGCGCGCGGGAAGCGCGTGCCGCAGCGATCGCAGCGCAGGGGCCCGCCAGGCGCCACGCCGGTGGTGTCGACCACCGCGTCGCACTGGGGGCAATGCTCGACCGCGCCGTCAGGCATCGAGCCCTCCTTCGCGTGGCACCTGCCACACCGGCACCGGGCGCGCCACGCCCTTGACCACGCGCGCCTCCAGCGCCTGCAGCGCGGTGCCCGTGCGGCGTACCACGCGCTCGGTGGCTTCGTCGACGAGGATCTGCCCAGGGCGCGCCTGACCGCACAGGCGTGAGGCCAGGTTGACGGTGTCACCGATGACCGTGAAGTCCTGCCGCCGACGAGCGCCCATGGCGCCGGCGATGACCTTGCCCGTGGCGATGCCGTAGCCGGCAGACAGCGGCGGCTCGCCGCGCCCGGTACGCGCGCGGTTGACCACGCTCTCGAGCAGCAGGCGCATGCGGCTGGCGGCGCGCACCGCGAGCACCGGATCGTCGGGCCCGGGCACGGGCGTGCCCCACACCGCCATCAAGCCATCGCCGATGAACTTGTCGAGGGTGCCGCCGAATTCGAAGACGATCTCGACCATGGCCTCGAAGTACTCGTTGAGCATCGAGACCACTGCCTCGGGCGCGGCGCCATCGGAGATGGTGGTGAACCCCCGGATGTCCGAGAACAGCACCGTGGCCTGCACCTTGTCGCCGGCTTTGGCGACGTTGAGCTCGTTGCTCACCACCTTCTCGACGAGCGCCGGCGACAAGAAGCGCGAGAGCTCGGCGCGCTGCTGCGCATCCTCCTCGACCTTGCGCACCAGGCGCGCGTTGGCCACGGCGAGCGCGGCTGGTTGCGCGATGGCGCGCAAGAGCGCCAGGTCTTTCTCTTCGTAGGCGCCCGCCGCGCTCGACGACGACAAGTGGATGACGCCGAGCACCTCGTTTTGCACCACCAGCGGCACGCACAAGGCAGAGCGGATCATCTGACCCACCACGGTCTCGGAGCGGCGCAGCTTGAGGTCGCGCTGTGCGTCGGAGGTGAGCAGCGCGCGCTTCTGGCGCACCACTTGCTCGACGATGGCGCGGGGGATGCGCACGTCGTGGCCGCGGTCGGCGTGCGACGCGAGCGTCACGAGCTCGCCCTGCGCCTCGACCTTGGAGGCGAGCGCTGGGTCGCGCAGCATCACCACGATGGTGTCGGCGGGCAGAACGTCACGGATGCCCTCGACGATGCGCTGGCCGAGCGCCTCGAGATCGGTCTCGAGGCCGATGGCGTTCGAGATGTCGTAGGCCACACGCAAGCGCTCGTAGTCGCGCCGCAGCTCGGCGGCATCGCGCACGCTGTCGGCCGGACGGAAGTCGGGCTCCACCGGCTGGTGAAAGACGCTGTTCTCCTCGTCGTTCGAGATCTCGGGCACCAGCGTGACGGTGGTGCGCTCGGAGCTCGAGTGCTCACCTCCTAGCGACTTCGGCGGCGTGGTGAGCGCGCGACCGGAGCGAAAGCTGAGCGCGGGGTCGGAGCGCTTGGCCTCCTGGAACGACGCCACGCGCTTGGCGCGCGGGTCGTCGGGCACGTGCACGCGCGTGGGCGCCCGCGGCGCCACCGGCTCGAGGCGGAAGCGCAGCACCGAGTTCCCCACCACCACGACGTCGTTGTCGCTGAGGCGGCAGCGCGCCTGGCGCATGCCGTTGATGAGCGTGCCGTTCGCCGAGCCGAGATCCTCGAGCACGTAGCCGTCGCGCATGCGCCGTACCACCAGATGCGCCTTCGACACCTCAGGGTCGAGCAACTGGATGTCGTTGTCGGTGTGGCGGCCGATGGTGGTCGTGTCGCGCAAGATGCGCGTGTGCGCGGTGCCGTCGGGCGCGACGAACTCGAGGCGTGCCTGCTCGGTGAGCGGGTGGCCGGGCCCCGTGGGCTCGATGGGGTCGCCGGTGGTCGGGTTGGTGCGCAGGTGCAACGCGGCCTGCTCGAGGTCGCTGCCGGTGTCGGGATCGGCCTTGCCGTCGGCGAACAACGAGTCGAGCGACCCGTGGTCCATGCCGTCTGCCGAGGCTCCGACTCGCCTGGTCGCCATCCACGCCCCGTCGCACCGGTCGCGCCACGACGACGCACCGCGAGAGCGCTAGTGCTACCACCGGACCCGATCGGGGACAATGCGACCGCGATGTACGTGCGCCTGCCACCCCGGAGGGCGATCGTCAGCGCCTGGCAAAGCGCACGTTGCCCCGCTGCGCCTGCATCACTACCGGGTGCTGCTCGAGGTGGAAGGCGTACCAGGACTCGCCGTAGCCCTTCATCTTGAGCTTCTTGTCGTTCTGGAGGGCCAGCAGGTTGGCTGCCAGGTGGGGATCGCCGTCGCCGAGCGCCTGTTTGCCGCGCGCCAGGATGTCGATGGCGCGCTTGGCATCGCCGGCGCTCCAGTGCAGCCAAGCCCACGTCGACCAGAGCAGGCCCTGCTTGGGGGTGTACTTGACCACGCGCTCGAGCAGGGTGTCGACGGCGGCGAGGTCGCCCTTCTTGTCCTTGCCCTTCTTGTCAGCCACCTGGCCGGAGACCAGGCACGCGAGCATGAGCTTCGCGTCCCAGTTGCGCACGAACGCGCGCTCGAGGAAGGGCCGCGCAGCGTCGAACTCTTTGCGCATGTAATGGATGGCGCCGATCTGGCCGTCGATCTGCGCTCGCAGGAAGAACACCCACTTGCCGTAGCGTTGCTTGATGTTCGACAGCGTGGCGAGCGCGCCGTCGACGTTCTTCTGCATCAAGAGCGCCTGGATGCCCGCGATGTCGCGCTGGAGCATCGCGTTCACGCGGCGCACGAGCAGGATGTAGACCGCGGCGCCGGCCACCAGCGCCGGCAAGGGCGCCCCGATGGGGCCGAGGAAAGGGATGAATGCGGCGCCGATGCCGATCACCACGGCGACAACGAGCGCGTACAGCAGCGCGACCATGAGCGTGAGCTATCGGCTCGGCTTGGCAACCGCAATGGCGTCGGTGGCGGAGACATCTGCGGCGGCCAACGCACGCAGGAACGCCACGCTCTTGAGCGGTCGCCCGACGTGCTGTGCCCAGGCCGCGGCGAACAGCCGCGACACGGCGCGCAAGGTGGTCGCCTCGAAGGCCGGCAGCGCATCGAGCGGCGCCACCAGGAGCGCGAGCGCAGCGGCGCGCGTCTCGTCGTCGAAGGGCACCGTGCCCGCGCGCACGGCGCCCACCAGGCCGCCGACCTCGAGCGCGGCGACGGGCCCGGCGCGCGCCGTCAGCTCGGGCAACCACCCGAGCTGGCGCAAGAGCTGGATCTCGAAGGCGCGCAACAGCGCGGTCTGTGCGCCCCCGGTCGCCACTAGGCGCAGGGCGGTCCACAGCAGGTCGAACACCTCGGGGCTCGGCTCCGCCTCCGGCAGCATGCGCTCGCACAGCTCGGTGAGATACGCCGCGTGCCCGAGCGCGCGCGGGTCCGCCGCCAACCCGAGCACCACCGGGTCGACGTCGAGCTCGAGGAGATCCCACAGCTCGGCCGCGCGACGCTCGCGCAGCGCGGCGCGCCCGAGCGCGGGCGCGCTCAGCGCGGGAAAGCGGCGCCGGCTGCGCTTGGCGCCCCGCGCGAACGCGCCGAGTCGCCCCTCGGCGCGCGTGAACAGGTGCACCACCAGGTCGGCCTCGCCGTAGGGCACCAGGCCGCACACCACCACGTCGTCGCGCAGGTCGCGCACGACATCACCCGCCGGACTGGAGCACGCGCAGCTGCGCGTCGCACTCGCGCCCGGCGGGCTCTTGGCCGAAGCGCGCCAGGCATTGCTGGAACGCCTCGACGGCGGCGTCGTTGGCGCCACTGCGCAGGTGCGACTTGCCGAGCTCGAGGAAGGCGGTGGAGATCAAGCGCGGTCCGGTAGAGACGCGCAGGCGCTCGCTGTCGCAGCGGGTGAGGAAGTCGTCGAGGACGACCTGGACGCGCGCGTCGTCGCCGCGGGCCACCTGCACCTCGGCGAGCTTGAGGTACGCGCCACACAGGTCGGGTTGCGCCACCAACGCCCGCTGCAGGTGCTGCACGGCCTCGTCGTGGCGGCCGAGCTTGAACAGCGCCCAGCCCATCTCTTGCTCCGCGTAGTACGGCGTTGCGTACAGCAGGTTGGTGCGCGCCTTCTCGAAGTGCGCCAGCGCCTCCTTGGCGCGCCCGGCGTCGACGAGCACGGTGCCGAGCGTGTTCTCCGCCTCGGGGTACTCCTCGTCGCGCTCGCTCTTGCGCAGCGCGATGGCCTGGACGAGATGGCGCTCGGCGTCGGCGTGGCGGCGGAAGCCGACGAAATACACGAAGCCGATGAGGTAGTGATGCTCCGAGAGCATGCCGCCCGACTTCTCGGCGTCGAGGAGCTCGCGCAGCGCCTCGCGATACTTGGCGTCTTGTTCGGTCCCGTTGCCGGCCGCGCCAAACTGCTCGGCCTCGTGGACCAGCGCCAGGGCCACCTCGTAATGACCAGCGGCTGCCTTGCGATCATCGGGCGAGGGCGTGGTCGCGCACGCACCCCCGAGCAGCACGGCGGCGATGGCGCACGCGACCAGCGTGACGACTGGCTTGGACGAGGACGAGGAGGCGCGGCCCATGGCGCGCGTGTAGCACGCCGGTCAGAACGACGCGAGCAGGCGCGCGACGACCGCGGCGTCGACCTGCGTCGCCGCCGGAGCCGCGCCCACGCCCTGCATCGGCGCAGGCGACGTGCCACGACGACGAGGGAACTGGTCGCGGAAGAACGGCAACTGCTCCACCAGGCGCGCCTGCACGTCGGCGGGCTGGGCGCGAAAGTTCATGTTGTCGAGCATGAACCCCATGGATTCGGCGAATTGGATGGCGTCGGACTCGAGCGCGCCGTACTGCTCGAACGCCACCTCGGGCGGGTTCGAGATGTAGATGATGGGCGTGTTGGTATCGGTGAACAACAGATAGCAGAAGATGCAGTAGCCCCCCGCCGGCGTGGCCACGCCCACGAGGTAGGCCTTGGTCGGCTCGGTGCCAACGTCGGGGATGGAGATGTTCGGTGAGTTGATTGACTCGATAATCGCCACCACGCGTGCGGGCTCCACGCCGAGCGAGGTGCGACCAGGCAGCGGCGTGAACATCGCTACCGCCCCTCGATGGCGAGCTCGTCGGCGAAATTGCCGACCTCCGACGCGTCGCGCTTGTACTCGACGAGCGCGTTGTCGATCATGACGTTGTTGCCGCCGATGTTGCCCTCGCCGATGTAGATCTTGAGGTAGTGCGACGGTGACGAGCTCTTGCGCTCCGCCCCCATGACCTTGGTGGCAGCGAAGTGCACGCTGTTCTTGCCCTTCTTCAGCCAGCGCGAGATCTCCACCACTGCCTGGGCATCGTTTGACGACACGCGTTTGATCCACGTGGAATTGACGAACACATCGACGTCATACTGCGCGAGGCCGAGCCCCGCGGTTTCGCTGACCAGGAAGTAGCGCTTGCTCACGGGGCCCGCGGCGGCCGTTGGCGGCGCCTTTGGCGTCGTCGTCGGCGTCTGTATCTCGTAGCCCTTGGCCTGGATGAGGACGTTGCCCTTGTCGTCGATGGTGACGGTGACGTTCTCGAACTTCTGGTTGGTCACGCCGTCGATGTTGACGCCGTTCAAGAAGACCGCGCCCTTGGCCGCCGCCGGCGCCGACACGAGGGCGGCGAGGGCGATGACAGCGGTTCGCATGGTGCGGTTGGGCCTGGGCAGGTGGGTGGCCATCGGACCTCCGACCCCAGAAAGCTTCGTCGAACCGGCGCGCGAACGCCAGTTTCACCGGGCCCGCCGGGGTGCGAGCGGACCAGAGCGCGGAATTCGCGCCGGGTGGCCCCCTTGTGGGATGCTGCCCGCGAGAGGGAGGCCAGTGGCTCCGCGCGTCCTCGTTTGTATCGAAGACAACGGCGTCGCGCACGTCGTTGCGGCCCGTCTGATGAAGGACGGGGTTGACGGCGTCGTGGTGGAAAAGCCCAACCGCCTCATCGAGGAAGCCAAGAAGGGCGTCGCCGCCGTCGCCGTGCAAGACCGTTACCCCTCGGGAGAGCTCGCGCAGACACTGCTGCGGCAGGTGCGGGTCGCGCGTCAAAACGACGTCGTGCCCGCCATCGTCTTGCTGACGGCCGACATGGCGGCCGTCGATCGCACGGTGCTCGAGAAGCAGTACAAGGTGAAGGAGTTCATCCGCATCAGCGAGAACCCCATCCGCATCGCAGAGGCAGCGCACGCGGCCGCCGGCGCCAACGGCACCGACGAGGACGACCTCATCCTGCATCCCGACGAACGCGCCAACGACTTCGACATCTCGGTCGACTCCGTGGCGGCCCAGATCAACGAGGCGCTCGACGACAACTTCGATGACGACGAGCAAGGCTTCAAGACCGTCGAGGTGGACGCCGGCGAGCTGGCGCGGCTGCGCGGCAGGTTACCGAAACCGCCGTCCACCAAGGTCGACGTCGCCGCCACCCAAGGCGACATGCTCGCCGCCATCAAGGCGGCGCCCACGGGCCCCGGCCACCCAGTGACGCAGGAGTCGGAGCTCATCCTCGACAACCCCACCTCCGAGGGGATCCTCGAGCTGAGCCACCTGCCACCACCAGGCGGCGATGCCGACATCCTGCTCAACGCGCTGCCCACCACGGTGACGCCGGCCCGCTCCTCGCCGGTCGCGCCCGCGCCCGTGCTCGCTCCTCCCGCCCCAAACCGCCCGACGGCCGCTCCGGTCGTCACCAGTCCACCGCCTCCTGGCCGCACGCCCGACGCAGACGAGGGGATTCCCGTGCAGACCCAAGACCCAGCAAAGTTGTCGACCGATCTCAAGCGCGCCCTGCTTGCCGAGAAGAAGAAGACCGAAGCGGCGCAGAAGCGCGTTGAGGAGCTCGAGGCGCGCCTCGCCAAGTCCGGCGCCGGAGATCCGGCACGGCCCGCCGGCACCGGCGCAGGTGTGCCCACGGAAGGCGTGTTCGAGGACCTCCGCTACGCGGCGCTCTTGGCGCGCTGCCGAGCGGAGCTGTTCACCGGCGCGATCCAGATGCAGTCGGGCGGCGCCACGCGCACCGTGTACCTGAAGGACGGCCTGCCGGTTGCGTTCCACTCGTCGGAGCCCGGCGAGCGCATCGGCAAGGTCCTCATGAACCAGGGCCGTATCTCCGAAGACCAGTACATGAAGGCGACCACGCGCTCCGTCGAGCGCAGCATCAAGCTCACCGACGCCTTGGTCGAGCTCGGCCTGATGGACGCCGAGACTGTGGCCGTCGAGCAGCGCAACCTGACGCGCGACCAGATCATCCAGAGCTTCGAGCTCTCGCAAGGTCGCTTCACGGTGATGGCGGGCCAAACCCCCGACGCCAACACGCCCACCTTCGATTTCGGGCCGGGCGAGATCTACGTCCAAGGCTACCGCCGCTACGCGCCCGCGAACGAGATGATGGCGGCGTTCGAGACGCTGCGCGACAAGTACCTCATCGCCAATGCGCGCCTCGCGAGCTTCCGGCCCAAGCTCGGTCTCACCACCGAGGACGAGCGCATGCTGCGCCTGCTCGGCGAGGCGCTCACCGTCGAAGAGGCGGTTGATCGCGCCCTGGTGACGCCCGAGCAGGCCGCGCGCCTCTTGTCGGCCCTGCAGGCGCTCGAGCTCGTCGACGAGTGGAGCCCAGGCGTCGAGCAATTCCGCAGCCGCATCCGCGCCGAAAAGCAGCGGCATGCAGAGGAGATCGCGGCGCTCCACGCCGAGGCGCGTCAACGCGAGCTGCGACTCATCGAGGCGTTCGAGAAGGCGCTGCAGAAGCTCGGCGTCAGCATCTCGTTGTCGTCGGTGCCGGATGGCGACGCGCCCAAGCCGCGCTCGCCCTTCTCTTCATCCTCGTCGGCGGCGTCATCGAGCCTGCCGTCGTCCGGGTCCTCCAGCGGCATGATCGGCGTCGGCGGCGTCCGCTCGCCCGTCTCGTCAACGACCGTGGGGAGCAGCTCGCCGAGCGCCTTCGGCCACAGCGCGGCGCCAGCCTCGTCGGTGACCGTGCCTGCCAAGGACGCGGGCTCCACCGAGCCCGCGCCGGCCAGCAGCGCGCCCATCAGTGCGCCGTCGGGCAGCGCCAGCAGCGCTGCGAGCACCAGCGCCGGCGGCAATGGGCAGACCGGCAAGGCACGCGAGAGCCAGCAGACCATCTCCCTCGCCGATCTCAAGTACCGCGAGGGCGTGGAGCAGGCGACGCAGAACCGCCTCGACGAGGCCGAAGTGACACTGCGCGAGGCGGTGCGCCTCGATGCATCCAAACCCGAGTACCTGACGGCGCTGGCGCGCGTGCTGCTCGGTAACCCACGCTACGAGCGCGCCGGCACCCTTCCCGTCGTGCGCTCGCTGCTCGATCGCGCGGTCCAGCTCGCACCCGACAACAGCGAGGCGATCGACATGCACGCGCAGGTGATCAAGGAGATGAGCGGCTGATCGGGCGCGCGTCGACCCTCAGGTGAGCTCCGCCAGGAAACGCTCGAGGCGATCGAAGCCCTGCTCGAGGACGCTCTCGCTGGCCGCGTACGACAGACGTAAGCCGCCCGGCCCGTCGAACGCCGTGCCCGGCACCAGCGCCAGGTGCGCCTCGTCCAGCAGCAGCTCCGAGAGCTTGACGTCGTCGCCGACGTCCCTTCCCCGGTGCTTGCCGGGCAGCCGCGCGCCGAGGTCGAGGAAGATATAGAACGCGCCCTCGGGCGGGTGCACCGCCACGCCCGGCAGGCGCGCGGCCCGCTCGAGCACGAGGGTGCGGCGCTTCTCATAGGTGCGGCGCATCTCCTCCACCGCCGCCGTCACGTCGGGGCTCTCACGCAAGGCGTAGGCCGCCGCTGCTTGGGCCACCGCCGCGGCACAGGTGGTGCGCTGCTGCTGCAGCGTGATCATGGCGTCGATGAGCGGCTTGGGCCCCGCCGCCACGCCCACGCGCCAGCCGGTCATGGCGTAGGCCTTGGCGACACCCCCCACCCACAAGGTCCGGCCACGAGCGTCGTCGTCGAAGGACACCGGAGATACGTGCCGGAAGGTACCGTAGGTGAGCCGCTCGTAGATCTCGTCGGAGATGACCCAGGTGTCGGTGCCGCGCAGCCGAGCATAGATGGTGCGCAGCAGGTCCTCTGTCCAGCCTGCGCCCGTGGGGTTCGATGGAGTGCACAGCACCACGAGCTTGGTGCGCGGCGTCAGCGCCCGCTCGAGGTCGGCGGGGCTGGGGCGGTAGCCGTGCTCACGCTTGGTGTGCACGACCACGGGCGTACCGCCTGCGAGGCGCACCAGGTCTGCGTAGGTCACCCAGTACGGCGCGAACAGCACCACCTCGTCGCCAGCGCCGACCAGCGCGTCGATGGCCAGCATGAGCGCACCCTTGGTGCCGACGGTGGCGATGACCTCGTTGACGCCATAGTCGGTGTATTGCTCGCGGCGCAGCTTGGCGCGCATGGCGTCGATCATCTCGTCGGTGCCGCGGGCGTTGGTGTAGGCATGAGCGGCCCGCTCCTCGAGGGCGCGCCGCGCGTAGTCGACGATGCACGCGGGCGTCTTGAAGTCGGGCTCGCCTGCCGACAGGTTGGCGACGTCGATCCCGGCCTTCTGCATGGCCTTGGCCTTGGCGGCCATAGCCAGGGTCGCCGACGGGCGAACCGCCGACATGCGCGCGGTGTTGAGCGACAGAGCCACGGCGGACCTCACTTCTTCTTGCTGCCGCGCCCGAGCTTCTTTTCGAGCGCGTCGAATACCGGATCGGGAACCATGCCGCGCACGCTGCCGCCGAAGGTGGCGACCTCACGCACCAGGCGGCTCGACAAGTAGAAGCTCTCTTCACTGGTCATCATGAAGACGGTGTCGACCTTGGGCGCGAGCTTGCGGTTCATGCTGGCGAGCTGGAACTCGTATTCGAAGTCGCTGACCGCACGCAGGCCGCGCAGCAGCACACCGACCTTCTTCTTCTGAGCGTAGTCGACCACCAGGCCGTCGAAGGCGTCGATCTCGATGCCTTTGACCGCTCCCAGGCAGGCACGCGCCAGATCGAGCCGCTCGTCGACGGAAAACAGCGGCGACTTCTGCGGGTTGTTGGCGATGGCGAGGATGACCCGGTCGAACATCTTGAGGCCGCGCGTCAGGATGTCGACGTGGCCGTTGGTGAGCGGATCGAAGGAGCCGGGGTAGATGGCAGCGGTAGTCACGACGCAGGTCTCCTCGGTGCGATCGCCAGCGTGGCCCTGCGCGCGCGGCGCGCGCTGCAGCATGACGACGCGGGTGTCGCCATAGACGCGTTCGAAGATCGGCGAAAGCCCCACCGGGGAGGGATCGCCCGTTCGGCGGTCACGTTCGAGCACCAAGACGCCGCCGGGCGCGAGCACGCGCACCAGGTCGGGGTAGAGCGAGGTCACCGTGTGGGCGTAGGGCGGATCGACGAAGCAGAGGTCCACGCTCTGCGCAGGCAGCGCCCGCAGCGTGCGCGCCGCGTCGTCGCAGCGCACACCTGCGACCTCGACGAGCCCCAGCGAGGCCAGGTTCTCCTCGACGACACGGGCGCTGGCCCGATCCCGCTCCACCAAGAGCGCGTGGGCCGCGCCCCGCGACAGCGCCTCGATGGCGAGGGCGCCGCTGCCGGCGAAGAGGTCGAGCACGCGCGCGCCCTCGAGGGCGGCGCCTGCCCCCGATGCCAGCGCCGAGAACAAGGCCGCTCGCACCTTGTCCGACGTGGGGCGCAGCGCCCCGCGATCGGCCGCGGCCGGCACGCGCAAGCGCCGCCTCGCCAGCCGCCCCCCGGTGATGCGCAATGCGCCCGCCATGTGCCCGGCCATAGCGAAGCCGTGTTCCGTGCGCTACCTCTGGTCGTGTGCAGGGCCTCGTCGCCGTCATCGTCACCGTGCACCAGGCGGCCGTGCTGCTTGGGGTGGTGGCCTTGGTGGTGATGGGGGCCGTGTGCTTCCTCTTGTTCAAGAACGGCGGCGGCGCGCGCCGCGTGGTGATCGCGGGGCTGGTCGGCGTGGGCTGCGGCCTGGTCACCTTCGGCGTCAGCGCGCACCTGCTGCGCGTCGCCCCCCTCGACGTCGAAGTGGTGTCGCTCGATTGAAGCTCGAGCGCATCTCATGAGTCCCGACCGAGCCTGCGCGAGGACAAAAAGGCCGAGGGCAAGGCGCATCGAAGCCAACGGCCGTTTGGACCGCGCCGGCGACGCGGAGGGTTCGTCAGATGCGCTCTACCCCTTGCGCAGCACGATGCGCGCGAGCTCGGGCGAGAACACCGCCGACACCTTCTTGTCGGGCGGCGCCGCGCGCAAGCGGCGCTCCACCTGGTCCGCCGGACGCCCCACGGCGATGGCGATGAGCGGTGCCAAGCCGAGGTCGAGGGCGGTGCCGGAGTCCTTCAACAACAGCGTGGGCAGCCTGTTCCACTCTGGGAAGATGCGGAACAACTGCGCGCTATCGACGGAGTGGCGGATCTGCTGCTCCACCTCGGCCTGCGGCCGCTCCAGGTAGCGCGCGGCGTAGCGCGCCGTCCCTTCGATATCGCCCATGGCCGTCTTCACGTCGAGGCGCCCCATGCCGAGCACGCCGTCGGGGAGGTCGACCCTGGGGAGCGGCACGGGCCGCGGCGCCACGCGCGGCGCCACCGGGGGCGACGGGGGCGGCGGCGGCGCAGCGGGCTTGGGCGGCGGCGGGGGCGGCGCAGCGGCCTGCTCGGGTGCAGGCTTGGGCGGCGGCGGCGGTGCGGGCTGCTCCGGCGCGGCAGGTCGCTCGACCTCGAGGGGCTCGGGCACCGGCGGCCGCAGGTGCTCGGCGTTGCCGACGAGCTCCCACCACGGCACCGGGCCAGGCGGGACGTCGGGGGTCGGGTCGATGCCGGGGCCCTGTTTCACCCAACGCACACCGCCCTCGACGAAGGCGCTCGGGTCGAGGCCGAACAGCAGCGGGCGGGTGTTGTAGGGCGCGTCGGCGTGGTGCGTCTGCAGCGCGCCGGAGAAGCCGGGCGCGGTGCGCGCGAGCGTGCTCGTGACGATGTCTTGTGCCACGGCCCACTCGTCGTCGACGAACATGCGATCGCGGATCCAGCGCTCGCTCTCGTAGCGCCGCAGGGCGCGCACGCCCACGATGCGCAGCCAGGCGGGCGCGGCCACCATCAACGCGAGGCCGGCCGAGGCCAGCGCCATGGGCAGCGCATGCAGCTCCCACGCGAAGCGCGCGCGCAGAATCAGGCCGTCCGCCGGCGGCGGCCGCTCAACCACGCCGAGCGCGTGCTGCAGCACCGCGGTCTCCACGATGCGGCTGACGATGTCGTCATCGAGCGGGCGCTTGAGGAACAACAGCGCGAGCGGCTGCACCACCAAGAGCCCGAGCGCGAACAGCACCACCACGCCCGTGAATGCGGGCCGCCAGTTGCCGATCTCCTCGATGGGCAGGTGCAGCGGGTAGCCCGAGCCCGCGTGTTGCAGCCGCATCAAGTTGAGCATGAAGAGCGTTCCCACGGCGAACAGCGGCGGCGCGGACAACAAGCCGAGCGTCAGCATCCCGCCGTAGCCGAGCCCCACGCCGCACAAGAGCGCCGCCACCACCGACAGCGCTGCCGACATGATCAAGAAGCGCCGCTCGCCAGGAGCGACGCGCGCCACGATGTCGACGTCGTAGCCGCACAGGGTGAGGAGCGCCTTGGTCACGAGCGTTTGACGAAGGCCTCAGGGTTCTGCGCGATGGCAGCGGCGGTCTTCTTCTGCCACGCCTCGTGCACCACGGTGGCCATGGCGCGCTCGCTGTCGAGCCGCCGCTTCTCCTCGTCGAGCACCGCGGTGACGCCGTGGTGCAAATCGATGTGGATGGCCTTGCCCTTGCCGTCGGAGATGATGCGCGCGTCGGGCTCGATGCCAGCGCGCGCGCGCACGACGCGCTTCTGGTTCTCGTCCAGATAATCGTACGCCCCCTTGATGACCATCAGCTTGAAGAAGATGGGGCCGGCCTCGATGCACAAGAGGAGGAGCATGATGGCGATGGGGATCATGCCGCCGATGTCGTGGCTCACCTGGATGCGCTTCATCAGCCCGTCGAGGTGTCTGGCGACCTGCAGGTTGCTCGCCTTCTCGCCTGCGAGCTTGGCGTCGAGCGAGGACAGCGCGGTCTTCGCCTCGGTCAGCTCGTCGCTGACCATGGTGTTCTTCTTGCCGAGCGCCTCGCGGTCGCGGTTGAGCTCGGCCTCCATGCGATCGAGGTTGTCGCGTTTGTCGCGCCAGGCAGGTCCGCGCCCCGCGGCGCCCGAGCCGGTCTTCCCCTCGGCCTCGAGCTCGAGCTCGCGGCGCTGCTGTTGGATCTCGAGGCGCCGCTTCTCGAGCGCGCCGTCGTTGTCGTCGACGCGCTTCTGCAGCCCATCGATCTTCTCGCGCAGGGTGGTGCGCTCCTTGGCGACCAGGCCTTCGCTGGCGTCGTTGAGCTCCGCCAGGAACTCCTTCTGCTCCTTCTCGAGCGCGCTCTCGATCTCGCTCTCGAGGATCTTGATCTCGAGGGGCTTCGACAGGCACAGGCCGATGATGAGCGCCATGGCCAGGCGCGGCAGCGAGTTGACGAACTCCTGCCAGGTGATCTTGTCGGTGCCGTCGCCCTTGCCCGTCGACGAGATGATGAAGCGATCGATGTTGAAGATGATGAGCGCCCACACCAGGCCGAAGAACACCGACGCCGCCGCGCTCGGCAGGTGCAGCACGCGCTCCCCAAGCGCCGTGGCATCCTTCGGAGAGAACACCGTGTAGAACGCGTAGCTCCCAGAGAAGAACGCCAGCACGCCAACGGTGAGCACCACGCCGCCGAGGCCCTGGAACTTGACCCGATCGCTGTTGGGGCAGCGCACAAGCAGCTGAGCGTCTGCGCCTGCACAGAACCACAGAAAGCGCGTGAAGCGCGAGACGTCGCGGACGGCGCCGTACTGGTAGCGGTCTTCGCTGGCCGTCGGCGTTGCGCTTGGGGTCGCTGCGGGTAGCGGGTCGGCCACCGGCGCGGCCACCGGCGCGGGTGCGGGCGCGGGCGATGACGCCGCTGCGGGGGACGGTGTTGGTTCGGTCATGGGCGTGGCACCTCGTGGCAGGAGGGGATGGGCGGCAGCGCCGGCACGCAGGCCGGCAACGCCAGGGTCGGGATGGCAGGCGGCGGCGGCGCGCGTGGCGAAGGCGGCGGCGCGGGGATGACGTCGAGCACGATGGTGCGCGTGTGGCGGAACAGCACCGAGCGCACCGCCACCTCGACGGTGGTGCGGCCCACGGCCGCGGGCACGTCGACGAACAGCACACCAGCGAAGCCGCCGCTGACCTCGCGCGCGTCGTCGCCGCGGCCGATGCGGCCGTTCCCCGTGACGCGCACCACCAGCGCGGTGCGGCCACCGGCGAACACCACGCCACCGTGGGGGTGCTCGAGCAGCTCGATGCGCGGGCGCGACACCAAGTGCACCAGGAAGCGCACCATGCGCTGCAGCATCAGGGCCCTCCGCCCGGGCAGCGTACGGAGATCTCGACGCGACGGTTGAAGCGCTGCTGATCCACGGGCGCCGTCGCGGGCACGATGGGCTCGCGCTCGCCGCGCCCCTCGGCCACCAGCGTGTTCTTGCCGACGCCACCGTAGTCGGCGACGAAGGCCGCGACGGTCTCGGCGCGCCGCTGGCTCAGCTCCTCGTTGTGCGCGCTCTCGCCCTGAGGATCGGCGTGCCCTGCCACCAGGAGGATGCGTCCTTGCTCCGGGCTTCCTTTGAGGAGGCGAGCGAGGCGCCGCAACAGCGGAACCGACTCGGGCCGCAAGGTGTGCTGGTCGACGTCGAAGAGGAGGTCGCCCGAGAGGTAGAGGGGGCGACCGCACTTGGCGAAGAACGCGGCGGGATCGTCGAGCGCCTCGTCGACGCTATAGCGGCGTGGTCCCCCGCTGCCCGCGCCTGCGTCACCGGCGCCCGCGTCGCCCGCGCCTGCGCCTGCACCTGCGCCTGCGCCTGCGCCTGCACCTGCGCCTGCACCTGCACCTGCACCTGCGCCTGCGCCTGCGCCTCCACCTGCGCCTGCGCCTCCACCTGCGCCTGCGCCTCCACCTGCACCTGCACCTCCACCTGCACCTGCACCTGCGCCTGCGCCTGCGCCTCCACCTGCGCCTGCGCCAGCACCTGCGCCTGCGCCTCCACCTGCGCCTGCGCCTCCACCTGCGGCTGCGGCTGCGCCTGCGCCTGCACCTGCGCCTGCACCTGCGCCTGCACCTGCGCCTCCACCTGCGCCTCCACCTGCGCCTCCACCTGCGCCTCCACCTGCGCCTCCACCTGCGCCTGCGCCTGCACCTGCGTCTGCGCCTGCACCTGCGTCTGCGCCTGCACCTGCGCCTCCACCTGCGCCTGCGCCTGCGCCTCCACCTGCGCCTGCGCCTGCGCCTGCGCCTGCGCCTGCGCCTGCGCCTGCGCCTCCGCCTACGCTTTGCGCCTGGCCGCCGGTGCCGCGCGTCGCGTCGGCCACCAATTCAGCGTCGGCGTCGTGTCCGAAGCGCTCTACGATTCTCCAGCGCACGTCGTCGACGCCGGTGAAGATGCGCTGGCGCACCGGAGCCACCACGGGTTCGAGTGGCGCGCAGCGCGCGAACAGGAGGAACAAGAGCAGCAAGAGCAGGAGCGCCAACAGCAACCACAGCCAGCGCCACCACGACCACGGCTCCGGCCCCACGCGGCCGTAGAGCACCCCGCGCACTACGCCGCGGGACGACGCCAGCTCGTCGAGCAAAGGCTCGGCCACCCAGTCGCACAAGAACACGTCGCGCAAGACCAGGCGGTGCACCTCAGGCAGCAGCGACGCCGCTGGTGCGCCGGCGGGAGCCGGGTCGCGCGGCACCTCGGCGTCGAGCTCGGCGATCACCTCGAGGCGCGCCTGCGAGAGCGGCGGACGATCGCCCGCCGTGAAGCGCGGTGCGCGCGCACGCCGCAGGCCGCGCACGCGTCCGGGCAGCAGCGTGAGGTCGTGGACGCGCGCGTCGTCGATGAGGGCGGCCGGTCGCACCTTCTGCAACAGCGCCTCGTAGTGGCCCTCGAAGCTGCCCGCGACCCAGCCGCCCTTGGGCAGGAGCGCTCGTGGTGGTGCCGTCGAAGCCATCGCGGACGAAGGCTACCGCGTCCGCGCGCTGCGTTCACCGTCCACGCATGGTCTCAGGCGAAGCCGGACGCACTCCTGCCGATTGCTCAGGAGGCGACGCGCACGCTGCCCTTGTGCGTGAACGGCAGCTTGAGGAAGCCCGACTTGAGCTCGGTGCCCACCTCGTAGCTCAGGCGCCGCCCCGACGCGAGCTCGGCGAGCGACAGGCCCACCTCGACGAGACCGACGTCGAACTGGAAGGGCACGGCGCTGGTCTTCTTGGACTTGAGCGTGACGCCCTTGATCGACTTGTTCGACAGCACGTTGCGACCGTCGAGCTTGACGTCGAAGCCAAAGCCGTCGATGGGGATATCGAAGGCGTTGGTGTTCTCGACCTCGGCCACCACCTTGAAGGCGATGCCACCAACGCCGGCAGACAGGGGCGCGAAGCTTTTGATACCGAGCTTGGGGATGATGGGCATGGGCATGTTGCCCTTGAAGGTGGCGGGCACGTCGATGCCGCCCTGCTTGCCAAAGAACTTGCCCACGGTCTGCAGCTCATACGCGATGGAGCGGTGCTCGATGAGCTTGAGCACCGCCGCCGTGGTGCGCCCGAGGTCGAAGTCGAGATCGAGCTCGGTGGCGGCCTTGCCGCGTGGCTTGAGCGTGATGCCCTTGGGCGCCCTGCCCTTCGAGATCTCTTGTCCGTCGAGGCGCAGCAAGTAGTCGAGCCCGTCGAGGCGGAAGCCGAAGGGGTTCGGGTTGATGAGATCGACGAGGAACTTGGTGCTGATGGACGTCAGCGTCATCTTGGTGATGTCCATCTTCTTGATGCGGAGGTCGGGCGCCTTGATGAAGTTGCCGAGCAGGTCACACAGGGTGGCGCACCCGGTGGCGGGCACCACGGCGCCCGCAACGGCGGCGCCAGCGGCGATGCGGAGCAGGTCACGTCGACGCATCATGGTGTCCCTCATGGTCCCCTCGTTCTTCCGACGGCGGGTCACTGACCATAGCGCGCCTCGGGGTGCCCGGGGCCGAGCGAGCCCGGGCCCGGCACCGCCCCTGCCCTCGGCGGCGGCAGTGGGCGCTCGACGCCGCCGAGGCGGAGCGCCGCCCGCAGCATCGACATGCCGCCCGCGGTACCGATGGACTCCGGGTGGAACTGCACGGCCTCGATGCGCGCGGCCTGGTCGCGCACGGCCATGACCTGCCCGTGCGCATCGGTGGCGCTGACCTCGAAGCGGCGCGGCACGTCGGTGACCACCAGCGAGTGGTAGCGCATGACCCACAGGGGAGAAGGCAGCCCCTCGAACACGCCGCGGCCGTCGTGGGTGATGGCGTCGCGCTTGCCGTGCACGGGCGCGCGCGCCCGCTGCACCCGCCCGCCCGCAGCGCGCACCAGCACTTGCAGCCCGAGGCACACGCCGAAGATTGGCAGCTCGCCGACAAGTCCGCCGACCAGCTCCACCAGCGCTGGCAGCTCCCCCGGCCCACGCGGCCCAGGCCCAATCACCACCACGCGCGGGCGCGCCTGCAGCAGGGCGGGTGCGGTGGTGGCGTCGGCGGGGGTCACCTCCACACGCGCGCCGAGCTCCTGGAACCCCTGCGCGAGGTTCCAGGTGAACGAGTCACGGCTGTCGAGCAGTAAGACGTCCATGCGCCCTTCGGACGGTGCCGGCGCCAGGTCATTCACCTGCGAAAGACCGGGTGTGCTCGGGGCCATGAGGCCGTGCTACCAAGGCGCCGGAGGTCGCACCATGCCCATGAACCGCGCGCTGATCGGCAAGGAATACCGGGGCTTGGAGCCCGTGATGGTCAGCGCCGACGGAGCACGCGCGTACGCTGCGGCCACCAACGCCAAGCTGCCGGCCTATGAGGGGCCAAGCGCGTCGGCCCCGCCGATGTTCGGCGTGGCCTTCTCGGTCAAGGCGCTGTCGGCGCCGCTCTTCGACCCCGAGCTGCAGGTCGACATGATGCGCCTGGTGCACGGCGACCAGGACATGCGCTTCTTGGCGCCGGTGCGGCCAGGCGACGTCATCACCTCGACCTCGAAGGTGCTCGACATCGCCGACAAGACCACGGGCGAGCTCCTCACCGTGGCTGTCAGCTCCCTCAACCAGCGCGGCGAGCCCGTGCTCGAGGCCAAGAGCGGGCTGTTCGTGCGGGGCCCACGCAAGAAGGAGAGCCTGGAAGCGGAGAAGCGCGAGCGCGAAGCGGAGGAGGCAGCCTGGAGCGCCAAGGGCACCGCCTGGTCGGCGTCGCAGGTGGTCGATGCCGATCAGAGCCTGCGCTACGCCGAGGCCTCAGGCGATCACAACCCCATCCACAAGGACGAGGCCATGGCCAAGGCCGCAGGCCTGCCCGGCATCATCCTGCATGGCTTGTGTACGATGGCCTTCGTGCACAACGCGGCCGTGCGCCAGGTGGGGGGCGATCCGAACAAGGTCCGGCGTCTGGCCGTGCGCTTCAACCGACCGGTGATGATGGGCGACACCCTGAGCATCGAGGCGCGCGGCGACCCCAAAGGGCCCTGGCTCGTACGCGTCACCAACCAAGCCGCCGTGCTGGTGCTCAAGAGCGGCGTCGTGGAGCTGGCCTGACGCGGGCGACCATCGCCGGTGTGCTCATCCTCGGCTCCTGCTCGAGCGCCTCGTCGACGCCGATCGCGTTCGAGCACGTGGCCCCAGGCGTCGAGGCAGGCGCGTTCTCTGAGCGCGGCGATCCCGCGTTTGGCGGGCACGCGTTCATCGTGGACCTGTCACAGGTCGACCTCACGGTAGTGCACGACAGCGAGCGCAAACGCGTGTCGGAGCTCTCGGCGCGCTGGCCCCAGCACCTGGCGATCAACGCGAGCTTCTTCGACCCACGAGGCCACGCCATGGGCCGCGTGGTCGACGCCGGCCGTGTCCTCAACAAGGAACGGCAGGCTCGGTGGGGCGCGCTCGTCGTCGATCACGGGCACGCGCGCGTCGTGGCGGGCGACACCCTGGCCGCGGACGCCCCAGGCGGCGAGCTGGTGGTGCAGGGCGTGCCGCGCCTCGTCGTCGACGGCGCGGTGCAGAAGCTCAAGCCTGCGGCGGCCGAGCGCACCGCCGTCTGCGCCGAGGGTTCCTCGCTCGTGCTGGTGGTGACCACCGCCCCGGCCGACGCCACCGGCTTCGCGCGCTTCCTCGCGCGCCCGCGCGCGCAAGGGGGCCTCGGCTGCACCCAGGCGCTCAACCTCGACGGTGGGCCCTCGACGCAGCTGAACGCGCGCCTCGGCGGCTACAAGCTCGGCATCGACGGCGGCTGGGGAGTGCCCAACGCGCTCGTGGTCTTGCCGAAGAGCGCGAGCCACGAGCCGACGCCAGCGCCGCCGGCCGACGCGGGCGCAGGCGGCGCGAGCGACGCCGGCGCCGCGCCCGTCGGCGCTACTGCCCCTTGAAGCTCGGGCGACGTGCGCCGAGCGACGAGAGCCCCTCGTACGCGTCTTTGGTGGCGAAGATGCGCTGCAGACCCTCGGTCTCGGCGCGCAGCCCTTCCTCCAGGGTCGCCGTGCCCGCGAGCTTGACGAGCGCGTCGGCGGCCTGGGCTGCCAGCGGTGCCTTGAAGCTCGCCTTCTTCACGCTCTTGGCGAGCGCGGCATCGTCGACGCTGGTGAGGCCCTTGAGCAGGTCGTAGAGCGAGGTCCAGGTGAAGGCGCGCCAGGCGCCCTCGAAGCCCTTGGGGGCGCTGGTGGGCGGCGCTCGCTCGGGGCGCGTCTCGCCGGAGAGCGCGCGGGCTTTGCAGCGTGCGTCGAGCTCGTTGGCGCCCACCACCTCGTCCACCAAGCCCATGGCGAGGGCGGTTTTGGCTTCCACCATCTCGCCGCTGAGCACCAGCCAGCGCGCCAGCGGCACGCCCACGCGGCGCGCGCTGCGCTGCGTACCGCCGAGACCTGGGTAGATGCCGATGCCAGTCTCGGGGAAGCCGAGCGCGCCCTTCTCACCGGCGACGATCCAGTCGCACGAAAGCGCCAGCTCGCTGCCGCCGCCGAGCGAGAGCCCGTGCAGCTTGCACACCACCGGCTTCTTGCACTGGTCGATGCGGCGAAAGAGCCTCTGCCCGTCGCTGGCGAAGCGCACGATGCGCGGCACGTCGCGCTTCTCGATCTGCTCGACGAAGAACTTGGTGTCGGCGCCGGCCACGAAGGCCTTGCCCTTGCCCTCGATGACGATGCCCTTGACGGCGCCGTCGGCCTCGAGCTTGGTGAAGGCGTGATCGAGCTGCGCCACCACCGCCTCGTTGAGCGCGTTCATGGCGTCGGGCCGGTTGAAGGTGATGGTGCCGACACCGTCGGCCACGCGGGTGTTCACCAAGCGAATGGCGAAGGGGACGTTGTTCTCGCCGTGTTCGGCCAGGATGCCCGGCACCTTGAGATCAGGCCAGCGCGCCACCAGCTTCTTGACCGCGTCGAGCGCCGCGCGCGTGCCCTGTTGATTGGCGGCCTCGAAGGGGCCTTTGGGCCAGCGCAAGCCCACGCGCGCGCCGAGGTCACAGTCCTCGAGCGTGCACACCTTCTCGTCGAACACCAGCGTGCACGCGATCTGCCACACGCAGGCCCACAGGCGCTCGCCGATGGCCGCGAGCTTGCTCTCGTCGGGCGTGCCGGTGAGATCCCAGTTCTTCTTGGCGTCGACCATGGGGCGGATGAGATCGCAGGGCGCATAGAAGGCCGACAGCGCACGCCCGAGCGTCGTGGCCGCGTGCAGCGTAATGGGCACGCCGGTGACGTTCATGAGCTCGAAGGGCCCCATGCCCGCGCCAAAGGCCTGCTTGGCTGCCGCCTCGACGGTGGCGATGTTGGCGATACCGTCCTTGACGATGCGCATGCTCTCGTTCAGCCAGGGCACGAAGAAGCGGTTGACGATGAAGCCCGGCGCGTCGGCACACTCCACCGGCGTCTTGCCGGTCTGCACTTGCAGGTCCCACGCACGGTCGAAGGCCGCGCGCGCGGTGGCGGTGCCGGGAATGACCTCGACCAGGCGGTTCTTGGCCGGGTGATAGAAGTAGTGCAGGCCGACCACGCGCTCCTTGTGCGCGCAGGCCTCCGCCACGTCGTCGACGTAGAAGCTCGAGGTGTTGGTGGCGAGGATGGTGTCCTTGCCCAAGCGCGCATCGAGGTCGCGGAACAGGTCTTGCTTGACAGCCTTGTCCTCGAACACGGCCTCGACCACCAGGGCAGCGCCTTTGAGCGCATCGCGCTCGGTGGTGAAGCTCATGCGGCCGAGGATCTGGTCCTTCTGCTCCGGCGTGAAGATCTTGCGCGCGACGCCCTCGGCGAGGGTCTGCGTGACGCGCTCGCGCCCTCGCTCGACCGCGCCGGCGTCGAGGTCGAGCACGACCACCGTGAAGCCCTCGGTGGCATATTTCTGCGCGATGCCCGCGCCCATATTGCCCGCTCCCACCACCCCGATCGTCGTCGTGCCCGCGGCCATTGTGATCTCCCGTCGTGAAAGGCGTCGCGCCCGGATACACTCCGGCGCCATGCCAGGGAAGCTCCCGCTTGCTGTCCTGCTGGCCTGTGCCGCGTGGGCTCCGAGCGCGCACGCCGCGCGCTTGCTCATCACGCCCGTGCCCGGCGAGACCCAGGGCGGCGTGGCCGAGCTGATGTCGCGCGCGGTGGAGAGCGCGGCCCTCGAGCAGCTCCCCGACCTGGTCGTGCTGACACCGGCTGCGCTCGAGCAGCAGCTCGAGCTCGGGCTCGCGCGCGCCTGCGCCGGCGACGGCGACGACGCTGCCTGCGTGGTCGAGTTCGCCGCCGCCCTCGACGCCGACTGGGTGCTGCGCCCGCGCCTGTCGGAGGCGCAGGGGTCGATGCACCTGACCCTCTCGCTGTTCGACGGCAAGCGAGCCGAGCTGGTGGCGCAGGCGACGCGTTCGGCCCGGGTGGGTGAGGTCGATCGCCTGCGCGAGCAGGTGCCGGGCCTGGTCGCCGACGTGGCACGCAAGGCCCGCATTCCCTTGGTGGCGCCGAGCGCGGGCCCCTCGGTGGCGGGCGTGGCGCTCGTGGGTGGCGGCGCGCTCGCGCTGGCGCTCGGGGCGCTCGGCGCCGGCGGCAGCCTGCTCGTCGAGGGGCAGTACCTCGGCGCCCACCTCGATCGCGCGCAAGCGCGCACTTGGGAGGGGGCGCGCATCCTCGCGTGGGGGGCGTCGGCGGCCACCGTGATCGCGGGGGCGGCGGCGCTCAGCGCCGGCGTCCTCGTGTGGGAGTGACATGATCTCGCCCGCGCGTATCACCCTGCTCCTCATGCTCGTTGCCGCGAGCGCCTGCCCTGGTGCGCGCCCCTGCCGCGAGGACGCCCAGTGCGACGACCGGCAGCGCTGCGTGATCGCTGCCGGCGCCGACGTGGGGAGCTGCGCGCCCGACGGCGGTGAGGGCGAAGGTGAAGGTGAGGGTGAAGGTGAGGGCGAAGGCGAAGGCGAAGGTGAGGGCGAAGGTGAGGGCGACGACCTTCACGTCGTCGCGGTCGACGTCGGCGTAGCCTTTGGCTGCATGCTCGACAGCGACGCTCGGGTGCAGTGCTGGGGCGGGAACGGCGCCGGTCAGCTCGGCCGCTCCACCCCCCAACAGAGCGACAACGAGCCCGCGCCGGTTCTGACGGTGAGCGAGGTCGAGGATCTCGCCGTGGGGGAGCGCCACGTGTGCGTCATTGGCCGCTTCGGCGGCACCCGCACCGTCGCGTGCTGGGGCGATGGCACCAACGGCACCCTGGGCACCGCCGCGGTGAGCCCAGCGGGCACCTTGGTTGAGCCCAGCCTGCCGCCTAGCCTGCTCGCCAACGTCATCGACGTCGACGCCGACGGGGTGAGCTCCACGGGGCTCACCTGCGCCACCGACGGCGGCGAGGTGTGGTGCTTCGGCCCCGGGTACAGCAGCCGCAGCGACGGTGCCGCAGTGCAAGAGCCGGCCCTTGGCCTGTCGCGCACGCTGTTGGTGAGCACGCATGCGATCTGCGGCGCGCCCGCAGGTGGCCCCTCGACCTGCGTCCACCTCGACGCCGGTTTCGTCGCCGCCACCGGCTGCGCCGAGGGCATGCCCTGTGATGCCCTCGGTGACGACCTGGCGCGCGTCGCGCTCGGGCCGGGCACCGTGTGCGTGATCGACGGCGCGCAGATCCGCTGTAGCGGTGACAACGACGCGGGCGTCGTGGTGCCGAGCGCGCCCGGCTCACCCTTCGCAGGCTTCCGTGACACCCATGCGGGATCGCAGGTGAGCATCGGCGCGCAGCACGCCTGCGGCATCGTCGAGAACGACGGCGTCGCGTGCTGGGGCCGCGTGCTGTTTTTTTCCACCGGCAACGACTCTGGCCCGCTCAGCTGCGTCGGCGCGCAGTGCCAAGACGTGAGCCCAGTGCCAATCAGCGCCGGCTTCGCGCCCTGGGCCGAGGTGCGCGCGCGCTCCTACGGTGCGTGCGCCCGCTCGGTGGCAGGGCGCCTGGTGTGCTGGGGCTCACTCTTCGGCAACGCCAATGAGGGCTCGCCCCCGCAGGCGATCTTCCCCTCGCAGTAGTGGCATGCGGCCGCCTGCCGTCCGCGCCTGCTCGCCCTTGCCCCGGCTGGCGCGCACAGGTAGAGGGGGCGCCGTGCGTCCCCATCGTCTAGAGGCCTAGGACATCGCCCTTTCACGGCGGTGACGGGGGTTCGAATCCCCCTGGGGACGATTCCTTCCGCTCGCTTCGCTCGTGGCGCCACTGCTCGCTAGCTCGCGTTTTCGCGCAATGCGTCATGCGGGATTGCGCAAGACGGTGGCCGCGAATCTTGCACAATCTGCGCACGCAGCGCGCAAGCGACATGTCCCGGTCGCGAGGGGACGGGCCTTTACGTGTTGGCCCAATGCCTGCATTGCTTCGAGTGGGTATCGGTAGGAAGTCCGACCCCCCTTTCTGGAGGCTCCCGTGAAGAACGTCATTGCGCCCGTCCTGGTCATCGCCGGCATTGCGGTCACGGCGTACTTCGTTTCCAAGCCAGAGGCCCCCGAGGAAGACGTCGCCGTCAAGCTGCCCGTGGCCAAAGGCGAGGCCGACGAGGTCGCCGGCTTCATCGCCGCCGCCGCCCGTGAGCTCGGCGCTGGCAAGGTGCGCGCCTACCAGGGCGGCGTCTTCGTCGACGTCGACGGCGACACCATCGGCTTCGTCAAGCAGCCGGATGGCTCTGTGGCCATGCAGGTCGAGGTCGATCAGAAGTACCGGAACGGCAAGGCCGAGCGCGCGCCAGCGCTGCAGGCGCTCAAGAGCAAGGGCGACGCCATCTTCACCCACGCTCGCTCGCTGCAGGCCCGCACCGCAGCCGAGGGCGCGTATGCCTCCCGCGGCGTCGTGGCGCACGGCGACGGCTGAGGCGCTTCCCGCGCTCTCGCGCAGGGGCGGCCGCGGGGCCGCCCTTTTCGTTTTCTCACGCCCGCCGCTCGAGGATGCCCGGCGGCAGGTCGGGCACGTCGGCCGCCGTCACGCCCTGCAGGTGGTAGTCGGCGATGACCTCGTCCTTGAGCGCCCGACAGGCCGCCGCCGACACTGACTCCTTGGCAAACAGGCGCTCGGCGTAGAACGCGCGGTACTCCTCGACGAGGATCTGCTGGTCGCTGCGGTAGTGCTCTTCCGAGCGGTTGCGCACGTGATTGACCTCGTGGACGATGGTGCGCGCGAGGTCTTTGGCCGAGAGTCCGGGGGCAAGGTAGATGCGATCGTCCCACATATAGCCGTTGAGGCTGGTGGTGATGGCGCGCAGCGCCGCGGCGTTGGGCCGCTCGGGCAGCTTGACGCCGTCCTTCAGGAACTCCCTGCGCGCGCGCAGGTAGTCGGGGCGGCTCAGATCGCGCAGCTCGTCGAGCTGCACGCGGCCGGTGGCCACCAGCTCCCAGGTGAGCCGCCCGATGGGTGTGTCGCTCTTGCGCAGCTCCTCGAGCGCGGCGCCGACGTAACGGCGGAACTGCGTCGACGTGCGCGCCGGGTTCACCTCGAGGAACTGGTGCTGCATGCCGCGCTCGAGCATGTCGATGGTGACGGCCGAGCAGTCGTTGTCCATGTCGGCGCGCACGGCCTTCTCCACCACGGGCCACGACAGGCCGGGCGGGAAGCCGTGCTGCTTCGCGAATTGGCGCAGCAAGAGGTCGGCGACGTCGGAGTACTCCACCAAGAAGTAGACGTAGGAGGCCACCATGGCGAGCGCGAGCATGCGGCGCTCGGGCTCGCCGCGCCGCGCGTCGACGGCGGCGAGCTCGCGCCCCACCGCGTAGGTCACCATCATGCCGAGCGCGTCGCGGTCTTGGTGGGCGAAGGCGCTGTTGACGGCCACACGCATGGCGCGCTTGCCGTCTTTGCTCTCCCAGCGGACCTTGATTGGGGGATCGGCGGCGGTGCCATCGAAGAAGCCGTCGGAGCCGATGCGATCGTGGAGCGCGCGGTCCTGCGCCGTGCCCGACTGCTCCGACCAGTAGCCGTGGACGGTGTTGACGAACGCCATGGCGTCGTCGACGGGACCGCGGTCGAGGGTAGCCGCTGGCGGCGGGCTCGCGAGCGGTCGCATGGAGATCGAGCGGCTCGCCGCGGTGTGCGCGGTGGGCACGTACACCGGGGGGGCCGCCACCATGTCGGCGGTCTCGTGCGGGAAGTGGTAGTTGCGCTTCTCCCACAGGCCCTGCTTCTCGGCGGCGGCCTCGATCTGCGCGTAGCTCTTGCCGCGCACGATGCCGTCCAGCAGCGTTTGCGTGAGGATGGCGTCGTCGTGACCGTAGGTGCCCTCGTTGGATGCCAACAGGTGTTGCCCGGGATACGCACGCTCGAGCTGGGCCAGGTTCTGCTTCGATCGACAGGCCAGGAAGGCGATGAGCTTGGCGCCCTCGGCGATGCGCGGGCCGTGCTCGATGCCGGCCTTGGCCACGCCGCCAAGGTTGGCGTGGCCGGTGTAGATGACCACATCGGTGTCGTGCTCGGAGAGCGCATCGAGCACCTCGGTGTCGCGGCACAGGAGCTCCACCTCGATGCGCACGGGCGGCGTCAGGTCGCCAACGGTCTTGACCGCCAGCGCGCGGTGCGCGCCCTTCGCCTCGATGGTGAAGCCGCTTTTCCGGTATGACGCCAGCTCGGCCTTCCAGAACTCGTCTTGCACCGAGGCCACCACCTTGAGCGTGGGTGGCGTGCCGCGCAGCCAGGCGTCGCGCGGCGGCATGGCGTGTTCGTGCACCGTCGCCAGCGCTTGCAGTTGGGCGCGATCTTCGCTGCCCACCACGCGCGGCGGCAGCTCGACCAGGCGCCGCTCCATGTGCACGCGCAGCCCCGGGTGGCGCTCGCGAGACGCGGCGGCCAGCAGGCGATGGGTGAGCGCCGCGGCAGCACGCTCCTCGCTCGCGCCGCGCATGGCCACCAGCACCTGCTCGAGGAGCGCGAAGGCGCCCGAGTGCGCGCGTGCGTCGAGCAGCGAGGTGCGGCCGCTGCTCTGCGCCTCGAGCGCGGGGGTGAGCTCCGCCACCAGCGCGGCGCGCTGGGTAGCGCTCAGCTTGCTGAGGTCGCCGGCGTCGGCCAGGCGAGCCGCCGCGTGCATCAGCGCGAGGCCGCCCGATCGCTTCAGCAGAGCGCGCGAGGCCGCCGGTAGCCCGTCGACGAGCAGGCGCCCGCCGCGCAGCTCCACTCCCTCGACGAGGCCGGTACCCACGACGCGCTGAGCCGGCGCGCGACGCGCGGGGCCACCGAGGATCGATGTGGCCGGCGGCTCGACGCCGGCGGAGGCGGCGCGCACGAGGGGCCGCGGCGGCGGCGCGCCGCTGGTCGAGGTGGTGGCGATACGGACGGGGCCGACGCGACGTTCGTGGACGGGCATGGGGCGAGGGTAGGGCGTGTCCTTGAGCACGGAAAGGCCCCCTCCAGGTGCCTGTCCGAGCTCAAGGACAGGCGCTAGCGCGCGCGCACCGAACACACGATCGACGCGTCGCGTGGGAGCTCAGCGCTTCGTGGGCCGCCCTCGCACGCAAAGGGAGCCTGGGCCTCGACGACGACGCCACCGCAGGGCGCCGGGGGCCCTGCGCCGCCGCCGAGCTGCGCGACGGGGTCCGCCTCGCCGGGGCCGCGCTGCATGGTTGCGACCAGCCACGGCTCGACGTCACCGGCGGCGCGCACGGTGACGACGAGCTCGCGGCCCTCGGGGAGGTCGCTGGCGCGGATCGCGAGCGGGCAGCCCACGAAGCGCGCAAGCATCACCGCGTCGTTGCCGTGCTCGACGCGGTACCCCAGCTGGGTGAACACCGCTTGCTCGTCGCGATCGCCCACCACGATGACGCCGTCCCAACGCGCGCCCGCGCGCGCCACCGCGCGGGCGCGCGCGACGCGCGCCGCGGTCGACGGTAGGCGAGCGAACAGCTCGAGGAGGTCGGGCGGCACGCCGCGCCGTGATGCCGGCGAGCGGAGCGCCCACTGCGTGGTCGCGCGGCGGTCTTGGGAGTACTCGACGGCGCCGCCCTGCCGGAGCGCGTACACCTGCCCAACGTGCATGCCGGGGACCCACCCGAAGATGCCCCACGCCTCGCCGCTGTCTCGCCCGAGGTAGGGATCGAGCGGCAGCGGCAGGCGAACGCCGGGCGCAGCTACCGGCTCGTCGACAAACGCCAGCACCGCGTCGGCCGCGCGGGCGCGCTCTGCGTGAAAGCCGTGCAGCCACGCGAGCTGGACCGCACAGAGCGCGATCGCGACTATCGGCACGAACGCGCGTAGGCGCGGGGCCAGGCGCTCCAGCGGGAGCGCGGCGATGCCGAAGACGACGAAGAACACGAGCGCGCGCGGCGAAAAGATCAGGAAGCCGCGCGCGTCCTGCGGCAAGACCCAGAACAAGGCGAGCGCGGTGAGCCCCGCGGCGGCGAGCGCGCGCTCGGCGCGCGTCGCGCTGCGCCAGCGAAGGGCGGTAACGGCCACGCCGAGCGCGGGTAGGCCGAGCGCCACGAGCTCGCGCGCAGTACCACCGGCCTGCGCCCACGCGAGCTGCACCTTCAGGTGCAGCGCGAACGACAAGAAGCGCGTCGCCATCGCGTCGCTGACGTCGGTGGAGTAGCCCAGGGCCCGCGCGAGCACCACGAGCGCCGGCAGGCCGCAGAGCGCGTGGCGCAGGAGCGCGCGCGCCGCGGCGCGCGCGTCGCTGGCACCGACCACGAGCACAACGCCCGCCAGGATCGCGAAGAAGAGCGCCGCCACCGCGTGGGCTAGCGCGACCACCACCAGGAGCGCGCCGCTGGCGAGCGCCGTGCGCCAACGCGTCGCGCGCGCGCGCGCGCATTCGGTGACTGCGAGCGCGATGCCGAGCGCGGCGACGGCCGCGCCGAGCGCGTAGGGGAAGAGCCCGTAGTAGATGAGCGTGTGCGCCGGCAATGCAGCAACGAGCACCCCCGTCCACGCGCGCGCCGGGTGGACGGCGCGCGCCGCGGTCCACGCAGCCAACGAGAACAGCACGCTCGGCATGCCGAGCAGCAGTTGGTGGATCGCGCGCCACGAGAGGAAGCGTTCGAGCACGAGCTGCAGCTCGCACGATCCGCGCGCCGTCACCGGCACGTTGGCGGAGAAGTGCCCGGCGTATGGTGACGACGCGTCGCCGAGCGACGCGAACACGTGGCACTGCAAGAGATGGCTCGGACCGTCGTTCGTGAGCACGACGCCAACGACGAGCAGGCTCACGAGCCACGCCAGCGACGCGATCAGGACCGCGATCAGCGCACCCACCGATGTCTCACGTGCGCGCGACGTCGGCACCGAGCTACCCCACGCCGCGCGCGCGCGCGAGCTCGGCGCCGTCCTTGAAGCGGCGCCCCAGCAGTAGCGCCCACGCGAGGCCCGCGAGGAAGCCGCCCACGTGCGCCCACCAAGCCACGGCAGCGCCCCCCATGGAGCCGTTGAGCGTGGCGACGCCGAGCGCGGCGTTGAGTGCGAGCCAGCCGCCCAGATAGAACCACACGGGCAAGCGCCAGCGGATGAACAGGAACACTTGGTAGAGGTGCGCGCGCGGGAACAGGCCGAGATAGGCGCCCATGAGCCCAGCGATCGCCCCCGACGCGCCCACGATGGTGGCGTCGGGGCTCTGGGTCAGCGCGGCCTCGAGCACGACGGCCGCGATGCCACACGCGAGGTACAGGGCCAGGAAACGCCCGCGGCCGACGCGGTCCTCGACGTTGTCGCCGAAGGTCCACAGAAACCAAAGGTTGCCGAGCAGGTGCACCACGCCACCGTGCAGGAACATGTAGGTGACCATGCTGTGCAGGTTGCGGCCAGCGAGCAGCTCGGTGGGCACCACCGCGTAGCGCCGTAGTGCCTCGGGGCCATCGGACGCGATCAACGAGAGCTCGAGCGCGAACGCCACCACGCAGGCGCCGACGAGCGCGAGGCACACGAGGGCGGCCCCGCGCTTGGGGTTGTGCACCTCCACCGGCATGGCGGTGAAGAGCTGGAACAGGTACCAGCCGACCCCGGTCTTCTCCTGTCCGGGCGGCGGTTCGTTGAGCGTCAGGTCGGGACCGAAGCGCGGCATGAGCGGCACGGGCGGCGGCCCGCCGGCGCGCTTGAGCTGCACTGCTTCGTGCGCGTCGAGCCACAGGCCATGACAGGTCGCGCAGGTATCTACCTCGACGGTACCGCCGTCGGCGACGTTGACGCGCCACGCCTGCATGCGGCCGTGCCCGAGGGGGCAACGCACGCGGCTGTCGCCGGCAAGGCGGGCGGCGCCGGTCTGTGCCCACTGCCGGAAGTCGCCGAGGCGACCAAGGAGCGCGCCGTGCTCACCGAGCTCGAGGAAGGTGCCACGGCACCGCGGGCAGAAGTCGATCTCTCCGCCGCCCACGGGCTGCGGGACGAGGCTGAAGGTGCAGCGCGGGCAGCGGCGCGGGTCCATCGCGCCATCGTCACCGCGCTGGCGCGCAGACGCAAGCGTACCCGCGGCGTTGGTGGCGGGCCCGTGCACGAGCTTCAGCCATCGGCCGGCAGGGAGACGCCCGTGAGGCGCTCGCTCTCCTCCCACAGCCGCCGGGCGAGCTCCTTGTCGCGCGCGGCGGCGCGCATGCCGCGCTCTTGGCGCCGCGCCCAGTACTTGCCCGTGACGCCATCGAGCTCGGGCGCTGTCGCCAGCCACACCGGCGTGTCGGCCCCCTGCTGCGAGGTGCGCAAGAGCGGCCGAGCGACGCGATAGAACGCCTTGATGACGCCGCTCTCACCAAGGCCGAAGCCGCTGGCCACCACTCCGGGGTGCACGCCGTTGATGGCGATCGTCGACGGGAAGCGGCGCGCCGCCTCCACCGTGAACAGCAGGTTCATCAACTTGGAGGCCGCGTACGCGCCATAGGCGGCGTAGCCGCGGGTGCGATCGAGATCGTCGAGGCGGACCTTGCCCCCCCAGTGAGCGTCGGAGGAGACACACACCACGCGCGCCGAGCCGCCGGCGCGAAGCTGCGGGAACAGGCCGAGCGTGGTCATGAAGTAGCCCAGGTGGTTCACCTGGAAGCTCATCTCGTGGCCGTCCTCGGTCTCCTGGCGGCTCTGGAAGTAGCCGCCGGCGTTGTTGACCAACACGTCGAGGCGATCGACGCGCGCGCGCACCTCGTCGAGGAAGGCGCGCACCGAGCGAAAGGACGCGAAGTCGACCAGCGCGAGCTCCACCCGTTGGTTGCCGCTGTCGGCGCGCAGCTCGTCGACCACCGCTGTGCCGCGGGCCTGGTCGCGCGCCGTCACGATCACCCGCGCGCCGAGGCGCGCCAGCGCACGCGCCGTCTCCTTGCCGATCCCTTGCGTCGCGCCGGTGACGAGATGGACCTGCTCGGCGATCGCGCGCATCCGGGCCTCCTACTTTGACACGGCCGGATGACCTGCCTAGCACGAGCGCATGGGTCGGTAGCTCAGGTGGTAGAGCAGCGGACTTTTAATCCGTTGGTCGCGGGTTCGAGTCCCGCCCGACCCACCAAC
>JADZDP010000003.1 GCA_020850995.1 Deltaproteobacteria bacterium
AGGTGATCGACGCGAGCGAGAGCCCGATGCCGGAGTATGGGTGGGGACTGCCCGGGCAGCGGGGGACGGGGAACGGGGTGACGTTGAATGGGTGGCGGGCGTATGTGCCCGAGATCGGGCGGTACACGACGCCGGATCCAGACCACGCTCAGGAAGCCTTCCTCTTCCCGGGCCCCCAAGCATACACGTACGTGGCGTCGCGGCCGCTCGTTGCCACCGATCCCGAGGGGCGAAATCAATGCAGCGATGACCGCCCAACACGCGAGGAATGCCGGTCGCTCACGGACATGCTGGGCGGCTGTGAGTGGGCACGAGAACGGCTCGCGGAGTGCGATTCCCGAACGGGCGTTCCGTCGCCAGAATACTGCGACTGCTACCGCTGGTACGTCCAAAGGTTCTGTGAGCCGTATCTCTGCTGCTCGGTGGGGACCGACCAATGAGATCACTTGTCGCATTGCTGGTGGTCGCGGCGGTTGTCGCCTGCAGCTCGTCGCCAAGCGTCCGTTTGTCGGGGCAGGTCGTTGACCTTGGCACTGGCACGCCGATCCATGGAGCGAGGGTCCAGTTCGCTGGTGTGCGTTCGTCTTCCGTTCCCGAGGCGGTCACCGACAACGACGGCCGGTTCACGATGGTTGTCGCGGATCCCGCGCGGGGCGACGTCGTCGCCGCAAAGGAGGGGTACGTCGCTCTTGGGGTCGGTGGTGTCGGCGTGCGGGACGAGAACACCCTGCGGATCGCCCTTCGTCGTCAGGGCCCTGAGGACCAAGCCGCAGGCGACTTCTTCGGCGTCGGCGTCAGTCTCGATTTCACAGGTGGACGACCCGTCGTCGCAGAGGTTCGAACACTTGGGGCTCTGCTCGCTGGTGACGTCGTTGTGCGGGTCGACGGCTCCGATACGCAGCTGCTTCGTCCCGTCGAGATCGCCGGACTCTTTCGAGGGAACGACGGTACGACCTGCGTCGTCGAAGTGCTCCGCGGCACCGGAACACTGTCCTTCGAGGTGAAGCGCTCCCGGCAAACGGGTCCTGCGTGGATGCTGTGAACTTCGGACAACGACGCTCGAGGTCTTCGCCATGAAGAGCAGGTACTTGCTGGTGGTGTTCGCAGGCGCGGTCGGTACGGCGACGGTTGCGCTTCTCATGCCCGCATCGCCGGCCTTGGGAGGCGACGACGCCCATGGTTTCGATGTTGCAGATGCGGCTGCCGCCGAAGCCACCGCCCACGCCGCCTACCAAGCCCACCTCGCCGCCAACAACGCCGCGGCCGAGCGCTGGAAGTCCACGCACCGGAACACCACCCCCAACCGCTCCACCGACGACGAGCTCGTCGCCACCAACCACGGCTGCCCCGAGGGCACGCAGTTCTGGCAACGCGACCGCCTGACCGAGCTGTGCGCGACGCCGTGCACGCGCGACCTCGACTGCGCGCCCGAGGAGGGCCGCTGCCGGGTGATCGACGTGTTCGACGAGAGCAAGGTGCCGGCGGCCCCGCTGGTGGACGACACGGCGCCCGAGGAAATCGAGGCGCTCTTGTCCGACGAGACACGGCCCGAGCCGCCGCTTTTGTTGTGCGATCCCTTCTACGACCTCGTGGACCTGCCGGATCTCGAGCTGTTCGAGGTGGAGGGCGCGGCGGCGGAGTAGCTCGGGCGGAGATCCGGCCGCGGCGCGGCGCGTCAGGCCGCAGGCGTGCGCGGCTGGGAGACGCCACACTGCGAATGGCCCGCCTGGCCGACGCCGTCTGCGGCGTCCCGAGCACAGCGAGGGCCCTGCGGCCAGGCTGACATTCGCGGCCGGCGCCTTTGCCCAAGGCGTGCAGATCCGGGGAGGGGACGGCGGCGCTCTCGCTCCACCCGCGTCGACGACAACCCTCCCCAAGGAAGCTATGCTTCAGGCATGGTGACGATGAGCATCCCGGTCAACGAGGAGTTGCTCGAGCGGTTACGCGCTCTCGCGCAGGAGACGGGGCGCACCGTCGAGCAGGCTGCGGCCGAGCTGCTCGAGTCGCTTGCTAGCGACGAGGGCATCGAGCTCACTGAAGAGCAGGAAACGGCCCTCGAGGCCGCGGATGCCGAGATCGACCGGGGCGACTTTGTCACCGCAGAGGAGCTCCTCGCCAAGCTCAGAGCGCAGCGCGGATGACGATCGCGGTCTGTTTCGCACGTACCGCCGAGCGCGACATCCTCAACGAATCGATCTGGTGGCGTACCAACAGACCCGCCAACCCCGAGCTCTTCGACGAGGACCTCGCGCGCGCCGTCGCGCTCTTGCGCACGTTCCCCGACGCCGGCGAGCGCGCGCGTACCCGCAGGTACAAGCGCGCACGCGTCATCGTGCTGACGGAGACCGGTCATCTCCTCGTCTACCGGCGTGAGACGAAGGCGCGCGTGCGCGTGCTGGCGCTCTTCGGGTCCAAGAAGACTGAGACGCGGCCATAGACGCGATCGCGCAGGACTGCGCCGCCTCCCAAGAATCACCACCGCCAGGGGCGGCCCCCGCCGCAGACCGAGAAGCCCGGGGAGTCGCTCTCCTCGGTGCCAGCCTGAGCGGCTGGCCTGCGGCCCGCTGGCGGGCATACGCTTCGCCTCATGGGGGCTGTTCACCTCGAGCACGTCGCACCAGGGCCGCGTCCTGCGTGGCGACAACCAGCGTCGGCACGACGACGACGGCGGCCGCGACCCGCATCGAACGATCGCCTGCGCGTACGACAGGACGCACCTGGACTCATCTATCCCGAGATCGGGCGGTACACGACGCCGGAGCCACCGCCTGACCGAGCTGTGCGCCACGCCGTGCACGAGCGACCTCGACTGCGCGCCCGAGGAGGGCCGCTGCCGGGTGATCGACGTGTACGACGAGAGTAAGGTGCCGGCATCGCCGCTGGTCGACGACACGGCGCCGCAGGAGATCGAGGCGCTGCTCACCGACGGGACGCGGCCCGAGCCGCCGCTGCTCTTGTGTGACCCGTTCTATGACCTCGTGGACCTGCCGGACCTCGAGCTGTTCGAGGTGGAGAGCGCGGCGGGGTGACTGCCCTCGTCGAGCGCGACCCAAGGATGGCGCTAGGTCTTCACAGCGTCGGCCCAGCGGGCCGCACCGCAGGAGCTACCCACCCACCCCGGCGGCGCCGCAGCGAGCGCAGGAGCGCGTCCTGCCACCACCCGCTCAGATCGCCACCACCACCCGCTCGACGCCGCCCTCGACGATCAGCGCGCCGTCCCTCACCACCACCCGCGTCCCCGCCGCCGGCGCCAGCGGCGCCAGCGCCCCGCTCGTGACATCGAGCGCGCACAACGACGAGGGGCCCGTGCGTGTGAGCTCGTCGGGCGTGGGGCACAGCACCAGCGCCGCCACCTCCGCAGAGACGCGCGCGGGCACGCAAGGCTGCTGCATGCCGGCCACGCTCCACACGCGCTTGTCGCCGAGCCACACGGAGAGCTCGGGCTCGTCGCCCAGGCGCTGCGCCAGGCACAGCACCTTGTCGCCCAGGAAGCCGCCCACCACCCAGCCGGGGCCGGCGAAGGAGCGCACGGTGGTGGCGCTGCCTTTGGCGAAGTCCACCAGCACCAGCGCGGGCTCGCCGTGGTGCTCCGTGCACGCCATGACGAGGGCGCGCTCGCCGTCGTCGCTGACGGCCACCAGGCCCGGCGTGATGGGGTCTTGCGCGCACGGCACCTTCACCGTGGTGCGCGGCTGACCGGCGGCGTCGAGGCGCGCCACCACGCCGTCGACGACGTCAACCAGCACGCGATCGCCCTTGGCGTTCTCGCCCACGCTCTTGCCGCGGCCGGGCGAGGCGGGGCGCGCGGTCTTTTCGCGCGTGACCTTCTTGACCACGGGCAAGCGGCTGGTGGCGAGGCGCGAGATCACCGCACACCTCCCACGGGCGCTTCGCCCTTCGGCACCACCTCGACGATCTTGGTGCCGAGCGACTCGAAGATCTGCGCGCGGCCATGCCCGGCGTCGGGCAGCTTCATCTGCGAGGGCTCGGGCAATTCGCGGCTCATGTTCAGGCTCGCGTGGCGCGGGATCACGCCGTCGCCGGGAGTACCGTAGAAGTCGGTGGTCTGCAGCGCCTTCCAGCTCTCATCGAAGTCGCTGGCCTTCCAGATGTGGTCTTGCTGCACGCCCCAGCCGTGGCGCGCGATCAGGTAGCGCTCGCCCTTGTCGTCGAAGTAGCCCTCGATGACGGCGTAGTGGGCGCGCTCGCCGCCGGCGTCGGTGGGGTTGCCGTTGTAGTCGACGTCGAAGGCGACGATGGCCGGGTGACCGGCGTCGAGCACCTTGTACAAGTCCTCGAGCGTGGCCTTCAGGTGCGTGGTGGCGTCGTAGCCGAAGTGGCGCGCGGTGGCGGCGAGCTGGGTGGCGGTGAACATCTCGCCGAGCGCCGTGAAGCCCTCGTCCTTGGCGTAGTCGAGGATGCGCTCGCTGGTGGTGGGCTCGCGCGTGTACTGCTTGCCTTTGCCGCGCAGGTCGAGGTCTTGCACGATGGCCGTGGGGTTCTTCGGATCCTTCTCGTTCCACGAGTCCATCACCATGCCGAGCGCGTACAGCCCGCAGGTGGGGCCCACCTGCACGCGCTGGGGCACGCCCGCGACCTTGGCCTTCTCGATCACCTGGGTGCGCGTGAGGCGCGTCTCCTGGACAGCGGCGTTTCGCTCCATGCCGTCTTGAGCGCGCACGTGGATGCCGCCACCCGATTCGGTGCCGGTGACATTCTGCGTGCCACTGGAGCCGCCGACCTCGGTGTTGGTCTGCCCGCGGAAGCGCGCGAACACGTTGCGGCGTAATTCGTCGATGAGCGGCATTGTGCTGGTTGTAGCGCGGCCACGCGCGAATTGGCGCGGCCCCCGTCACAGGGCGGCGCTGCGCTGGACCTCAGTCCTCGTCTCGCACCCTGCCCCGGCCCTGCTTGACCTCGCCACGGCGGGACTTGTCCTCGAGGCGGCGACGCTTGCTGCCCTTGGTTGGCTTGGTGGCACGCCGCGGCTTTGGCACCAGCAGCGCCGCCCGCACCATGGCCGCAAGCTTGGCGCGCGCGTCGTCGATGTTCTGGTGCTGGTCGCGGGTCTTGTCGCTCACCACCAGCAGATCGCCCTCGTCGGTGAGCTTGCCCGCGAGCTTCTCCCACAGACGGGCCTTGAGCTCCCAGGGGAATGCCTGGCTGGCCGCGAAGTGCCAGCGCACCAGCGCCTTCGACGACACCTTGTTGACGTTCTGCCCGCCGGCGCCGCCGGAGCGCGCGAAGCTCACCTCGAGCTCGTGCGCGGGGATGCTGAAGCGTTCGTTGACGATGAGGGGCATGATGGACTCGGGCGCGGCAGGACGCTATCCCTGCCATGATGACCGACGAGGTGCTGTGGAGCCAAGCGGGGACCGAGAAGCACCGTCGCATTTTGGACGCCGCGCTCGAGATGTTCGCCGAGCAGGGCTACGCCGGCACCGCCACCGCCGAGATCGCGAGGAAGGCTGGCGTCTCCGAGGCGGCCATCTTCCGTCACTACAAGACCAAGAAGGACCTGCTCATCGGCGTGGTGGCGCCGGTGTTGCGCGTGGTGGCGCCCGCCCTCGTCGCCGACGTCAAGCAGATCATGAGCCAGCGCTACCCCGACCTGCGCTCGTTCCTGGCGGTGCTGGTGAAAGATCGCGTCGGCTTCGTGCGCCGCCACCACCGCGTGCTGCGCATCGCGCTGCAAGAGCTGCCCTTCCACCCCGAGGTGCGCGCCATCGTCGACGAGGTGTTCGTGCGCGACATCTACCCGCACGCCACCGGCACCATCACCGATCTGCAGCGACGAGGCGAGATGATGGAGCTGGCGCCCGAGCTCGTCATGCGCACCATCATCAGCATCACGGCCGGTCACGCCGTGCACCGCTACTACTTGCGACCGGGCGCGCCCTTCGACGAGGCGGTGGAGATGGAGCTGCTGGTGCGGCTGTTGAGCAAGGCGCTCGGCCCCGAGCGCTGACGCCGGGGCGCGGTTGCCGACGTGAGATGGCGCTCAGAATCTGGCAGGAAATCGTCGCGAGCGGCCCGCTGGCAAGGCGCGGGCGGGGCCGCGAGGCGAACGTACCGAGGTACGTGACGCCGAAGCGGAGGGACCCGCAACGCAGCCAGCGGGTC
>JADZDP010000004.1 GCA_020850995.1 Deltaproteobacteria bacterium
ACGCGAGCTTTAACAGGCCCGGCCTCGTCGAGGTCGGCTGCAACATGCACGCGCGGCGCTACTTCGTGAAGGCGCTCGACGCCGGCGACCAGCGCGCGGCGATGCCGCTCGCCGCGTTCAAGAAGCTTTACGACATCGAGGAGCGGATCAAGGACGAGCCGCCGGACAAGAAGCTCCTCGTGCGGCGCGCGGAGTCGCGGATTGAAGTTGACCCGAGCCCGTGGACGGTTTCGTTATGGGGTCTGCGTTGCTGATGCGTGGAGCTCCTCCTGCTGTGCCGGTGTCCTGTAGTCAATTGTCGAATGCCGTCGTCGTCGATTGTAGAAGACCTCGATGTACTCGAAGATCGCCTGCTGAGCCGCCGGCCTCGTGGTGAAGTCGACGCCGTGGATGGGCTCCGCCTTGATCGTACTCCAGAAGCTCTCGGCAACGGCGTTGTCCCAGCAGTCACCCTTGCGGCTCATGCTGCAGATCATCTTGTTGTCGTCGAGGGCGCGCCGATAGTCGCCGCTCGCGTACTGGCTGCCACGGTCCGAATGGTGCACGAGGCCGGGCTTGGGCCGTCGCGTCACCACCGCCATCGCGAGCACGTTCAGGCACAGGTTCCTGTCGATGGTCGCGCTCATCGCCCAGCCGACGACGGCCCGCGAGCACAGGTCCACGATCGCCGCGAGGTAGAGCCAGCCCTCCCGCGTCCAGACGTACGTGATGTCCGTGACCCAGACGCGGTTCGGCTCGCCGACGTAGAACTCCCGTTCAAGGAGATTCTCGGCGACGGGGAACGAGTGGGCGGAGTCCGTGGTGCGCCGGAACCGCTACTTCCGGCGCGCAGCGACCCCCTGCTCCTGCATCAGCCGCACGACGCGCTTCCGGCTGACCTTGTGCCCGGCGTCCTTCAGGTCCTGGTGGATGCGCGGGCTGCCGTAGGTCTTGCGGCTGGCAGCGTGGAACCCGACGATCACAGCCGCCAGCTCCTCGTCGTCCTGGGCGTGCTTCGACGGGGCCCGCCCGCACCACGCGTTGTATCCGCTCGTCGACACCTCCAGCTCCCGACACATGAAGGCCACGGGGAAGCTGGTCTTCTCCACGTCGATGAGAGCGAACTTCACTTGCTCTCCTTCGCGAAGAAGACCGCGGCTTTTTTTGCGAAGTCTCGTTCCATCCGCAGACCGCGGACCTCCTCGCGCAGGCGCCGCAGCTCGGCGCGCTCATCGGGGTCGACGAGCGCGCCGCTGGGCACCTCCTGGGCGCGCCTGACTCACTCCCGCAGCGCGGTCTCGGTGAGGTCGAGGTCTTTGGCCACCTGGCCGACGGTCTTGCCGGACGAGCGCACGAGCTCGACGGCATGCGCCTTGAACTCCGGCGTGAACGATCTGCGTGCCCTGCTGGTCTTGATCTTGGACATCCCTGTCTCCTCCAGCGCCAGGCGCTGTGTTGGGTATCCACGAAAACGGATCAACCTCAGAAGTTCCTATACCCGCCACGCGAGACTGACGATAGCGCAGCCGGCACCGCGGAACAGAGGTCGACGGCCCGCTTGGTGCCCGGGTGAATGAAACGCAGACGCTCGGCATGCAGCAGCAGGCGCGCGGCCTCGATCAGGCGCACCCCCGACCGGAGCGCGTCGCGCACATAGACGCGCTCGCCGACGATCGGGTGCCCTGCCTCCGCGAGCTGGATGCGCAACTGATGCGTGCGACCGGTGACGAGACGGGCGACGCCGAGCGTGGTGGCGTGGTCGGGGGCGACGAGGCAGTCCGAGATCTCCGCGATGGATCTCTTGCCGCCCACGCCGCTGCCTCGCAGCCCATCGCCCCGGTCTCGCACCAGCTCGCTGACCAGCACGCGCGGCGAGACCGCCCCGTGGGCGACGAAACGGTAGTGCCGCTCGACCCCGCCCGCGCGCAGCAAGCGCTGCATGCGCGCGACCGTGCGCGCGTCGCGCGCCAGCATGAGCAGGCCCGAAGTTCCCTTGTCGATGCGGTGCACGAGCCGCAACCCGATCGCTGCGGCTGCCTGCTCGCTCGTGACCCCGCTCGGCTTCTCGATGACGACGATGCGGTCCTCGTCGAAGAGCACCGTTGCAGGCGGCGTGCTCATCGGCGCAGCCCGCGCTGCAACGCGGCGTCGAGCGCGCTCGCGAAGCGCTGCTTGTCGCGCGCGCTGAAGGCGCGCGGGCCCGCAGTGAGGCCGCCCGCGTCGCGCACGTCGGCCATGAAGTCGCGCACCGAGAGGCGCTCGCCGATGTTGTCCTCGTCGAAGACCTCGCCGCGGGTGTCGATGACGACCACGCCCTTTGGGACCAGGCGCGCCGCCAGCGGAATGTCCGCCGTCACCGCGATGTCACCTTCGACCGCGTCCGCGACGATGCGATCGTCGGCGACGTCCGGGCCGCCCTTGACCTGCACCATGCTCACCAGCGGCGAGCGGGGCGTGAACATCGATGTGTTGGCGACGAGCGAGACCGCGACACCCGTGCGCTCGGCGGCGCGGAAGATCACGTCCTTCACTTCGCGCGGGCAGGCGTCGGCGTCGATCCAGATCCGCATGCGGTGCTGCGGTGGGTAGCACCGACGACGCCGACCGTCGACGCCGCGCTCACGGCGTGACGATCGCGCCCGACTCGGTCACGTTGCGCCCCAACACCACGCATGGGAGCCTCACGTCCATGGCGCTCCGATGGCTCGCGTCCCTTGCCGTCGTTGTCATGCTCGCCGGCGCCTGCGATCTCCTCTCGCCGGCGTCCACGGCCGACGCGCGCATGGAGACGCCGACCGGGGTTGCGCGCGCCCACGTCGACAGCGAGCCGGCGTACCTCGACAGCGAGGTTGGTGCCGACGAGGGGTTGCCTCTCTTGCAGGAGAACTTCGTCGAGATTCGCGGCCATCCCTCGGTGCAGGTGGAGCAGGCGCCGCCGGGCGAGGACATCGGCAGCCCAGAGATCGGCGACATCACCTTCGAGGCGTTCACCAAGCCCACGCCGGTGTGGGCGGGTCCCTCTACGCCGAGCTCCTCACACTTCTCCGTCCGCGGCCTCGGCGTCGCCTATGGGCTCGTCCTCGTGGCCGACGACGCCACCTACACCGGCATCGACGGGAACATCCTCAGCGTCCTCGGCCACTTCGACGGCACCTACGGCGATGTCACGCTCTCCGAGTCGCGCTTCGCGTTCCACCTGACGGACGAGGTCAACTTCTTCCGTCTCGGGGGCCAGATGGACGACTTCCCGCCGCGCGCGATCCCGCCTTTCCTCGAGGACACCTGCCCGCAGGCGGTCAAGGACCACGTCATCGCCGGCAGCGGGACCTATGACAGCGACGCGAAAACGATCCGCTTCGGGGATGGACCCTTGATGGGGTGCCGGGTGACGGCGACCTTCGACAACGGCAACATCATCTACCTGTGCGGCAGCAACGTCGAAGGATTGGTGGCCGAGGGCTGCACCTGGAAGCTCGTGCTCGTCAGCGATCCGCAAGCGTTCCAGCTCGTCATCGCCGGCTTCGGCGCCTGCGACGGCGGGGAGCGGCGCACCTGCAACAGTTGGTGGTGAGGGGATAGCCCGAACAAACACCCTGTTCGCTGCCACGACGGGGGGCTCGGGCGGGCGACCTGAAGGTCGCGAGATCTTGCGCACGGCGGTGCGATCACCCTTGCCTCAGCAGATCCGCTCATCCCGCCCATCGCACCCGGAGCGTGCGCCCCACCGAGCCGCCCCCGCGAGGACGACCCGGCGCGTCAGAAGTCCCACGCCACCTGGGGTGGCCCGCCGCAGCCAAGGGCGCGAGCTACGCTCGCTACCCAAGGGCGGCCGTGCAGCGCACGCGCCTTCTCGAGCGGCAAGGGCAGCGCCGACAGGCCGAGGTGCTCGAGGATGGCGTGCACGGCCGAGCGCTTCTCGATGAAGGCCAGGATCACCAGGCGCCCGCCGCAGCGCGCGCACTGGAGCACGTCGATACCAAAGACCCGCTTGAGCGCCGCGGCCCAGTCGAGCCGGAAGGGCGACGGCGACGGGCGTACCCGTGGCTTTTCCGGCGGCGCTCCCTGCTCGACCGCGGGGGCGGGCGGCTTGTGGACCACGCGCGATCGCAGCTTGGCGTTCGGCGCAAAGACCCCGTGGAAGGCGACGAACGGCCAGCGGTCGGTCGCGGGCAGATCGGCCGCTGCGTTGGCCGGCAGCGTGATCACGCGCGCGGCGGATTTGCGGGATGCCATCTCGAGATCCTTTCGTTGCAGGGCGGTGGTGGCTCGCTCAGCCCGACCATTCGCCCGGGCCGTAGAACACGAAGCCCGGGATACCGCTGGCGTCGATCGCGGCCTTGACTGCCTCGTCGACTACGATCGCGCTGACGTTCTCGGCCAGCCGGAACAGCCGGGCCCCGCCGGTTCTGGATTCGTCGATCACCAGCGCCGCGAAGTCGACGTCGCCCAGGCGCGAACTCGACGTCCCCATCAGTCGCGACGCCGCCATGTCGGCGCA
>JADZDP010000005.1 GCA_020850995.1 Deltaproteobacteria bacterium
ACTCCGGCAGGTCCACCGGGGCTCGCGCCGGTGCCATCACCATCGGACGCGGACTTGACGACGTCGTCTCTTTGGCCGGGGCGATCCCTTTCGCCCGGAAAGCGCTGAGAAGTGATCAATGGTGAGATAAGAATGGGGGAAGTCGCGCCACCTTCGGCTAGCCGCTGCGGCGAACCCGGAACGGCTTCCCCCATTCTTATGGGGGAAGATCTAGAAGGGGGGCCGTCTCGCTCACCCGGATGCTCGGCCGTCGCAGCAAGCCGACGCTCCCCAATGGCACCGCCATCGGCTCTCGCGAGAGCAGCGATCGCCGTCGAAGGAACAACGACAAGCCCCAAATTGCCTTCCTTCTTCTTCTTCTTCTTCTTCTTCTTCTTCGTCTTCTTCTTCTTCTTCTTCTTCTTCTTCTTCTTCTGCTGCTGCTGCTGCTTCGTCGTCGTCGTCGCCGTCGCCGTCGCCGCGCTCACACCGGGCAGATCGCGTGCTTCCTCGCCGGCAACTGCTTCTTCCGCCGACGCGCCGTCGACAGCGCGCTCAAGATGACCCGGCGCGTGTCACGCGGGTCGATGACGTCGTCGATATAGGTGTGCGCGGCGGGCACGTACGGCGTGATGAGCTCGCGGAAGCTCTCCACCAGCTGCGCGCGCGTCTCGTCGGGGTTGGACGAGCCTTCGATCTGCTTGCGAAACGCAATATTGACCGCGCCCTCGGGGCCCATCACCGAGATTTCGGCGTTCGGCCACGCGACGATGAGGTCTGGTTGGTATCCCTTGCCGCACATGACGTAGTAGCCGGCGCCGTAGCCCTTGCGCACCACCACGGTGACCTTGGGCACCGTGGCGCGGCTGACGGCGAAGAGCATCTTGCTGCCGTGCCGGATGATGCCTTCCTTCTCGGTCTTCACGCCCACCATGAAGCCGGGCACGTCTTGCAGGAACACGAGCGGGATGCCGAAGGCGTCGCAGGTCTCGATGAACTTGGCGGCCTTGTCGGCGGGATCGTTGGTGAGCACACCGCCCATATGCTTCGAGCTCGACGCGACCACGCCCACGGGCCGGCCGCCCATGCGGATGAGCGTGGTGATGATGGCCTGGCCCCACTTGGGCTTCAGCTCGAGCGCGGGCCCGTCGTGATCGCGCAGGCGATCGATGAGCCCGTGCATGTCCATGGGCGCGCGCGTGTTGTCGGGCACCAGGCTCAACGCGTCGTCGATGCGGCGCTGGTCCGAGTCGGTCGTTGGGTAGCAGGGCAGCTCGTCGTCCCAACTGGAGGGGAAGAACGAGAGCCAGGTCTTGATGGACCGGATCATGTCGGGGTCGTCGTCGACCTCGAGATCGCCCACGCCGGACTCGCGGCAGTGCAGCTTGGGTCCACCGAGCTCGTCGGGCGTGACCTCGGCGCCGGTGGCCGCCTTGACGAGCGGCGGGCCCGCCAGCGCCATGGCGCTGGTCTTCTTCACCATGGGCACGAAGTCGGCCAGGCCCGGCACGTAGGCGGTACCCGCGAAGCAGGGGCCCATCATGGCCGCCACCTGCGGGATGACGCCCGACATCATCACCTGGTCGTAGAACATCTGCCCGGAGCCGGCGAACATCGCCGTGGTCGCCTCTTGCACGCGCGCGCCGGCGGAGTCGAGCAGCCACACCATGGGGATGCGCCGCTCGATGGCCAGGCCGCGCATGCGCGCGCACTTCATCTCGGTGTTGTGGCCGATGGTGCCGGCCATCACCGTGAAGTCATAGGCGATGCACGCCACCGGCCTGCCGTCGACCGTACCCGTGCCCGCCACCACGCCGTCGGCGGGCGTGTCGCGCCCCTGCATCATGGGTGACTCGGAGCAGTGGTGCGCGTGGATCATCAGCTCGTCGAAGGCCAGCGATCCGTCGGCGCGCTTGTCGAACAAGAGCGCCACGCGCTCGCGCGCCGTCAGCTTGCCGGCGGCGTGCTGACGCGCCACCGCCTCTTCGCCGCCCATCTTTCGGATCTTGGCGAGGCGCTCCTCGAGGTCCTGGATGCGCGCGGAGAGCGCGTGCGGGTTGTCGGAGGTCATCGGTGCTTCCACTGGGCGGGGCGCTTCTCGAGGAAGGCGGCGATGCCTTCGGCCGCGTCATCGAGGTGCAGGTTGAGGGTGAGCTGATCGCGCAAGAAGTAGAGCTTCTCGTCGAAGGGCATGTCCCGCTGCAGCGCCACGGCGCGCTTGCCGAGGGAGAGCACCGCGGCGGACTTGTCGGCCAGCGCGAGCGCGTAGCTGAGCGCTTCGGTGACGACGTCAGCGCGGGCCACCGCCTTGTTGGCGATGCCGAGCTCGACGGCGCGCCGGCCGTCCACCTTGCCGCCCAGTAACATGAGCTCGGTGGCGAACTTGCGCGGGAGCTGCTCGTCGATGAGCGCGGCGATCATCATGGGGAAGAGGCCGCGCTTGACCTCGGGGGTGCCGAGCTCGGCGTCGTCGGCCGCCACGGCGAGATCACACGCGAGCACCAGGCCGAAGCCGCCGCCGAGCGCCGTGCCGTTCACCGCCGCCACCGTGGGCGTGCTCATGTGCCGCATCTCGATGAGCAGCTCGGCGAAGGAGCCGCGGTCCTTGTGCTGCTGGAAGAAGCCGTCACCCGCGGGGCCGCTGCCCAGATCGCCGCCGGCGCAGAAGGCCGCGCCGCGGGTCATGGCCCCCTCAGGCCCCGGCGCGCCGGTGATGACGATGGCGCGCACCTGCGGGTCGTTCTCGGCGTCACCGAGGGCGTCGCGCAGTTGCTCGAGCAGCTCGGGCGAGAGCGCGTTCTTTCGCTCCGGGCGGTTGAGCGTGATCAGGCGGACGCCGTCGTGGCCGCCGGGCTTGTCTTCAATCAAGAGCACCATGGCTGACCCCTGCGCTGTTCACTCTCGTTACTCGCTAAGCAGATCGCGCGCGATCAGCTCGCGCTGGATCTCGCTGGTGCCCTCACCGATGGGCCCCAGGCGCGCGTCGCGCAGGTAGCGCTCGGCGGGGAACTCGGTGGTGTAGCCCCAGCCGCCATGGATCTGCACCGCGGCGTCGGCCACACGCACCGCCATCTCGGTGGCGTAGCTCTTGGCGATGGAGGCCATGGGCCCCACCATCTCGCCCTTCGACTTCATCCAGGCCACGCGTCGCGCCATCAGGCGCGCGGCGTCGATCTCGATCTTCATGTCTGCGATCTTGAAGTGCACGGCCTGCAAGCGCGCCAAGGGTCTGCCGAACGCCGTACGCTCGGTGGCGTACTTGCGCGCGCAGTCGTAGGCCGCCTCGGCGATGCCGAGGCCGAAGTGACACATGCCGATGCGCCCGAGCTCGAGGGTCTGCATGGCGTGGATGAAGCCCTGCCCCACCTCGCCGAGCACGTCGTCGTCGGAGAGCTGCACCTCCTCGAAGGTGAGGCCGCCAGTCGGCGAGGCGCGCAGGCCCATCTTCGGGTAGGCCGGGCTCTTCGTGACGCCGGCCTTCTGCAGGTCGACACCGAACATGGTGACGCCACCGTAGCCCGCGTCGGGGTCGGTGACGGCGAACACCACCGCGAAATCGGCGATGGGCGCGTTGGTGATGAGCGCCTTCTCGCCGGAGAGCACCCAGCCCTTGCCCGTCTTCCTCGCGCGCGTCTTGAGGGCGGCGGCGTCGGTGCCGCAACCCGGCTCGGTGAGCGCGAAGCAGCCGATCTTCTCGACGTCGACGAGGGGGCGCAGCCAGCGCTGCTTCTGCTCGGGGTTGGCGAAGTAGTACACGGGCGCGCCGCACAGGCCGATGTGCGCGCACGCGGTCAGGAAGGTGGAGGCGCAGGCCTTGGCCAGGCTCTCCTCCATCATGCAGCGCTGCACCCACGAGAGCCCCAGGCCGTACTCGCCCTCGTAGAAGCTCTGAAAGAAGCCGATCTCTTTGAGGTCGCCCCAGCTCTCCTTGGGGAAGGTCGACGAAGCGTCGGCCTTGGCCGCGCGGGGTGCAAGCTTGTCCTGGCAGAAGCGATCGAAGGCGGCCGCGGCAGCCTCGTCGTCCTTGGGAATCGAGAAGTCCATGTCAGAACCCCAGGTCGAGGATGGAGCGGGCGATGATGGAGCGCTGCACCTCGGAGGTGCCGCCGCCGATGGTGCCGAGGATGGAGTCTCGTAGGCCGCGCTCGACGTGGTACTCGGTGGTGAAGCCGTTGCCGCCGTGGATCTGGATGGCGTCGCGCGCCACCTTCTGCGCCGCCTCGCTGACGAAGGTCTTGGCCACCGCCGCATCCACGAGGGGTGGCTCGGTGTCTTGATCGAGGTGCCAGGCCACACGCCAGATGAGGTTTCTGGAGAGCTCGTAGCGCATCTTCATGTCGGCCAGCATGTGGCGCACCGCCTGGAACTTCGCGATGGGCTTGCCGAACTGCACCCGCTCTTGGGCGTAGCGCGTGCAGCGCTCGACGTTGGCGCGCATGCCGCCGAGCGACGACGCCAGCAAGCAGCTGCGCTCCCAGCCGAAGATCAGCTTCACGGTGCCCACGAAACCGGTGTTGAGCTCGCCGAGCAGGTTCTCCTCGGGGACCTCGCAGTCCTCGAAGAAGATCTCGGAGGTCAGCGAGGTGCGCACGCCCATCTTGTCGATGTGCTGGCCCACCTTGAAGCCCTTGCTGTTGGCGTCGACGATGAAGCTCGAGATACCGAAGGCTTTGGCGCCGGGCTCGGTCACCGCCGTGACGATCATGTGGTTGGCGATGGGACCGTTGGTGATCCACATCTTGGTGCCGTTCAGGATGTAGCGGTCACCCTTCTTCTCGGCGCGCGTCTTCATGGCAGCCGCGTCGGAACCGGAGCCTGCCTCCGACAGACAGAAGGCGCCGATGGTGTCGCCCCTGCACATGCCCGGCAGGTACTTCTTCTTCTGCGCCTCGGTGCCGAGCTTCCAGATGGGCACGCCGCACAGGATGGACGAAGCACCCCACGCCAACGACACGCCGCCGTCGTGGCCTCCGTAGGTGAAAGCCTCCTTGAGCAGGCAGGTGTCGACGGCGCCGAGCGCCGTGCCGCCGTACTCCTCGGGGAAGGGCGAGCCGAGCAGGCCCGCGGCGCCCATCTTTTTCCAGATGGCCCAGTCCCAGCGCCCGCTCTTGTCTCGCTCAAGGACGGTGGGGTGCACCTCATGCTCGCCAAGAGCGCGGGCCGCCTCGTACAGGGCCTGCTGTTCGGCGCTGATCTCAAAGTCCATGGGCGTGTCCTCCGCCGAGCGCTCCGCGGTGGAGCATGGCGATCAGGGTCTTCTTCATCGTGTCGAGGGTGACGGCCGACTGCACCTTGCTGCGCGTGCCTTGGTTGGTGAGCACGAAAGACACGAAGGCGGTCTCGAGCGCGCCGATGAACAGGATGCTCATGGCGGAGGGATCGATGCCCTCGTAGAGCTCGCGCGTCTTCTTGCCGTCCTCGAAGATGCGCGTGATCGACTTGAAGACACGCGCCACCTGCGGGTTGTCGAGCGCCTCGCCGAGGCGAGCGTTCCTGCCGAACTCGAGCACCAGCACCTTCACCACCAACGGCGCCATCTCGAAGGCCTGGAAGGCCAGCTCCACGATGTGCGACAGCTTGTCTCGCATGGTGGCGCCAGACTCGGCGATCTCGTCGACGGCCTTGGCGAAGAAGGCCCAGTTGGTGTCGAACACCGAGGCCAAGAGGCCGTCTTTGTTGCCGTAGTAGTGGTAGACGAGCCCATAGGCGACGCCTGCCTCCTCGGCGACGTCGGAGATGCGACAGCCGTGGTAGCCCTTCTCGGCGAACACCTTCACGGCGGCCTTGAGGATCTGCTTTCTGCGATCGTCTCGACCCGAGGCAGCGCCCGGATCCTTCGCGGCCGCACGCGCCGGCGCGGTCTCACGCCGCGCCGCCGCCGCCGTCCCTCGGGCTCTGCTCACCGCCGGCCTCGCCATAGACACGCGCTCCTCGGTTCTGAGATCCTCGGTGCGCTGCGCTTGCTGCCCCGAAGGACTCGAAAGTTGACATCTGTGTCAATATGGTCGTTTGACATGCGTGTCAAGCGCCTCGCGGGCGCGCGCTGCTGGCGCATGGTCCTTGGGCTCAGCTTCCTTGGCGCCTGCACACTGCTGCTCGCGCCGGTCGCCCACGCCGAGCTGCCGAAGAAGCTCGTCGACGGCTTGTCGTCCTCGTCGAGCAAGGTGCGCATCGTGGCGGTGTCCAACGTGGCGCGCTCGAAGGACCCCACGGCGCGCGGCCTGATCGAGCCGCTCCTTACCGACAGCGATCCGGCGGTGCGCGCCGCCGTCGTCGAGGGCCTCGGGCGCATCGGCGACCCCGCCGCGCTGACGCCGCTGAAGGCGCTCGCCAGCGACCAGGACGATACGGTGCAGGCGGTCCTCAAGCGCGTGCTCCCCGTGCTCGAGGCGCTGGTGGTGAACGTGCTCGTGGGCGAGGCCAGGGACCTGTCCGGTGGCATCGTGCCTGGCCTGGCAGAGCGCTTGCGGCGCGAGGTCAGAAGCGCCATCGCGAGCAAGCTCGGCCCCGGCTTCGTGCTCACCGACGACCCGAGCAAGAAGAGCTACGGCGCAACACCACTCAACATCCGCTCGGTCACGCGCAGTAAAGACGGCAAGACCTCGTTCCTCGAGGTCAAGTGCGAGCTCACGCTGGTGGAGATGCCGGGCAACATCCTGCGGGCGGCGTTGGGCTCGACCGCCGCCGTGGGCGTGGAGGGCGAGATCAGCAAGAAGCTCGAGGCGGAGCTGGCCAACGACGCGGTCAGTGCCTGCGCCCCGGAGCTGGCGGCGGACTTCGTGGCCTACGTGAAAGAGCGCGCGCGCCGCTGAGGTGCATCAGTAGCAGTCGGGATCGGGCTCGGGGCAGAAGTCGTCGCAGTACATGCCGTCGCCGTAGTAGCCGAGCTCCGCGCACTCGTCGTAGCCGCCGGACTCATACACGCACTGGGTGCCCGAGGAGTCCACCACGAAGCCCGGGTCGCAGTAGCAGTAGCCGTCGCTGTAGAGGGACGAGTTCGGCGGGCAGCCGTCGCCGCCACCGCCGCCGCCGCTCTGGCTCTCGAGCACGCAGCCGTAGCCGCTCGGCGACACCACGTAGCCCGGCAGGCACATGCACAGGAAGAACACGGGGATGGCGTTGGGGCCGCAGGAGCTGTCGTCGCCACCGGTGCCGCCGCCGCCGCCACCGCCACCACCACCACCGCCACCATCCGGCGGCGGCGGCGGGGGAGGAGGAGGAGGCGGAGGCGTGGTGCCGGGCACAGGCACGCACGCGGTGCCGTCGGTGCTCGGCTCGTAGCCGCTGTCGCAACGGCACTGGCCGGGGATACCAGGGACGGGCGAGGCGTTGGGCACGCAGGTGGAGGTGTCGGGCGGCGGCGTGCCGGTGCCCGGGTCGGGCGTCTGCTGGGGAACGCAGGAGGCGGTGGTGACGTCGGGGAGGTAGCCAGGATCGCACTGGCAAACCGTGGTGGACCCCGGCACCAAGCTCGCGTGCTCTGGGCAATCGACCGTCGCACCTTCACCCACACAGACGCCGCCCTGGCCGCAGACGCCGCCCTCGCAATCGCTGTCGGCGCGGCACTCGACGCAGCGCCCGGCCTGGGTGGGGGTGGGCGTGTCGCACACCGGCGCCGCCGCCGGGCATTGCCCGTCGAGGCGGCAATAGCCCGCGTGCAAGGGCTCGCACTGGTTCGTGGCGGTGTTGCAGAAGTCGGTCACCGGGCAGTCGCGGGTCTCGGTGCAGGAGTCGGGGGCCGTCACCGGCGCCGTCGAGCAGGTGCCGTCGACGCAGAGCTCGCCCTGCGCGGCATCGCAGTCGGAGTCGTCGCTGCACGAGGGCGCGGTGGCCGCCTGGCACAGCCCGGCGATGCAGCGCTCGCTGCCGAGACAGCCCTCGTCGTCGACGCAGCCGGCCTTCTGCACGTTGACCGTGCCGCCGCACCCGAGGGCGGCGACGAGAGCACAGAGGGAGGCGGCGTGGAGCTTCACGGCCACCAGTATCGGCGCTCATCCATGGGCTCAAGCTTGGGCGATCAGCCGATGGGGGCGGCTCGCACCCGCTCGTACCCGTCATCGGATGGTATGGTGTGGGATGTTCTCATGCATCGCCAACGCCCGCGCACGGCAAGCAGCGACCGCGCTCGTGCTGGCCGCGGGCGCAGCCGCCACCGTGGCCAGCAACGGCCCGCTCTTCGGCCCCAGCCTCAGCGCCGACGATGGCCCCCTGACGCTCACCCTGAGCACCAGCGCGCCAGAGGCCGAGGTGCCGTTCTCCGCGCTGCTCGACGCGCAGGCGCCGCTCACCGAGGGCTCCGGTGAGGTGGGCGTGCTGGTGGAGCTCGATCCCGGGGCGGTGCTTGGGCTCAGCTTCGGCCTGTCGTCGGACGTGACGGGCGAGAGCAACGCCACCGACGTCATCGACCCGGCCGCGCAAGACACGGCGCGCGTGGGCGTCGAGGCCTTCGCCGGTTGCTCGGGCGACACGGCGTGCGAGGAGCGCTTCACTGCCAGCTTCTCGCTGCTCGGCGAGGGCGAGGGCGAGCTCGAGGTCACCTGGTACGTCGACGCCAGCGTGAGCCTGGAGCTCGGTGAGGACGAGGAGCCCACGGGCACGCTCGAGCTGATCGTGCAGTAGCGCACGGCCGGGCACCGGCCGCTTAGGGCCCGCGAACGGACAACTCAATCGTCCTCGCGAGCGATCCATCGTCGCTGGCGGCGTCGCGTCCTCGGTCCGTGGCGACGGCCACGGCCCTGCGGGGCTCCTTGCCATCGACGCGCCTCGCT
>JADZDP010000006.1 GCA_020850995.1 Deltaproteobacteria bacterium
ACCAGCGATGGTCCGTTGCCCGCCGCCCGAAGCCCGCGGCCCGACACCGACGCCCGAGGGCCGGCGCCCGCAAACCGAAGCCCGCAAGATCGAGCGCCCGACAACCGATGATCTGTCAGCCCTTGAGTTGTCCATTCGCGGGCCCTAAGGGCCCGCGAACGACCGCCGCGTCCCGCCTCGCTTCTTGCTCGCCGAGACACCGATGGCTCCCTGCATCGGCTGTCCACCGAACAAGGTCACGATCAACAATCCTGCGGGCACAACCCGGGGTTGTTCTGCTCCGCCTGATCGCACACGCCGTCGCCGCAAGGGTTCGCAGCGCCGCCGCCGCGGCAGCCGCCCTGCCCCGCGGCGTCGGCGGGCGCGCTGCCATCGAGCTGCGCCGCCACCGCCGCGCGCCGCTCACGCACGAAGCTCATGAGCCCGATGCCGCCTCCCGGCACGTCGCTCTCCATGCCCTGCTCGAATTGCTCGGTGGTGAAGAACTTGCTGGTGTCCGCCGCCACGACGGGGCGGACCACCGCCGCGAGCGCATCGACGCGCGCCGCCATGGCGTCTTCGGCGAAGGGCCCGTCGAGTAGCTCACCGATGAGCTCCCGGTAGCGCGCCGCCAGCTCGGCTTCGGCGAGCAGCGTGGTCACGAGTGGCCGCGCCTCGGCGGGTGCGCAGGTGGGCTCCTCGATGGGCAGCGCGATGAGGCCCGCGCGATCGCAGCCGCAGGTGAACACGCCGAAGGCCTCGTTCATGTCCCAGGGGATGACGGTGAAGCGCTGGTCCTCGCCGTAGAGGTAGTAGTTGTGCGCGGTGCCGAGGTAGCTGTCGAGGTTCGCCAAGAGCGCGTTCACGGACAGGTAGCGCAGCGCGAGCTCGACATCGAGGTGTCCGGCGAGCGCGACGACGTCGCCGACTTGGAGAGCGGCCACCAGCGCGACGTAGGCGGCGTGGCCGAGCTCCTCGTGCCGCTCGACCTCGAGCCCTGGGTAGTCCTCGATGCTGTCGCCGCGGTAGCGCAGCTCGCCCGCGGGCGGCTCGGGCTGGTAGAGGATGCCGTCGCCGTCTTGGAAGCGTTCGTCGAGGAAGCGCCCGCCCACGTCTTCCACCAGCGTGTAGAGGCCGAGGTGCTCGTCGCCGACCCAGAGATCGACGAAGCCGGTGCGCGAGGCGGGCAGCCCTGCCGCGCGCGCCACGCCGTAGGCCAGCGCCTCGCGCAGCAGGGTTGGGTCCTTGAAGCCGTTGTTGAGAACCAGCTTGCTCTGGCCGAGGAGCTCTTGGTCCTCGAGGGTATCGTTGAGGTCGACCTTGAAGCTGAAGCGGTGGCTGCCCATGGCGGCCACCGAGCGCAGGCTCGAGTTGCCCTTGACGCGCACCTGCACCTGCTCGAGCCGCGCGTCGTCGTACTCGACGGCCCCGGGGAACCACACCTCGGCCTCGGGGTCGGCGAGCATGGCGGCCCAGTCGTCGGCGCCAAGCTCGATGCGAAGGGCGGCCACGCGGTCCTCTGCGAAGAGCGAGCTGGTCCCGGGGTCCGACGCGCTGCCGGCGTCGGCCGGCCCGTCGGCGGGCGTGGGCGTGCAGGCAAATGCCGCCACCAGCGCGAGCCCGAAACCGATGCGCCACGCACGCATGTCACCACCTCGCGACCGAGCCTCGCACGACCTTGATGGTAGCAGGCCGGCGGCGCGCGCTCCTCAGGGCGCCGGCTTGAAGACGAAGGGGTAGTTGACGATGACCACGCCACCGCCCTTGGGCGCCGGGAAGGTCCAGCCGGCGATGACGCCGGCCACGCACGCGGCCAGCTCGTCGGCGCTCGGCTCGGCCGCCACCACCTCGGTGCTCGTGACCTTGCCATCCGGGCCGATGGTCCAGCGGTAGCTCAGCTTCACGACTCCTGGCGGCCTTTTCTTCGCACCGTCGTAGCAGGCGCGCAGTGCCGCGGCGCCGCCCTGCACCACGCGGCGAATCTCGTCCTTACTCAGCGTGCCCTTGACCTCTACCGGTGCGGCGGCGCCCTCCATGGTGCTGCCGAACAGCGTGCCGATGGCGCCCGTGGCCTGGCCGGCAGCGCCTGTCGGAAGCGCCGCACGCGCGGGCGGGCCAAGCTCCACCCAGGCGACGCCTCGCAGCTCGCCCTCGCGGAAGCCCACGGCCTTGTCGAGCGGGTACTTCTTCGCGAGGGCCGCCGTCACCTCGGGCGCCAGGGCCTCGCCGTGACACGCGAGGCAGAAGGGCGCGGTCACTAGGGGCTCGACGTAGCCAAAGCGCCCGCCCTCGAGCAGCACCTCGCGCGGGCCGCGCTTGTCCTTGGGCGCGGCCTCGAGCTCGGCCAAGAGTGGCGCCACCCACGCGGGCGCAACGTTGGCGGGGTTGCGCAGGCGGGACGAGGTGCGGCCGAGGCGCAGCTCGGGGCCTTGCTGCTCGGCGGCAACGCGCGCCGCTACCTCGCCGCAGGTGCCCACCGCCGAAGCCGGCCCGCCAGCGGCGATCTGTTTTTGCAGCTCGCTCACCAGGCTGCCCTTGAGCTTGGCCACGGCAGCGGCGGCGCGCGCACGCGAGGGCGACGCCGCGGCGGGGGCTTGCGGGGCAGGCGCTTGAGCGACGATGGTGAGCAGGAACGCGAGGCCGAGCATGGGCACGGGAGGGCTCCTTGGCGGATGCTGCACGCTGTTAGCGGCGCTGCCGGCCTGGCGCCATCGCCCCTGCCTGGTGCGACAGGTAGGACCGGTCCCGCAGGGCCGGGCCCCGCCCGCGTCCGGGCGCCGCCTCGCTGCGCTAACGTGACCTGGCGCATGGGATTTTCCCCACCTCACCTGTGGATCTGCGGGCCCAGCCGGGTCTGTTTCCACGGGAGCCGGTGAGCGTGTCGACATCACAGCACCTGAGCTCGACCCGCCCGCCGGGGCCGAGCCAAGCAGACCGGCAGCTCCTCACCGAGCTTTACCGGACCCATGGGAGCCGCGTGTACAGCCGCTGTCTCTACCTGCTGCGCGACAAGGAAGAGGCGAGGGACGCCATGCAGGAGGTGTTCATCAAGGTGCAGAGGAACCTGGCGGAGTTCCGCGGCGAGGCCTCGCCGCTCACCTGGATGACGCGCATCGCCACCAATCACTGCCTGAACCTGATCCGCGCCAAGCGCGCCGCCTGGCACGACAAGTACAAGCGCGAGGTGGAGACCGGCGAGCACACCAAGAGCCTCGGCCCCACCCTCAAAGAGAACCAGCAGCTCTTGCAGCTCGCCCTCGCCAAGGTGGAGCCCGCGGTGGCCGAGGCCGCCATCTACTACTTCGTCGACGAGATGACCCAGGCCGAGATCTGCCAGCTGGTGGGCCTCTCGGCGCCCACCTTGCGCAAGCGCCTGCGCGAGTTCATCGACGTGGCGCGCGAGGAGATCAAGAAGGCCGTGCCCGGCATCGAATTCCAGGAGGCGCCGATCTGAGCCGCGCTCAGACCCCGTAGCACCATGTCGACGCGCATCACCCTCCCCGACCTCGACGCCGCAGAGCTTGGCCCCTCGGGCTTCGAGCTGCGCCGCTTTCTGGCGGGCGAGCTGCCCGCGGAGCGGCGGGCCGAGCTCGAGCGCCTGCTGGCCACCGACGCGGCCTTCAAGGCGCGCGTGGACGCGCTGGCCGCCGAGGAGCGCGCCGAGCAGGCGGCCTTCGCCCTCGAGGTGCCGCTGCCCCGCTTCCTCGACGAGGTGGAGGCCAGGGTCGCGCGCCGCTCGCCCTTCGCGTGGCTGCGCTCGCTGCGTTTGCCGGGCACCTTGGGCGCGTTGGTCGCCGCCGCCGCCGCCATCGTGCTCTTCGTGCGCGCCCCCGACGACGAGCTGGCGGGCACGCGCACCAAGGGCGGCGCCCGCGTGGGCTTCTTCGTGAAAGACGAGGGCGGCGCGCACGCCGGCCGGGCCGGCGAGGAGCTGACGGCCGGCGACCGCATCCAGTTCGCCGTAAAAGACGACGCCGACATGGGCGCTATGGTGCTCGTCGGCGTCGACGGCAAGGGCGTGGTCACGGTGTACGCCGCCGAGAGCGTGCAGGGCCGCGTCAAGGGCGAGGAGAAGACGCGCCTCTTGCCTGCCAGCGTGGTGCTCGACGAGGCCACCGGCGCCGAGCGCTTCTTCGTGGTCTATGGCGCCGAGGACGTCGACACCCTGCGCGCCGAGGTGGAGGCCGCGGCCGAGCGCCTGGCCTCGTCGGGCAGCGACCTTTCGCGCACCGAGCGCCTGCCCTTGCCCGACACGCACGTGCAAAGCTCGGTCCACATCGTCAAGATCGCTCCAGCGCCGAGCGGCCCCTGAGCGCAGCCATGAAGCCCACCGCGTGAACCTGCGTGCCCTCGCCTGTGCCCTGCCCCTCGCCGCGCTCGCGGCGGGCAACGCGCATGCGCGCACCGAGCGCCTGGCGCTCATCGTGGCCAACCACCAGGGCGGCACGGAGCTTCCCGAGCTGCGCTACGCCGGGCGCGACGGGCAGCGCCTGGCCGACGTGCTCGTCGACCTCGGCGGCTTCGAGCGCGCCGACATCCTCTCCGTCATCGACGGCGAGGGCGGCGACGTCATGGGCGCGCTCGACGAGGTGGAGCGGCGCGTGGCCCAGGCCAAGCGCGGCGGCGACGAGGTGGTGTTCCTGTTCTACTACTCGGGTCACGCGCAAAACGGCGTGCTGCGCTTGGGCCAGACGCAGCTCGAGATGCAGTGGATCAAGCGCCGCCTCGAGGAGTCGTCGGCCGACGTGCGCATCGCCTTCGTCGATAGCTGCGGCGCCGGCGCCATGACGCGCGAGAAGGGCGGCACCTTGGCGCCGCCCTTCGTGGTGCAGGTGGACCAGGGGCTCTCGGCGCGCGGCCAGGTGATCATCACGAGCTCGTCGGCCTCGGAGGTGAGCCAGGAGAGCGACGACATCCAGGGCAGCTTCTTCACGCACTACCTCGCCACCGGCCTGCGCGGCGACGCCGATCGCAACACCGACGGCAAGGTTACGCTCGACGAGGCCTACGCCTACGCCTACGGCCGCACCGTGGCCGCCACCTCGGTGACGCGCTCGGGCGCGCAGCACCCCACCTACTCCTACGACCTGCGCGGCGCCGGTGACGTCACCCTGTCGGAGCCCGGCGGCGCCGACGTGGTCATCGACTTCCCCGCCGAGAGCGAGGGGCGCTACTTCGTGGTCGATCTCGATCGCCAGCTCTTCGTCGCCGAGGTGGACAAGAACGCGGGCAACACGAGCCGCATCGCCTTGCCCAAGGGCCAGTACGCGATCAAGAAGCGCATGGACAGCCACCTGCTCATGACGCGGCTGTCGGCGCGCGAGAAGGGCGTGTTCACCATCGACGAGGGCGCCATGGAGCGGGTCTCCTTCGCCGACGACTACGCCAAGGGCACGCCCATCATGAGCGACCGCATCGCCGACGAGGTCGGCTTCGCGCTGTCCGTGGGCCTGGGCGCGCAGCTCGTGCTCGACCCCGGCGACGACGGCGATCTCTTCCCCGGCCTGCCCTACGTCGTCATCGAGGCGCGCGGGCGCAACCTGGTGGGCGAGCACATCATGACCTCCGCCGACGTCGGCTTCGGTGGCGTCAAGGTGGAGCGCGACGTGCCCGGCGGCACCATCCCCGCCGACGTCGTCCACGTGCAGGCCGGCGTCAACGTGCTGTGGACCACGCGTCTCTTCGATGACGCGGTGCTCCTCGGCGGTGGCGGCCGCCTGGCCGCCATGTACTGGCAGCACACCTTTCAAGACCCTGCCGCCCTGCCCGTCGGCGTCGACGCGACGCAGTGGTACTTCGACTTCGCGCCCGGCCTGGTGGGCATGGCGGGCTGGTCTTTTGCGTCGTGGGGCCACGCCGAGATCACAGCTCGATCGAGCGTGATGGTGTACACGTATGACTCGGTACGACCTGTCTTCCCCGTCGAGGCGCTGGCCTCGGTGTGGTTCGATTTCTGAGTGTTCCTGTGAGCGCTTTTGCCCGGATCCTTTGCCTCTTTCTCCTTTGAGCGTGTCGAACCATTGAGCCCCCGATGAGCCCCACCCGCCGCCCCCTGCTCGCCCTCGCCACCGCCCTGGTGGCCGGCATGGCGCTCGTCGGCTGCGGCAACCTGTCGGAGGACGACCTGGTCTTCTTCGCGGGCCTGCCGCAGAAGAAGCAGCTCGAGATGCGGCCGGCCGGCGAACCGAGCGCGCTCGAACAGGGCAACAGCGCCGAGCAGGCGCTCGAGGTCCCCTGCGCCGACGGCGATCTGCGCTGCCACGCGCGCAAGGTCGCTACCGATCTCAACGGCATCTCCTTCTTCTTGCTCGACCTGGTCGACGAGGTGCTCAAGCACCCGCCCACGCGCCGCGAGCGCGACCGCCGCGTGTGGGGCCCCATCTTCGACGTCGCCAAGCAAGCCAGCTACCGCTTCGAAATGGTGCGCGTCGACGACGGCACGAGCGCGCTCGGCACCTTCCGCTTCTGCGTGCACGGCGCCGCGGGCCGCGTGCCGGCGCGCCTGGTGGACGAGGTCAGCTGTGATGTCGACCTCGACGAGGACACGGGGCTCGCGCTCCTGCTGTCGGGACAGTTCACCCCCGGCGACCTCGAGGGTGCGCGCGCCCGCTCGGGCGTGGGCTCGCTCACGCTCGAGCTCTCGCGCGTGGAGCCGCTCAAGGGCGTGGGCCGGCAGCTGGTCATCGACTTCGACAACGACGAGGAGCGCACCGAGCTGCACCTGGGCGTGGTGGGCGCGCTCTTGGCCGGCACCAACCTCGAGCGCGAGCGCGTCGACTACGACTTCGTCCGCGAGGCCGACGGCTCGGGCAGGCTCAACTTCGACGCCTTCGCCAACCTGGCGCCCGAGCAGCCCGGCGTGGAGAACCTGGTGATCGGCGCCGCGTGGGACACGGAGCAGGCGGGCCGCGCCGAAGCCACGGTGGCGCGCGTGGGCGACCTCGAGCACCCCTTGTTCGTGGCCGTGCAGTGCTGGGACGCCGAGCTTGGCGAGGTGTACTTCCGGGCCAACGACGACGCTCGCGGCGACGAGGACGCCTGCGTGTACTCGGCGCTGTAGGTCGCCCCTGGCCGGGAGCCCTGCGGGTCTGCTACGCGAGCCCCATGCTCGAGGGCCTGAACCACGCGCAGCGCACCGCGGTCATGCACGACGGCGGCCCGCTCTTGGTGCTGGCCGGCGCCGGCACCGGCAAGACGCGCGTGGTCACCACGCGCATCGCACGGCTGCTCCTGCAGGGAGAGGCCGCGCGCTCGATCCTCGCCGTCACCTTCACCAACAAGGCCGCCAAAGAGATGAAGGAGCGCTTGGTGGGCCTCGCGGGCAGGGCGGCGCGCGGCGTGTGGGTCTCGACCTTCCACGCCTTGTGCGCGCGCATGCTGCGCAAAGACGCGCACCAGCTCGGCCTGTCGAACGCGCTCTCCATACTCGACGAGAGCGACCAGATGGCGCAGCTCGTGCGCACGGCGCGCGCCATCGGCATGAAGCTCGACGAGGCGGCGCCCGGCGTTCCGGCCAGCCGCCTGCCGCGCCTGGTGCTCGGCAAGATCGGCCTGTGGAAGAACCAGGGCCTGCGCGGCACCGACGAGCCGCCGCCCCAGCACGACGAGGTGGCCCTGGTGGCGCGCGCGCTGTGGCGCCCCTACGCCGCGCACCTGCGCGCCATGAACGCGCTCGACTTCGACGATCTGCTCTTGTGCGCGCGCGAGCTCTTGGAGACCGTGCCCGAGGTGCGCGCGCGCTACCAGGCGCAGTTTCGCTGGCTGCACATCGACGAGTACCAAGACACGAACCCTATCCAACTCGAGATCACGCGCCTGTTGTGCGGTCCCGAGCAGAACCTGTGCGTCGTGGGCGACGACGACCAGGCGATCTACGCCTTTCGCGGCGCCGACCTCGAAAACATCCTGGCCTTCGATCGCCAGTACACCCCCTGCACCGTGGTCAAGCTCGAAGACAACTACCGGTCGACGGCGCTGATCCTCGACGCCGCCAACGCCGTCATCGCCAAGAACAGCGCGCGCCGCGACAAGACGCTGCGCTCGGGCTTGGGCGAGGGCGCGCCGCTCTCGGTCATCGTCGCCAACGACGGCGAGCAAGAGGCCGAGCAGGTGGCCTCGCGCATCTTCGATCTGGTGCTGCGCGACAAGCGCCCGGCCGAGTCGGTGGCCATCCTGTACCGCGCGGCGCCGCAGAGCCGCTTGTTCGAGGAGGCGCTGCGCATGCGCGGCGTGCCCTACCGTGTCGTTGGCGGCATGGAGTTCTTCGCACGCAAAGAGGTGAAGGACGCGCTCGCGTACCTCACCTGCATCGCCCGCCCCGACGACGAGGTCGCGTTTCGGCGCGCCATCACCGCGCCGGCACGTAAGCTCGGCGAGGTCGCCATCGGACGCGTGGTGGCCGCGGCGCGCGCCGCCGACGTGCCCCTCGTGGAGTACGCCCTGCAAGGCGCGCCCGCCGCCGAACTCAAGACCGAGCAGCGCGTGGCATTGGCTGGCTTCGCCAAGCCCTTGGTGGCTGCGCGCGCGCCCCTCGAGGCCGCCGCCAACGACCCCGACGCCGACGTGGCGCTGCTCGCGCACCGCGCCGTGCTCGCTGCCGGCGTGGCGCGCCTCATCGAGGCCGAGCCCGAGCTGGCCACGCGACAGCGCATCCAGGAGTGCGTGGAAGAGCTGATGAACGCCTTCGCCGGATTCGTGGAGCGGCGCCGTGACGCAGCGCTCGCGCCCGACCTGGCGGAGAGCCAGCTGGTCGACACCGGCGAGGGCGCGCTGGCCGCCTTCCTCGATCGCGTGCGCCTCGACGGCGATGACGATGAGCGCACCGACGAGGAGAAAGAAGAGAAGAAGAACAAAGGCAAGGTGCAGCTCATGTCGCTGCACGCCTCCAAGGGCCTCGAGTTCCCCGTGGTGTTCCTGGTGGGCATGGAGGAGGGGCTCTTGCCGCATCGGCGCGTGCTCGAAGAGAGCGGTGAGCGCGGTGTCGAGGAGGAGCGGCGCCTGTGCTACGTGGGCTTCACGCGCGCGCAGCGCCTGCTTGTGTGCAGCTTCGCCACCACGCGGCGCCGCCGGCACGAGCTGTTGCCGCGCCGGCGCTCGCGCTTCCTCGACGACGTGCCGGCGCGCTGCTTGCCGGCGGCCGAGGCGGCGGTGGAGCCGGCGGATCCCGCGGAGGCGTTCTTCGCCGCCATGCGGGCGCGCGCGGCGGCGCGTTAGCCAGCGGCGTCGACCAGCCCGGTGCCCTGCTCGAGCATCTGACCCGGTATGGCACACCGCATGTGCGGTGTGAGGATCGTCCACAGTAAGGGCCCGCGAATGGACAACTCGGTCGTCCTCGCGAGCGATCCATCGTCGCTGGCGGCGTCGCGTCCTCGGTCCGTGGCGACGGCCACGGACCTGCGGGGCTCCTTGCCATCGACGCGCCTCGCTCGCGATCACCGCTCGACTTGTCCATTCGCGGGCCCTAACCGGTCACCTCCGCCTCGTTGTTCGACCAAGATCCCGCGTCGGCAGCGCGCGCGATGCCCTTCGGCTACCCTGTGCTCCGAATGCGCGCGCTCTTGCTTGGCCTGCTTCTCCTCGCGCAAGCGTGCGCGTGCGACGACACGCTCAGCGAGGTGCACGAGTTTGGCGATAATCCTGGCGGCCTGCGCATGTTCGAGTACGTCCCCGAGCTCGCGGCCGTTGCCGAGGCCGCCCCAGCGCTCGTGGTCATGCTTCACGGGTGCTCCCAAACCCACGGCGTCGCGCGCAGCTCCGGCTTGCTCGAGCTCAGCGACGAGCGCGGCTTCGTCGTGCTCGCACCCGAACAAGGCGCGTTCAACAACGGCAACCTGTGCTTCAACTGGTTCAACGCCGAGGACACCGGGCGCGCGGGCGGCGAGGCCCAGTCCATTGGCGACATGATCGACAGCGCCCGCACCCGTCACGGCGTCGACCCCGCGCGCATCTTCATCGCGGGCTTGTCTGCGGGCGCCGCCATGGCCGTCAGCGTCGCGGCGTCGTTCCCCGAGCTCATCCGCGGCGCCGCGTCCCTGGCGGGCGGCGCTCACGGCTGCGCGCGCAGTGCTCTCGATGCGGCCGCATGCATGGCGGGCGACGTCGCGCTTGACGACACCGAATGGGCTGACCGCGTGCGCGCCGCCAGCCCGGCGGGCGGCACGCTGGCCTCCGACGCTTGGCCGCGCATGCTGGCGTTGCAGGGCGATGAGGATCCCATCGTCAACCCCCGCAGCGTCGACGCCATCGTGGCGCAATGGGCGACGCTACATGCTGTCGACGCCCACACGCCGAGCACCACCGACACGCTCACCAGCTCCGCTGGTGACATCCAACTCGACGGTTTTGGGCCGGACGTTCAACGCATCACCCTCGGGGGCGTCGGCCATACGCTGCCCATCTCACCCGCCGAGGGATGCGGGGAGGAGGCAGCTTTCGTCGCAGACCTCGGCTTCTGCGCCCTACGCCACGTGGTCGACTGGTATGGGCTCTGATCCCCGATCTCGATGAGCGCAGCTCATCGAGACCGGGGATCCTCTCATTCGCGGCCCGTGGAGCCGGCGGATCCCGCGGAGGCGTTCTTTGCCGCCAGGCGGTCGCGCACGGCGGCGCGTCAGCCGGCTGCGTCGACCAGCCCGGTGCCGGTCTCCAGCGCCTCACGCAAGAGCTCGAGCGCGCGCAGGCAGTAGAGCCCGTCCTCGATGCGCTCGTCGAAGGTGAAGCGCAACGGCAGCTTGCCGTCGCGCGCGCGGCCGATGGCGCAGAAGAGCGGGATGTTGCCCCACTCATAGAGGTGGTGAAAGGGCGCGTCCATGTCGATGGAGCCGAGGTTGGCCACGAACAGCGACGCGTACATCGGGTCGCCGTCGATCATGAAGCGCGGCATGAGGCCGAAGCGATCGAGCGCGCGCAAGATCCCCACGAGCAAGCGCACCACGGGCCCCGGCAGCGCCAACACCAAGCCGAGCTCCTTGTCGGTCTGGTCCTTCTTGCCGCTGCGCGCGTCGCCCACCACCGTGTCGCTCAGCTTGACGACGTCGGCGATGGTGGCGCCGACCGGGATCTGTCGCTTGAGCGCCACCATCGCGCCGGCGTCGCTCTTCTCGCGCTTGGCCGAGAACGACACCCAGACGCCGCGGCGTTGATAGATGCGCCCACCGGCGACGAAGCGGTTCAGGCGCGGGCGCTCGGCGAGCACGCGCCCAGCCGCGCACAGCAGCAAGTGCAGGAGGGTCACCTTGAGCCCAGTGGCTGCGCGCGCGCGCTCCACGGTGCCCTGCACCTTGGCGGCGTCGAGCAAGAGCTCGAAGAACACCTGCGACTCGGTGCGCGTGGGCATGATGTACGGCATGATGGCGCGAGTAGGGCTGAGCTCCTTGACCCGATCGCCGTCGCAACGAAATCCGAGCATGCGCGTCCACTCCATCGAAGGCGTGGTGGAGCGTATCGCGCCCGGCGGCCGCGCGCTCTTGCGTACCGCCGACGGTGTGGTGTTCGCGCGCGGGGGCCTGCCCGGCGAGCGCGTGCGCGTCGCCGTCGAGCGCGCGGCCCGCGGCGTGCGGCACGGCGTGGTCACCGAGGTGCTCGAGCGCTCCGCCGAGCGCGTAGCGCCCGACTGCGCGCTGCACCCGCGCTGCGGCGGCTGCGACCTCTTGGACCTGGCCGAGCACGCGCGCGCCCGGGTCAAGTGCGAGATCGTGCGCGACGCGCTGGCCCGCGTGGCGCGCCTCGAGCCGCCGCTCATCGAGCAGGCGCTGCGACCGCTGCGCGCGCCCGGGCCCCACGACGACCGTGCGCGTCGACGCGTGAGCGTGGTGCTCCACGGCGGGCTGCCCACGCTGTCGGCGCCCGAGAGCCACCAGCGCGTGTCCGTGGAGCGCTGCCCCGCGCTGCACGCCACGCTCGAGCGCGGCCTGGCGCAGCTCGCCGCCGCCCGCGGGCCCGACGGCGTGCGCGCGCAGCTCGCGTGCGACGAGCGCGCTGGCGCCGTGCTCGCGCTCGAGCGCGACGCGCGCCTGGCGCGCGCCTTCGTCGACGCTGGTGGGCGCGGGGCCGTGCTCACCGTCGACGAGCGCTCGTTCGGCGATCCCTCGCTCATCGGCGAGGTGACGTCGGACGCGCACCCGTGCCGCTCGGACGCCGGCGTGTTCGCGCAGGCCACGCGCTTTGGCGGCGCCGCCATTCGTGACGAGGTGATGCGCGCCGTGGCGCCCGACTCGGGCACGCGGGTGCTCGAGCTCTTCTGCGGCTCGGGCCACCTGACCGTGCCCCTGCTGGCCGCCGGGGCCCACGTCGAGGCCTGCGAGGGCGATGCGCGCGCCGTGCGCTTCTGCCGCGACAACGTCGCGCTCGTCGACGCGGGCGCGCGCGCGCTGGTGCGGCAGCTCGCCATCGACGAGGGCCTGCGCACCGAGCGCGCGCCCGACGTCGTGGTCATCGACCCGCCGCGCGCCGGCTTCCCCGGCCTCGCGCGCCTGGCCGACCAGCTGCGTCCGCGGCGCTTCGTCTTGGTGTCGTGCGATCCCGCCACCGGCGCGCGTGACCTGGCGTCGCTCATCGCGCGCGGACGGCGCCTCGTTGCCCTTGTGCCCATCGACGCGTTCCCGCGCACCTCGCACGTCGAGTGGGTGGCGACGGTGGAGTAGGCGTCAACGCCCGCGCTGCGCGCGGCCCACGCGGCCGTGCGCCTCGATCACCAGCTCGTCACCGTCGACGGACACCACCACGCCGTCGAGGAACTCGGGCCAGGCGCGCTCGGGGGTGATGCCGAGCAGCTCCTCGCGCACGATGGCGAGGTTCCAGTCGTGCGTCACCAGCACGTGCGCGGCCTCGACGTCGGCGCTGGCGCGCAGCGCGGCGTCGACGGCGCCGAGCTGCGCGCGCGCGGCCGGCGCGCGCGGCTCGAACACGTCGGTGGGCAGCTCGCCGTCGAACCACTCGCGGATGAAGCGCGGCCCGCGTTGCCGCACCAGCGCCCAGGCGCGCGCGCGGTCCTTGATGAAGGGGTTGCCGAGCGTCGCGACGCTGCCCTTGACCTCGGCCCCGCCGCCAGCGTCGTGCGCCCCGGCCGCGATGCCGCGCGCGGTCTCGCCGCAGCGCTCGACGGGGCTGTGGTGGAGCACCACGCGCGTCGACAGCGCGGCGATCTGCCGCCCGGCCGCGCGCGCCTGATGGTGACCCCGCTCCGTGAGGCGCACCAGCTCGTGCGTGTCGAGGCTCTCGACCGGCCCGCGCTCGGCGTGCCGCACCAGAAAGGCGGCCGGCCGACGGGCGCTGCGCGCCGATCGCCAGGCGTCGAACAGGTGCTCCGGCAGGCTCATCGGTGCTCCTCGACCTCGAGGCTCGGCGCCGCGTCGCCGGCCGGACAAGCGCCCTCCCACTGCACGTACGAGCGCGCCGGGTGCCAGCCGGTGATGCCGACGACGACGCCGATGGCCGCCATCGTGCCACCGCCGAGCGCCTGGTAGAAGGGTCGCGCCTCGCCGAGCGACCCGCCTGCCGCATCCACCTCCCACCAGGCGCCGCCGAGCAGCACCGCGCCGAGGCCCGCCAACCCCGCGCCTACCACCGCGCGCACCGCGTCGGGGCGATCGTTGACGAGCTCCATCGCCTCTTCGCCGCCGCGCCCCTTGAAGCTCAGCTCCGTCGTGGTCAGCATGAGATCGAGGCTGTGGTCGAGTTCGAAGCGACGCGGTCCGAGGCGCTGCGCCTGACCGGTGATGTCGACGTGGTCGGCGCAAGGCGGTATCTCGATGATGGTCTTCGGGCTCGCGCAGCCGAGCGCAGCCAGCGCCGCAACGAGGGCGCCCGAGACCATGAGGGCAGACGAGCAGGCCATGGCAGTGGATCTACCAACCTCGAGCGCAGCACACGAGCCCCCGCGGTGATCAAGTACCTCGGCAGCAAGCGGCGCTTCCTCGAGCGCATCGTCGACGTGGCGCGCACCGAGCTGCCCGAGGCGACGAGCGCGCTCGACCTGTTCTCAGGGAGCGCGCGCGTGGGCCACGCGTTCAAGGGGGCCGGCCTGCGCGTGCTGGCCAATGACCACAACGAGTACGCGCGCACCCTGGCGCGCTGCTACGTCGAGGCCGACGACGACCTGGTGCCAGCGGCCACGCGCCTGATCGCGGATCTGCAGCGCACCCCGGCGCGCGCCGGTTGGTTCACCCACACCTATTGCGAGCAGGCGCGCTTCTTCCATCCGAAGAACGGCGCGCGTGTCGAGGCCATCCGCGAGCGCATCGACCGCCTCGACCTGGCCCCGTTGTTGCGCGACGTCGCGCTGGTGTCGCTCATGGAGGCGGCTGATCGGGTCGACTCCACGGTGGGCGTGCACATGGCGTACCTCAAGGCGTGGGCGCCGCGCGCCCACAACGAGCTCGAGCTGCGTGTGCCGAAGCTCTTGCCGCGCTCGCCCCATGGCCGGAGCGAGGCGCACGGCCTCGACGCCGAGGAGGCCGCGCGCACGCTCGCCGCCGACGTCGCGTACCTCGACCCGCCCTACAACCAGCACTCCTACCTGCGCAACTACCACGTGTGGGAGACGCTGGTGCGCTGGGACCAACCCGCGACCTACGGCGTGGCCGCCAAGCGCGTCGACTGCAAGACACGCGCGAGCGCCTTCAACCTCAAGCGACAGGCGAGCGCAGCGCTCGAGCGCGTGGTCGACGCGGTGCGCGCCCGCGTGCTCATCGTCAGCTTCAACGACGAGGGATTCCTCGACCGCGCCACCATCGAGGACATGCTGTCGCGCAGGGGCCCGGTGCGGGTGTGCGCCATGGAGGCGCGCCGCTACGTGGGTGCCCGCATCGGCATCTACAACCCGCGCGGCGAGAAGGTGGGCGCCGTCGGCAAGCTCAAGAACCACGAGCTCTTGTACGTCGTGCGCTGTGCGAGCTAAGGGCCCGCGAACGGACAAGTCGACCGGTGATCGCGAGCGAGGCGCGTCGATGGCAAGGAGCCCCGCAGGGCCGTGGCCGTCGCCACGGACCGAGGACGCGACGCCTCCGCTGCTCCTTGCCCTCGTGGCAAGCCCCTTCGCGATCCTCCGATCAACGAACGCTGGAACCGCTGTAGAGTCGCCGCCCATGCGTGCCCCGCTCCTCGTTCTGCCCCTGCTCGCAAGCGTGCTCCCTGCCCTGCTCGCGGGCCCCGCCGCAGCCACCGAGCCACCAGCGGCCCCGGCCAAGACCAAGGTGCTCGTCCTCGACGTCAAGAGCACCGACCTGCAGCCGAGCGAGGTGGCCACACTCACGAGCCTCATCACGTCGAAGTTGGCGCGCTATCAGGAGATAGAGGCCATCTCGGGGCAAGACTTGCGCCGCCTCGTCGACTTGGAGGCGCAGAAGCAGGCCATCGGGTGCGACGACGCCGGCTGCCTGGCCGAGATGGCAGGCGCCCTCGGCGCACAGATCGTGATCTTCGGCCAAGCCGGGCGGCTCGGCGGTGTCCTCGTCGTCACGCTCGACGCCTTCGACGCGCAGAAGGGCGTGGCCGTGGCGCGCCAGCCCATCGAGGCGAGCGACCTCGGGCAGTTACCGAACCTGGTGGGCCCCGCGGTGGATCGCCTGGTGACGGCCGCCTTCAAGGAGCGCGGCGGCGCTGGCGGGGTCGCGGGCGAGACCCTGAAAGACGGCGGGCCCATCCTGTCGGGGCGCGCGCGCGAGGTGTTCGAGCAGGCGGCCATGGACCTGTGCGTCGACGGTGGCGAGAAGCTCGACTGGTGGTTCTGCGACAAGGGGCAGCGCTACACCGAGAACGCTTTCGTGCGCCGCTACCGCGACCTCACCGGCGCACGCGACCTCGACCAGTTTGAGGTCAACCGCAACAAGGCTGGTGTGCTGTGGCCCTCGCTCACCGTGGCGGGCGGCGCCGTACTTGTGCTCGCGTCGCTGCCGGTGATGTACTTCGGCGCCATCGACAAGGGCACCGTGCCCGTGCTCGCGCAGGACTACCAGGGCGCCCCCATCGGTGTCTCCGTCGGCGGCCTGGGCGCGCTGGTGGGGCTCGGCCTGTCTGCCTGGGGCGGCTGGATGTTCCTCGATGCCATGAAGTTCACCGACGGCAAGCCCACCGACCACACCATGAAAGAGGCGGCGGCGCGCGAGGCCACCGAGCGCCACAACGCCGCGCTCGCCACGAAGACCGCCAGCGACTTCGCGGGCGCGCCGGCGCAGTGACCGCGTGACGCCACCGCTCCTCGACAAGCTGCCGCCTGCAGGCACCACCGACACCGACGCCATTCTCTCGGCCTTCCTCGAGTGCGTGGCCGGCAAGGGCCTCTCGCTCTATCCCGCGCAGGAAGAGGCGCTGCTCGAGCTGCTCGACGGCAAGCACGTCGTGTTGTCGACGCCAACGGGCTCGGGCAAGTCGCTGGTGGCGCTGGGCCTGCACTTCAAGGCCATGTCCGAGGGCAAGGTCAGCGTCTACACCGCGCCCATCAAGGCGCTGGTGAGCGAGAAGTTCTTCTCGCTCTGCAAAGACTTCGGCGCCGCCTACGTCGGCATGATGACAGGCGACGCCACCATCAATCGCGACGCGCCCATCTTGTGCTGCACCGCCGAGATCCTGGCCAACATCGCGCTGGCCGAGGGCGCCCACGCCCGTGTCGACGCCGTGATCATGGACGAGTTCCACTACTACGCCGACAAGGAGCGCGGCATGGCGTGGCAGGTGCCGCTCTTGTCCTTGCCCACGACGCAGTTCTTGCTGATGTCGGCCACCCTGGGCGACATCGACGCCATCGCGCGCAGCCTTACGGCGCGCAGCGGCCGCGCCGTGGCCTCGGTGACCTCGGTGGAGCGCCCGGTGCCGCTCGACTTCGAGTACCGGGAGACACCCATCACCGAGACGCTCGAGGCGCTCATCTCGTCGAACCGCGCCCCGGTCTACATCGTCCACTTCACGCAGCGCGAGGCCGCCGAGCAGGCCCAGAGCCTCACGAGTATCAATTTCACGCCCAAGGAAGTGAAGGAACGTATCGCCGACGCGCTCAAGGGCATGCGCTTCGACACCCCGTACGGCAAGGACGTGCAGAAGCTCTTGCGGCACGGCATCGGCCTGCACCACGCCGGGCTGTTGCCACGCTACCGCCTGCTGGTGGAGCAGCTCGCGCAGCAGGGGCTGCTCAAGGTCATCTGCGGCACCGACACCCTCGGCGTCGGCGTCAATATTCCGATACGCACGGTGCTGTTCACCAAGCTGGCCAAGTACGACGGCGAGAGCACCGGCATCCTGTCGGCGCGGGACTTCAAGCAGATCGGGGGGCGCGCAGGCCGCAAAGGATTCGACGATCATGGAAGCGTCGTCTGCCAAGCCCCGGAGCACATCATCGACAACAAGCGCGCCGAGGCGCGCTTCGCGGCCGGCGAGACCAAGAAGCGCCCCGCCAAGAAGCAGCCAGAGCAGGGGTTCGTCGGCTGGGACGGCAACACCTTCCAGCGTTTGATCGACAAGGCCCCCGAGGCGCTCACCTCGCGCTTCGCCATCAGCCACGGTGTCATGATGACGCTGCTGCAACGTGAGCAGGGCGACGGCTACGCGCGCCTGGTCGAGCTCATCGAGCGCAGCCACGACACCGATGTGCAGAAGCGCCGACACCGCCAGCGCGCGCGTGTGCTGTTCCGTGCGCTGCTCGAAGCCGGGCTGGTGCAGGTCGACGCTGCCGTCGGCGGCGCGCGCCCCGCCGTGCGCGTGCCGGTGGCGCTCCAGACCGACTTCTCGCTGCACCAGGCGCTGTCGCTCTACCTGGTGGAGACGCTGTTCCAGCTCGACCAAGCCGGCGAAAGCTACCCGCTCGACGTTGTCACCATGGTCGAGAGCGTGCTCGAGAACCCCAAGCAGATCCTGCAGAAGCAGCAAGACCAGGCGCGACAGGCGCTCTACCACCAGCTCAAGGCCGAGGGCGTGGAGTACGACGAGCTCAAGGAGCGGCTCGACGAGGTCACCTGGCCAAAACCGTTGGAGGACTTCGTCTACGGCACCTTCAATGACTTCGTGAAGAAGCACCCCTGGGCCGACACGGGCATCCGACCCAAGTCGATCGCGCGCGACATGATCGAGCGCTACCTGAGCTTCAACGAGTACGTCAGCGACCTCGCGCTCGAGCGCAGCGAGGGCCTGCTGCTGCGCTACCTGTCGGACTTCTACAAGACGCTGGTGCAGACCGTGCCCGACGCGCGCAAGGACGAGCGCGTGCTCGACGTACAGGCCTACTTCCGCGCGCTGTTGGCGCGCGTCGACTCGTCGCTGGTGGAGGAGTGGGAGTCGTTCTTCTCTGCCAAGGTCCGGCCCGACCAGCCGCTCCCCGAGCTGCCCCGCCTGGTGCCCCTCGACGCCGACCCGCGCGCCTTCACCGCGCGCGTGCGCGCCGAGCTCCACCGCGTCCTCAAGGCGCTGGCGCAAGAGGACTGGGCGCAGGCAGCCGCGTTGATGCGTGCGTGCGATCCACCCTGGACGGCGGAGCGCCTGCACGCAGAGCTGGCTCCCTTCGCCGCGGCCAACGGGCGCGTCATGTTCACGCCGTTGGCGCGCCAGCCCGGCCACACGCTGCTCGAGAAGACCGGCGAGCACCGCTACCGCGTGCGCCAGGTGCTGCTCGACGAGCGCGACGACAACGACTGGTACCTCGAGGGCGAGGTCGATCTCGGCGCGCGCGCGGCCAACGACGAGCCGCTCTTCGAGCTCCACGGCGTCCGCACCTGACGCACGCGCCCTCAGCGCACCTCGAGCGAGCGCACCATCTGCTCGGCCACCGAGATCCCTTCGTCCCAAGCGATGCGCTGCGCCACGATATGCGCGGCGCGCGCGGCGGCGAGCGCTTCGCTCACGCGACCGCACTGCTGGAAGGCGCGCACCTTCTGCTGGAGGATGCGCGCCTCCGCCGCCTCGTCGCCCACGGTGCCGGCATTCGCGAGCGCCTGCTGAATGGCCTGGATGGCGCCCTCCATGTTGCCTTCGGCCTGCTCGAGCGCGGCCTCCATGCTCAGGACCTCGATGCGCGCGGCGGCCGTGTCGCGCCGCTCGGCTTCTTCGCGCGCCTGCAGCAGCAACTCGCGTGCGGTGGCAAGGGCTCGAGCCTTGATATGGGAGCGCACGAGCGCCAGCAGCGCATCGAGCGCGCGCGCCCGTTGCTCGCGCGGGACCTGCCCGAGCACGCGCAGGGCCTCGCCGAGCTGCACGCGCGCGGACTCGGGCTGGCCCGCCTGCTCGAGCGCCGCCGCGACGTCGACAAGGAGCGAGCCCTGCAGCGCCGGCCCCACGGCGCCGGTGAAACGCTCGAGCATGTCGTCGAGCACCCGCTGCGCCTCGTCGGTCTTGCGCAGGCGCAACAGCAGCACCGCGCGAGCGCGCTCGGCCTCGACCCGCGCCCCCACCGCAAGCTCATCGGGCAAGCGGCGCAGGAAGGGCAGCGCCAGGTCGACGGCGGCGGCGGGATCGACCTCGCCGATGAGGGCGGTCGCGCTGCCTGCGAGCTCGAGTGCGCGGCGCGCTTGGTCGTCCGACAAGGGCTCGAGGCGCAGGTGCCGCCAGCGCGCGTGCAGGGCCTCGCGGAAGCGCTCGGCCATGGCATCCACCATCCCCTGGCGTTGCGCGTGGGCCGCGGCGCGCTCCGCCGCGTCGGCGGCATGCGCGTAGTCGCCGAGTGACATGGCGAGGTGCGCCGCCAGCGCGTCGTGGCGTGGTGTGCGGTGTTCGTCGGGGCGGGCCGCGAGCCACTCCCACAGGCGCTGTTGTTGTTCCGCCACCGTCTGCGGGTTGGAGCGCGCCGCCACCAAGTCGCGTTCGGTCATGGTGGGGAACGCCAGGTCGTCGTTCACCTCGTCGAGCGTCAGCGCGCCGGTGCCCGCCAACGAGCGCAACCGAGCGCGCACCTCGTCGACGCTGGCGGCACCCACCGCGTGCGCCAACAGCTCGGCGTCGACCACCTGGCCGAGCGCCGCGGCCGCCTGCAAGAGCCGCCGCCCGTCCTCGGGCAAGAGCGCGTGGGCGGCGAACGACAGCACGCCCAGCGATGGCGGCGCGGGGAAGCGCGGCAGATCGGCGCTCGCTACCGCCTCTTCACCCACGACGCTGAGCAGGTGGACGCGCACCAGGTGACGCGCGAGCAGCGCGGCGAAGAGCGGGTTGCCCCCGGCGCGCGCGGCCACCACGTCGAAGGCGGCGGCGGGCAACTGCCCGCCGATCGCCTGCGCAGCGACCGCATGCAGGTCCTTCGCCTCCATCGGCCCGAGCACGGCACGGCGCGCCAGCGGCAAGACGCGCTCGCCGCGCGCCGGGCGACTCGCGGCGAACAACAGGAAGCGCGCCTCGCCCAGCCGCGCGCCCACCTCGGCGAACAGGTCGAGCGACGGCGCGTCCGCAGCGTGGACGTCGTCGAGCAGCACGCACACGCCGCGACGATCGACCAGGTGGTTGAAGAACGCGATGATGGCCGCGCGCAACAACACGCGCCGTCGCGCCAGGGGCACCGCCTCGTTGCTGGCGGCACGCTCGTCGTCCACGAAGGATCGCAGCCGAGCACGATCGACCTCGCTCATGCCAAGCATGGCGAGGGCATCGTGCCACGCGCCCTTGCGCCCATCGGTGGCGAGGAGCTCGCGACATGCATCGCGGATCACCTGCCGTACCGCGTCGTGGTGTTCGAGCGCCGCGCTGCGCCCGCAGCGCGCGCGCCCCACGACGAAGCCGCGGTCGCGCGCCTCGGCGCCCGCAAGCTCGAGCAGCGTGCTCTTGCCCATGCCGGCGTCGCCGATGAACAGCAGTTGCTGGCCGCTGCCCACGTCAGCCGCCGCGATGCACTGCTCAATCGCCAAGCGCTCGGCCGCGCGCCCCTCCACGCGCGGCAAGGGCGGCACCTCGAGGGCATGGACCACCACGCCGCCGGCCCCGTGCGCGTGCAGCGTCGTGCCCCAGGGCAGCGCGACGCCCGCCATCATGCGCCCACGCTCGCTGATCCAAAGCGTGCCGGGGCGCGCGCGCCCCACGATCAGCTCGGCCTCGTCGCGCGCCGAGGTGTCGCCGTGCGCCACGCCCGACGTCGCGGAGATGCCGCCCCGCAGGCGCAGCTCGCGCGCGCTGCGGGCCACCGTGAGGCGCGCGCGTCGCGCGTAGGCCAGCGCACCGCGGGCCGCGCGTGCGTTGCCGCGGAAGCTCACCACGATGTGCGCGCCCTCGGCCACCAGCTCGCCGCCGAGGCGCGTGGCCAGCTCGTCGAGGTGCGCCAGCACCGGGCGCGCCATGGACGGCGGCGGCGGGTGCGTGCCGGCGCTGTCGACGAGCTCCAGCACCGCCACCATGACGGCCAACTCGGTCGTGCCCGACGAGTCGTCGAAGGCGATGTCGATGGCGTCGCCCGCCTCGATCTCGAAGGCGTCGTCGAGCGCGGCCGGTGGCGCCGCGGACGGCTCCCGCGGTGCTGCCACCGACCGCGCCGGCTCGCCGGCGGCGGCGGGCGGGTGCGGGCTCGTCGGCGGCGCTGGTCCCCGTCGCCCCTCGATGGGCGTGCCGCAGTTGCGACAGAAGCGATCGCCGCTGACGGCCTGCGCGCCGCAGGTGCGGCAGAAGGTGCTCGAGTGCTGCGCCCGGCTGCCGTGGATGCCCAGGATGTTCACGGGCGCCGGTGTCAGGTCGCGCACGCGCGCGGCAAGCTTGTCGCCCACCAGGTCGCGCACCAGGTCGGCGGTCTCCTGCTCTTGCGCGGCGTGCTGGTCGAGCAACCTGCGCAGGGCGGCCGCCGCCTCGGCCAGGCGCCCGTAGCGGTCCGCGGGCTCCTGCGCCGTCATCCGCTGCACCACAGCGTCGAGCGCCGGCGGCACGTCCGGCATCACCGATGAGGGCGGCGGCACCGTCTCGCGGATGATCTTCATGAAGACCGCTGAGGGATCCTCGGCGGTGAACAAGCGGCGCCCGGTGAGCAACTCCCACAACAGCACGCCCAGCGAGAACTGATCGGCGCGCCCGTCGAGCGGCTGCGCCTTGATCTGCTCTGGCGCCATGTAGCCGAGCTTGCCCTTGAGCAACCCACCCTCGGTGCGCTTGTTTTGTCGGTTGGCCGCCATGGCGACGCCGAAGTCGACGATCTTGGTCAGGCCGTCGTAGCGCACCATCACGTTGTGCGGGCTGATGTCGCGATGGACGATCTTGAGCGGGCGCCCCTGCGGATCGGTCGCCTGGTGCGCCGAGTCGAGCCCCAGGGCGGCCTCGCGCGCGATGGTCATGGCGACGTTGACGGGGAAGCGCTGCGCAGCGTCGTCGCCTGCCTTGGCAAGCGAGGCCACGTCGACACCGTTGATGTACTCCATGGCGAGGAAGTACACGCCCTCCCACTCGCCGACCTCGTAGCAGGCCACCACGTTCGGGTGGTTGATACTGCCGACGATGCGCGCCTCGTCGAGGAATTGGGCGAGCTGGTCATCCTCGCTGGCGAGCTGCGGCAAGAGGCTCTTCAGGATCACCAGGCGCTCGAAGCCGGCCATGCCGGTCTGTCGCGCCAGGAAGATCTCGCCCATGCCGCCCACCGCCAGGCGGCGGATGACGTCGTACTTACCGAAGACCCGCGGGTTGTCCGCCATCGTCGCGGGAGCTTAGCGGAGATGCCGACCCGAAAACCGCCGCGGGGCCCGCGCGCCGCACAGGGGTCGCGCTGGGCCCTCGGCACAATCGGGGCATCTCCTGGCGCACGGCCTTGACAGCCGGCGTGGGTCCGATACGGATCCGCACCGCGGGCTCGTAGCTCAATTGGCAGAGCAATGGACTCTTAATCCGGAGGTTGAAGGTTCGATTCCTTCCGGGCCCACCAAAAAACGCAGAGACGCCGCGGGTTTACCCCCGCGGCGTTTTTGCATCCGCGGTGGCCGCCGTGGGACCGGTCCCACCGAGCGCGGCGCCGAACGCCTTGCGCAGCGCCTCGGCACGTTCGTCGGCGTCGACGAGGGAGTAGTGCTCCGTCATCGCCACCGTCGTGTGGCCGGTGATCATCCGCGCCACGAGGTCGCCGGAGGTCTGCCGCACGAGGTTGTTCGCCGTGCGCCTCAGGGCGTGCGACGTCACCTCCTTGGCGATCCCCGCCCCCTCAGCGCAGCGCCCGAGCACGTGGTTCACCGACGACGGCGTCCGCGGCGTCCCGTGCGTCGTCGGGAACAGCAGCGGGCGCCCCTTCGTCTCCTGCTCGTCCTGCCGCGCCATGAGCGCACGCAGGGCTTCCACGACGTCGGGCGGCAGCACGATCACCCGCCGTGAGCCGCGCGTCTTCGGCTTGCCGATGTCGCCGGCGACGTGGCTGCGCTGGATCAGGATCGTCCCGTGCTCGAGGTCGATGTCGCCGCGTTGGAGCGCGGTGAGCTCGCTCGAACGCAGCGCGCCCGCGAGCGCGACGGCGAACATCGGCCACGCCGCGCGATCGGCATCGGCGCGCGCGACCTCGAGGAGGCGCGTGACCTCGTCCCGCGTGAGCACCGTCTTCGGCACCGGCGCCGCGAGGCCGCCGGCGTCCTGCCACCGCACGTACGCCGCGGGGTTGCGCGGCAGGTCTGCCTCGACGGTGAGCCAGCCCATGAACGCGCGCAGCGTGCGCCACGCGTTCGCCAGCGTTGCCTTCGCGAACGGCCGCGGCGTCAGCCCGTAGCGCTTCGTCCCGCGTCCCTTGCGATCGCCGAGCGTCTTCAGTTGCTCGATCGAGCGCAGCCACGCCTTCACGTCCTTCGGCGTCAGGGTGCCGACGTCTTTGTCGCCGAGGAACGGCAAGATGAACCGCGCCATGTTCATCGTGTGGCGCTCGGCGGTGCTCCTACGGAGTTGTCCGCTCCTCATCCGCATGCCGAGCTCCTCGACGTAGCGCCGCGCGAACACCGAAAGGGTCGTCCGGATGTCCTCGCCCCTCGACTTCGCTTCGGCGTCGGCGCGCGCTTCGTCTCGGAGCCGCTCGAGCGCGACCATGGCTTCCGCCTTCGTCGCTCCGACCAGCTTCCTCGCCTTTTCGGTTGTCACAGACCCGACTCTCGACTTGGCCCTGAGGGTCCAGCCGTCCGGCGTTTGGAAGAGGCCCGGCACCTCGGTCTTCATGCCCATCTTCATCGTGGTTGCTCCACGACGACGGCATCACAGGCTGTCGTCGATCGTTGCAGATCTGTTCGTCGAGGTCCACCGCGTCCCACATCAACCTGGAACCGACGCGTCCCGAGGGTCTGAGATGGCCGCGGTTGACCGCCATGCGGAGCGCGCCCTCGGTCATCCCGAGGTGATCGGCCGCTTCGGCGGTGCTGAGCCAGCGCGATGTCGTCACCATGCACTTACCTCCTTGGTCGTGGCGCTTGTCGGCGGTCTACTCATCAATGAAAGTCGATTCTTCTGACAGGCCCGGTCGCTGCCCGGCCGCCCGCGTTGCCGGTGGCATCCCCGCTGCGAGCGCCTCGAGCTCCTCGACCCGGACGCGCACGCAGCGGCCGATGCGCACGCGCGTCAGGCACCCGGTCGCGAGCAGCTTGCGGATCAGCGAGCGCGAGACGGCGAGGCGCGTGGCGGCCTCGGCGACGGTGACGACGGACGCGGACATGCGGACCTCCTGGGACACAAGTTGCCGTCCGCGCGCGTTTTCTACGGCGCGTTTGTCACCTGCGTGCGTTCCCACACCCCACAAGTCGAAATCCGCGCGCCTTTGGCTCAGCGAGATCGACAGGTACGTGCGGCGGAGCGCTGCGCGTCACGTTGTGAGCGATGGGCTGTAGCAAACGTCGGCGGACGGCGACTTGTATGTCGGAGGCAGTTTTTCGCCTCCGTGGAGGCGACCATGAGCGAAGAGATGAGCGACACCGGTGAGATCACCGACAAGATCAACGGAGACCGGTTCGTGGGCGAGCTCGTCCACTTGCCGCTCTGCGCAGTGGTGCCGTCGGAGAACAACCCGCGGCGCAGCGTCGACAAGGAGCCGTTCGCCGAGCTGAAGCGGAGCATCCGCGAGAACGGGCTGTTACAGCCGATCGTCGTGCGTGCGGCCGGCGAGCGGTACGAGATCGTCGGCGGCCACCGCCGCTTCGCGGCCGTGAGCGAGCTTGCGCAGGAGACGCCGGCGGACGCGCGCTTCGCCCGCATCGCGGCCATGGTCGTGGACGTCGACGACGCAGCGCTCGGCATCCTGCAGCTCGCGGAGAACGTCAACCGCGCCGACCTCGCGCCGCTCGAGGTCGCGGCTGGCGTCGCCGCCGCCATCACCAGCGGTGCGGCGCCGGATGACGTGGCACGCGGGCTCGGCTGGAACCGTCGACAACTCAACCGCTACCTCCAGCTTGACGAGGCGCCCGCGTGGCTGAAGGACTTCTCGCGCGAAGTGAAGGCCGCTAAGACCCGGCGCGATGAGCGCGGCGTGGTCGTCGTCGACGAGGTCACGCAGCGTCCGATCGTCGACGTCGTCACGCATCCGGGGCTCGCGTTCAGCCACGTGTTCGAGCTCGTCACCGCGTACAACGTGCTGCGCCAGGCCGATGCCGAACGACTCGCCGCCGGCGGCGACGGCTTCAAGCCGCATGCCGAGCGCGTCGTGCGCAAGCTGGCGGCGGGCGCCGCCGCCGACGGCTGGGGCGTGGCGAAGCTGCGCAGCGAAATCAAGAGAGCGCAGCACCCCGGGGACCGCAGCGCCGTCAGCGCGCGCCCGGCGAACCCCGTGCTCGTCGTCGCGAAGGACCGGGCGATGCTCGACCTCGCGCGCGCGCGACGCGTCGTGGGACCGGACCGCGAGACGCTTGCGTCCGACCTGACCGAATTGCTCGTTGACGTCGGCTTCCGCGTCGTCGTTGTGAAGGCGTAGTGTTGCATGCCGACGGCGGATGCCGCGAGGCGTTCGACGGTGATGTTTCCGTGAAGGCCGTCGGAGGCGCCGTTTGGGTTCCGAGCATCGCGTGCACGCCGTGATGCGCATTGGACGAACGGGGTGTGCGTATCCGACCAGCCGTGTAACGCAAAACCAGCCGGTAACGCGTCTGCGTTATTCGTCGATTTTAGGTTACTTCTTGCGCATCCCACCACACACGGATAACCTAAACGTTGGCGATAACACCACGGCGTTAGAGGGTCTATTTAGGTTATGCTCCTGGAAAAGGAAGCCCTCGACGGCGCAACCCACCGCCTCGCGGAGCTGTTCGAGGCGCGGCCGGAGGTGCGTCGGTCGAACGAGCCCGCCGTGGACCTCGAGGTGGAGGTCGCCGACACGAAGCTCGCGCTCTGCTTCAAGGCCAACCCAACGGTCGCGGCCGTGACCCAAGCAGCCGACCGACTCCTTGCAGCCGCGCCGCGGGCTGTCCCGCTAGTCGTCGCACCGTTCATGGGCTTCGACGCTCGCGCTGCCCTGCAGGTGCGCGGCGTCGCCTGGCTCGATCTCTCCGGCAATGTCCACATCAAGGCGCCGCGCCTGCTCCTCCACATCGAGGGAAAAGAAAACAAGTTCAAGCGATCAGGACGGCCGCAAGATGTTTTCGCTCCAAGAAGTGCGCGTGTGGCGCGCGCGATGCTCCACCAACACGAGCGCTGGTTCACCCAGAACGAGCTTGCGCAGGTAGCGCACCTCTCGGCGATGCAGGTTGGCCGCGTGGTGAAGCGCCTGGTGTCTGACGAGCTTCTCGAACGCAACGCCAAACGCGCCGTGCGCGCGCGCGATCCTCGTCGTCTGCTCGAGGCGTGGCGGCCGTCGTACGACTTCAACAAGCATCACATCGTGCAGGTGCATCGCTTCGCTCGCAGCGGCGAGGAGCTGACGGGCGCCATCCACGAAATCCTCTCGGACCTGCGGATCGAGCACGCCTTCACCGGGCTGGCCGCCGCGTGGCTCTTTCGGCCCGTCGCCGCCTACCGAACATCGAGCGTCTACGTTTCGCGAATGCTCACCGACGATGAGCTCGAGCACGCCGGCCTCCGTCGCGAGGAGAGTGGCGGTAATCTCCTTCTCGTCGCGCCGAACGACGACGACATCATGCGCGAAGAATACTGCTGGGAAGTCGAAGGAACCAAATGCGTGAGCCAGGTGCAGGCGTGGCTCGATCTGCACGCGCACCCCGAGCGCGCGAAGGAGGCAGCGGCAGAGCTCCTCGAACACGACATGCCGTGGAACCGCAAGGCGAAGGCATGACGACGTGATCAAGCCGAAGACGCGCGCGGGATATCTCGGGCCGGCCACGCAGCTCATCAGGCAGGCGGCGCTGACCTTGGCCGTCGCCGTCGACGACTTCGAAGATGACCTCGTCATCGTTGGCGGGCTTGTGCCCACACTGCTCATCGAGAAGCCTTCCGCGCCGTTCGGTGCGCACGTCGGCACGATGGACCTCGACGTCGGTCTCCACGTCGCCGTGCTCGATGACGAGCGCTACGCGAAGATCTCCGAGCGCATGCGGAGCAGCGGACTGAACGCGATCGTGGAAGGTGGCAAGACCACGCGACAGAAGTGGCGCTTCACGGTCTCTGAGTCGCTGTCGATCGACGTGGACTTTCTCATTCCCGGCACCACGGCGGACATCGAGGCGACGCGCGCCAGCAAGCTGCAAGATCTCGAAAGCGACTTCGCGGCGATCATCACGCCGGGACTGCGGCTCGCGTTCGCAGACAAGGAGCGGCGAACGCTCACGGACAAGACGCTTCGTGGCGAGGACGCGTCGCGCGACATCTACGTGTGCGGCCCCGCAAGCTTCACGGTGTTGAAGGCGTTGGCGTTCCGCAACCGCGCGGATAACAAGGACGCGTACGATCTCTGCTACGTCTTGCGCGCGTACGGCGCTCGCGGTCCCGAGGACGTCGCCGAGATCTTCCGCAAGTTGCCAGACGCGCCGCAGAAGGACACGGCGATCGAGATCTTGAAGGCAGACTTTGCGACGAAGAACAGCGTCGGTATCCGCCGCGCAGTCGAGTTCGAGCGCGGCGAGGGCGCCGAAGACGACGCGCTCGCGGCGGACCTCGTCGGCGCGGTGGCGTTGTTCGTCCAGCGGAGCTCGTGAGTCGACGTCGACCGACGTCACCGAGCGCGCTCGAGCATCACGGACGAGCGCTGCGCGCGCCGAGTGACACGGCGCGCACGCAGCGCGCTCGCGCGCACGACGGCGACGACGAGCGTGGCATCCAGCGTGGCACCCAACCCGGCCTCGCCGGGTGCCACGGCATCCAGCGCAACCCGCGCAGGTGAATCGACTTTCAACGAGGTGGAGGCGCCAGCAACCACCTCCTCAGGCCGCCAAGAACGGCGCCTTCGGAGTCGGCACCCTTCGGGTGCTGCGCGGAGCGCAGCGGGCCGAGGGCACGCAATCCGCGTGTCGCTTCGCGACGGGCCCGTGGTCGCTGGCGTCAATCACGGGGACGACATCGACAAGCACGTCGACGTCGAGCGCATCGAGGAGAACAAGAGCAAGCATCATCAACGCGCGAACCTCAACTGAATCTCCGGGCGGTAGTCGATCCATGTCATGCGATCACGCAAGAAGGAGAAGTAGCCCTTCGGCGAGAACGCATGCAGAAGCGCGCGATGGCGCGCGCCCATCGTCACCCATGTCTTCGACGCCGCATCGAAGCGGCTGTCGGCGTCAGCGCAGCGGACGACAATCGAAACCCGCGGCTGCTCGCTCCAGAACAACGGGAGCTCGCGGATCTGCCGCTCGACGGGCCGGCTCGGGTTGTCGACAAAGAGGATCATCACCTCGCCATGCCGGAACGCGACATCGAACGGGAGCGGATCGCACTCGCGCATCTGCGCGAAGCAGCGAGCGCCGTTCTTGTCGCGGTGCGAGCGGACCTCGTCGGCGACGAAGCGGCAGCCGGTGCAGCGGAAGAACGCTTGCGTGTACACGTTCGTCGTCGCGCCGCCACAACAGCCGCACTTCGCGATGGCGACACGAGGATCGCCGCGCCATCGACACGCCGCGCAGAACGAGCGCCACATCGGCGCGAGCCCGTCGTCCTTGCGGATGCTCTCATACGTCGCCCGCATCGCGTGTGGCGCCGACCGACCGGCCTCATCGAGCTTCGCCTTTGTGCGCGCAATCAAGTGCGCATGCAGATGGTGCTGGTGCAGCCAACACCGGCCGACGTTCCAGCCGTCGCGCGTGAGCGCGGCGATCAGCGACGAGCGCAGCCAGCAGTAGTCGGCCTGCCTCGGCGCTGGTGCGCGGCGAATCCAGTCCGTCGCGCGCGCCGCGGTGCTCGACGCGGCGAGACCCTTCGCGGTCAGGTGGTAGACACAGCGGGTGCCCTCGAGCCGCAGATGTCCGAGGAAGCCGTCGCGCACGAGCTCGGACAGACGGCGCATCGCCGTTCGTCGCGGGACGCGATGCACATCGAAGAACAGAGTGAGGAGCGCGTCCGCGTTCGCGGCGCGGAGTCGGACGAGAACGTCGAAGAGCGCGCCGATATTCAATGCCGCCTTCATGGCAGCACCGCGCACGAAGCACCCGTGAGGCGACGGACGCGCTCGGCGGTGTGCGGCCGATCGGCGAACCAGAAGACGTCGTGGAACCGCGCGAAGCTCTCGTGCTTCGCGACGATGTTCGCATCCGTGTACTTGCTCGTCACATACTCGACGGCGATCTCGACGCGCGTGAGCTTGCCCCCGAACGTGAGGTCTGCGACTACGACGGCGTCGGGGCAGCTCGGCAGCTTGTCGCCAGGCCGCACCCGCCGCCCGCGTTGCTCGAGCCCGCGGAGCTGGTGCTCCAGGCGCGCCTCGATCACATTGCCACCGCGCGCGTGAACCTCTCGTTCCACGGCGCGGATCGCTTCGAGCGTGCGGATGTGGTGCACCCGGTTCCGAGCCGGGATGCGCCGACGCGCGGGCTCTCCGCCGACCACGCAAGCGGCGCGAGCGCCAGGACGGGCAACGGTTCGGTGCGCGCGGCCGTCGTGCTCAACGCCAAGCTGCACGTATCTGGCCTGCGCGAGGCGGCGGAGGCGGCGGCGGCAGACCGCGGAAGGCGCCCGTTCCATGTCCTCGTTGAGCTCGGTCGTGAAGAAGCGCTCTGCGAGCAGGTCGAGCGGCACGACGCGAAACGCCGCGACGAGTCGAAGGAGCGCGATGTCGCGAAGCGTGAGGACGACGTCCATGGACAAGCAGTTGCCGTCGGGGAGCACATCGCACGGCGATTTGTCGATCACGGCACCCTTTCACCCCCACAAGTCGAAATCTGCGGGCGTGCCGCTCGGACCGTGCGTCGAATTCGGAGAGACCGGGATCACGGACCGCTGATGCGCGGCGGATTGTCGATGGTCCTGGCGCTCTCCCTCGCGTCGACGTTCCCGCACCGCAGCTTCCTTGTCACCGTCACGATTGGCGTGGTGGTGCTCTCGATCCTGGTGCAAGGCTTGACGATGGGTCCCGTGCTGCGGCGCCTCGGCGTCGTCGGCGAGCGACAGGATCGGCTCGAGCTGGAGTCGGCGCGCGCGGGCGCGCGCGGCCTCGGTCGCCGTGCGCGACGAGATCGCGGCCGAACGGGAGGAGGCGCGCGCCTGGATGGGGGAGGTCGCCGTGGAGCACGCATCGATCCTCGCTGGGCGCCTGGTGATGCAGCTGGCGCCCGACGCCGTCGACGATGCGCTGGCCCAGATGCTGCTCCCCGAGATCGCGCAGCAGAAGGACGCGCTGACCGCGGCGTTCGCTGCGACAGGGCGTCGCGTGGAGGTCAGGGTCGCGCGGCGCCTCCGCGATGACACCATGGATCGGTTCCGCGATGCGCTCCGGGATGCGCTCGGCGAGGCGCCGCAGCTTCGGGTGGACGACGACACCTCGCTGCTGGCAGGCGTCCAGCTCCGCGTCGGCAGCATGGTGCTCGACGCCACGCTGCGGGGGGAGCTCATCGCGTTCCGCGATCGGGCACGCGAGCTGCTCCGCGCCATACGAGAGGAGGCGCCAGGTGCCTGAGGAGGATCTTCGTCAAGCCATGGCGCGGGTGCGCGCGGTGCTCTCCGACGCCACGCGGTCGTTCGAGCCCGGCGTCCGGACGCGGCGCGAGGGGAGGGTCGTCGGGAGCTCGGACGGCGTCTTGCGGATCGCCGGGCTGATGGACGCCGGCGTCGAGGAATTGGTCGAGATCGGCGACCGACGAGCCACGGGTCTCGTGATGTCGATCGACCCCGAGGAGGTGCGCGCGGTGGCGCTGCATGGCGCCGAGCACGTGAACGCCGGCGATGTCGTTTCCGCGACGCACGAGCGCGTCAGGCTCCCCGTCGGGGACGCGCTGCTCGGGCGGGTCGTTGATCCGCTCGGTAGGTTCCTCGATGGTCAGCCGTCTCGTGGGTCGCTGTCTTGGATGCCGCTCGAGCGGGCCGCGCCGGGCATCGCGGAGCGCGCCGCGGTGCACCGACCGCTCCTGACCGGCCTGCTCGCCGTGGACGCGATGCTCCCGATCGGCTGCGGGCAGCGAGAGCTGATCCTCGGCGACGACCGCACCGGGAAAACATCGCTCGCCCTCGACGCCGTGATCCGTCAGCGAAACGCCGGGGTCGTCAGCGTGTACGTGGCCGTGGGGCGCCGGCGCTCGGAGGTCTGGCAGATCGTGGAGGATCTGCGCCGATATGCCGATCGTTGGGTGGTGGTGATGGCCGCCGAGGACCAGAGCCCCGGCATCCGCTACCTCGCACCGTACGCCGGGACCACCATCGCCGAGCACTTCATGAGGCGCGGGGAGCACGCGCTCGTCGTGTACGACGATCTCTCGTCGCACGCGGTGGCCTGGCGCGAGCTCTCGCTGCTGCTTCGGCGCCCGCCCGGCCGCGAGGCCTATCCTGGCGACGTCTTCTATCTCCACTCCCGCCTGCTGGAGCGCGCCGCGCAGCTCTCGCCGGAGCAAGGCGGCGGCTCGTTGACGGCGATCCCGATCGCCACGCTCGAGGCCGGCCGCCTCACCGGGTACGTCGCCACGAACCTCATCTCCATCACCGATGGGCAGATCGTCCTGTCCCAACAGCTCTTCAGCGCCGGACAGAAGCCGGCGATCGATGCCGGGCTCAGCGTGAGCCGCGTGGGCGCCAAGGCGCAGCCCCAGGCGCTGCGCGATCTCGCGGGGAGACTGCGGCTTGACTACGCCTCCTTCCTCGAGCTCGAGACGTTCGCGCGCCTCGGCACGCGCCTGGAGGAGGCGACGCGGCAACGCCTCGAGATCGGACGACGCATCCGCGAGCTCTTGCGCGGGGCGCGGCTCCAACCGCTGTCGCTCTTCGATGAGGTGATTCGGCTCTTGATCGGCGCCGAGCGCGATCTGTTGCTTGCCATCCCCGGGGGAACAGTGACCGGGTTCGCGGAGGAGCTGGCCACGCTCTGCAGGGCTGAGCGACCCACCATCGCCTCTCGCATCGAGCGCGACGCCGTCTTGAGCGGCGACGACCGAGAGACCATCGTCGCGCAGGCGTGGGGTCTCCTCGATCGTCGCCAGCCCGTGCCGACCGAAGCGCCGCACGTGGAGCCGCCGTGAACGAGGAGCTTGATGCGGATGCGCTCGGGCGTCGCCTCGAGGCGGTGCGCGCGGTCCGGCAGGTCGTCGCGGCGATCTGGGCCCTCGGTCGCGCGCAGCTCCCGCTGGCGGAGCAAGCCGCCGCGCAGGCGAGCGACTACGTCGACTGGATCGATCGCATGGCCGCGCGCCTGCTCGGGCCTCCGCTGCCGGTACCACCCGGAGCCACGCTCACCGTCGTCTTCGGCCCGCAGCGGCCCTACTGCGGCGCACTTCCCCGCGTCGTCGCGGCATCGATCCCCGACAGCGGCGCGGTCGGCCTCGTCGGCGACCGTCTGATTGAGGTCGTCGACGGGCGCGCCGATCTGGTCGGGCGCGTCGCGTTCCAGCTGCCCGGCGCTGCTGCGCACGACGATCACGCTGCGGTCGGACACGCCGTTGCCGAGGCCACGCTCGAGCATGCGCACGGCAGACCGGTCACGCTGCTGTATCCGCGCGCGGGCCAGAGCGGCGTGCATGAGGCGGTCCTTCTCCCTGGCGCCCGGGAGGCGCTCGTCAGCACCCCCGACCGCTTCTCGAGCGCGGCGCTCCTGGCCAACCGCGTTCTCGAGGAAGCGATCGGGGGCCGGCTCACGGTGGCGATCGCCGAGACGTTGCACGCCGAGACGCTCGCGCGCGTCAGCGCCGCCGAGCGCGCCAAGCGCGCCTGCGAAAGTCGCCTGGAGGAGCTGGGCGCCACCTGGCGCATCGCGCGGCAGCAGCAAGTCACCACGGAGATCCTCGAGGCGGTCGCCGGACGCGAGGCGGCAGGCGGATGACCGCAGCGGCCGCGCCCCAGCACATACGCACCCAGTGGTACCCCGGCACCGCGCGAAGTATGCGGAGGGCAACTCGCGGCTTGCCGCGGTGTGCCAGACGCGAGCGACGCCGGCACTGAAGGACCCGGACACCAAAGAGGCACCGATGACGGACCCAGTCGGCAGGAATGGCGCTCTCTCGTCTCGGTCGGTGGGCGACGTCATGGTGCGCGAGGTCGTCACTTCGCTGCCCGACGCGCCGCTCGACCAGCTCGCGCGCACGATGCTGCAGGAGAAGATCGGCGCGGTGCCCATCGTCGACGCAGAGGGGGCGCCGCTCGGCATCGTCACCAAGACCGACATCGTGGAGGCGTTTGCCCGCGGTCGGCTCACCGCCGAAAGGATCGCCGACGCGTTCGATGTCACCCGTGCGCCGAACCCCACCGCGGTGTTCGCTCGTGACGTCATGAAACCCGTCATCTCCCTACGGGAGGCAGACGCGGTCGAGCACGCGGCGGAGCTGTTCGTCGCGAAGGGAGTGCACCGCGCGCCGGTGATCGGCCCGACCGGGCGCATCATCGGGATCGTGAGCGCGTTCGATCTCCTGCGCGCGGTCTGACGGCGCTGAGCGACACGTCGCTGGGCAGGCCCCGCAGCGTGTCGCACTTCGGCGCTGCGCAGGCGGCCACCGCCCGGTCAGCCCGGGTGGGCGGCGGAGGGGAAGCCGTGGCGGCCGTCGAGCAGGGCGATGGCGCCGTAAACAGCTTCCCGAGAGCCGACGAGGTAGAGCACGTCGCCGGCGCGCAGCGGAGAGCGCGGATCCGGCTGATCGTGGAGCGTGCCGTCGCGGTGCAGGGCGACCACCGAGGCGCCCGTCGTGGTGCGCAGCTCGAGCTCCACGAGCGACTTACCCACGCCGGTCATCTGCTCCGAAAGCAGCACGGACTCGACCCTGAGCGCGTCGAGCGCACGCAGCTCTCCGAGCCGGGCGCGCGGGATGACCGACGGTCGGGCCGCGTGCGCGGTCGCGTCCCGCGCGTCGCGCACGCTCGCGCCGAGCACGTTGATGGGCACGCCGCGCAGCCGTTGCACGCGCGCCAGGACCTCGATTCCGCCCTCGATCTCCTCGGCGATGACGTCGGTGGCGCCGAGCGCGAGCAGGCCCGGGGTGTCCGCGTGGCGCCGGGCGCGCACCAGGATCGGCAGGTCAGGGGCCAGGCTGCGTGCGACGGCGATGACGCGGCGGGTTGCCTCGTCATCGCTGATGAGGATGACCAACGCCTCGGCCTGCGAGAGGCCCGCGTGCTCCAGCACCTCCTCGCTCGCCACATCGCCATAGAAGATGGGCGCGCCGGCCTCGCGCCCGGCGCGGACGGTCTCAGAGTCGAGATCGAGGATCACGTACCTGCCGCCGGTGGCGGCGAGCGCGTTCGACACCATGCGTCCGCCGAGGCCGTAGCCGGCGATGATCACGCGGCGCTCGCGCTCGCCCCCCTCGGCGCTGGGTTCGCTCATGCTGCGCACGCCGAGCAGCCGCTCGAGCGGGCGCAGCAGCGCGGCGCCGGCCGCGAGGTGCGGCGCGAGCCGCATCGAGACGGGGGTCACGAACATGGTCAAGAGCCCGGCAGCGAGGAAGACCCTGCTCTCGTCCGGCGTGATCAACAGCGCGCGCTCGCCTTCCCGCGCCAGCACGAAGCCGAACTCGCCGAACTGCGCGAGGCTCACGCCCGCGAGCCAGGCCACCCGCGCAGGGAAGCGCATGACCATGCTCGCCAGGGTCGCGATGAGGCCCTTTCCGAAGAGGAGCGCCGCGAAGATCACGAAGACCGTCAGGCCGTGCGTCTTGAAGACGGTGACGTCGAAGAGCATGCCGAGCGACATGAAGAAGAGGCTCGTGAGCACGTCGCGCAGCGGCAGGACGTTCGCCATCGCCCGTTGCCCATAGGCGGACTCGGACAGGAGGATCCCTGCGAGGAACGCTCCCAGCGCCAGCGACAAGCCAAAGAACGCCGTGAGCATCGCGGTGCCGGCGCACACGACCAGCACGGCCAGCAGGAACAGCTCGCGGCTCTGCGAGACGTCGGCGCGCGCGAGCACACGCGGGACCACGAGGCGACCGGCGACGATGGTCAGCACGACGAAGAGCGCGGCCTTGCCGAGCGCAAGGACGATGCCGATGAATGGCGAGGACGGTCCCTGTCCAGCGAGCACCGGCACGAGCAGCATCATCGGGACCACTGCGAGATCCTGGAAGATGAGCGCGCCGATGGTGAAGCGGCCATGGGGCGCGTCGGTCTCGCCGCGCTCGGCGAGGCCGCGAAGCACGATGGCGGTGCTCGAGAGCGCAACGACGAAGCCGAAGAAGACGCCGCGCGCGAGGCTCTCGCCGAAGGTCAGCGCCAGGCCGACGACGGCTGCGGTGGTCAGGCCGACTTGCAGCGAGCCACCGACGGCCACCAGACGGGCGATGCGCTTGAGCCGCTCGATCGAGAATTCGAGCCCGATGGTGAAGAGCAGCAGGATGACACCGACCTCGGCGAGCACCTCGATGGCGTGCGGATCGCGAATGAGCGCGAAGCCCGACGGCCCGACGAACGCGCCCGCCAACATGAAGCCGGCGACGGCCGGCAGCCGCAAGAACGCGACGGCGATGGCCGCCACCACGCCGATGCCGAGGATGACGACGAGCTCAGGCAGAACCGGGATGTGCGCCACGTTGCTCCGCCTCGCCGAGTGGTCTCAGCGCGGCGGCGCTACGTCAACCGGGACCGTTCAACGTGTTCTCGCCGTTTCCTCGAGCCGATCCAGTTCGCAGGCGTCCCTCTGATCGTCCGCTGCGTCGGCAAATACCCGGGCATCACCCCGTCGCAGCTCGCCGAGGTTCTTCAACTCGATCCTGGGACGATCTCGGCCGCCTTGGCGCGTCTTGAGCATCGTGCGCTGCTCGTTCGCCGGCGCGACCATCGCGACCGTCGCCGCGTCGCCCTTGCGCTCACCGCCGACGGGCGCGTCCTCGATCGACCCGCCGCGGGCACCGTCGAGCGCGCGGTCGAGCGCCTGATCGCTTCGAGCGACACCGCCGCCCTCACCCTGGCGAACGATGTGCTCGCCGCGCTGGCTGCGGAGCTCGCGAAAGAAGCGAAGACGCAGCGCGCTGGCCCTTCGAGACCGCCGATGCGTCGCCGTCAGGGCACGAGGCTGCGAAGGACCACGGCGCGCGAAGTGAACGACACGCTATTCCCCGAGCCCGCCTTTAGGTTGATGGTCTCGACGAGCGGCGCGTGCGTCCCTGCGTCGTCCGCCACCCACTCGACGAGGAAGTTCGCGCCGGTGCCGCCGCTGTCATCCCTCAGGTCGACGACATGGTCGAAGGTAGCGAGCGGCGCCAGTACGCGGGCCATCGGCACGACCTCCTTCAGGAGCTCGCCGCCGCTGTCGTAATACTTCGCCGACCGCAACAAGATCGAGCGCGCAGGATCGGTGTTGCGCACGCTCAGGATCACCGTGAGCGGCATCGTCTGATGTGCCGCGGTCGTGTAGACGCTCGAGTACGCCGGCACGTAGAGAAGCTCGCCCGTCCGCACCGGGGCCGCCAGCGCCTCGGGCCCCGCGACGGGCGCGATCGTGTCGACGTTCTTCGGCTGCCCGGACGTCGCGGCAGGCTGCTGAGCCAGACACGCGCACAGCGCGCACGACCCAGCGACAACCACAAGGAGGCGAACGTTCATCACGACCGCATCGGAGCAACTTTCCCCGTCGAGCGCAATGATCGTGCCCCAGCGCGCACGAGCGCATGCATCCGTCCCGCCCCGTGTAGGCGATCGGCACTCGCCCGACCACGAGCGGTACCGGGGCTCCGGCTTCAGCGAGGCGCCGCGCGCATCGCCCGCTCGGAGCGGGGCGACGGCGACGGCGAGGCGTTCAACAGATCGGAAGCGACCCGCGGACGCGGATCTCTGGTCGGCGAATCCGGCGCTGCCGCGACCCACGGACACGATCTCCATGGGTCGCGGCGGCGTGGGACCGGTCCCCCGCACCCCGCGTAGAGCCGTGATGTCTCGTGACGGCCTGTGACAACGTCGTCTGTTAGGTAGCTGTCATCACGATATACAAAATCGACTCTTAATCCGGAGGTTGAAGGTTCGAGTCCTTCCGGGCCCACCACGAAACACCGCGCACGACGCTGCGCACGTCATCGACGCCCGCCGCTTGGCGGGCGTCGTCGTTTGGCGGCTACAGCCCCGCGCACGACGTGACGGGGCTCGTCACCGCGCCCGCCGCCACGTCACAGGTCTGACCACGCAGCTCGAGGACGCCAGCGCCACCGCCACCGCCGCCAGCCCCCTGGCCGCTGTCGCCGCCGGGTGCGCCGTCGGCCACGCCACCGGCGCCACCTGCCCCGCCGCCGTTGGCGAAGCAGAAGCCGGCGCCGCCCTCGGCGCGCGTGGCGCTGCGCGGCGCGCCGTCGGCGCCGGGATCGCCGCTGCCGCCGAAGCACGCGTCGTCGCCGCCGCCGCCGCCGCCGCCGCCGTTGGCGGTGAGCGCCGCGCCGTCGTGCAGATGGAGCACGCCGGCCTCGACGCGCACGAGCCCGCCGGAGCCGCCGCCGCCGCCGCCCGCGTCGTCGCGCCCGCCGCCGCCGCCGCCACCGGGCGCCGCGATGGTTCCGACGAGGTCGAGCACGCCGGCCACCGCGACGTGGATCGCGCCGCCGCCCTCGCCACCGGCGCCACCGCCCTCGTCGCCGTCACCGCCGGCGCCCCCGGGGCAGCCGCCGAGGCGACCCGTGACGCCCACGCCCACGCCAGGTGCGCCGCCGTGGGCGTCCTCGCCAGAGCCGCCGCCGCCGCCCTGCGCGCCGGCGCCCGCACCCCCGCCACCGCCGGCGCCGCCGTCGTCATCGTCGCCGCGGGCACCAGCCGAGGCGCCACAGGTGGCGCGCGTCCGCGCGCCGGCGCCGCGCTGCTGATCGTTGGAGCCGGCGTCGATGACACCAGCGATCATGGCGTCGCCGAAGGCCACCAGGGCCAAGGGCGCGGCGCCCAGGGCGCGCAAGCGGGCCTGGCCCTGCACGCTCAGGCCGTGCACCACCAGGGCCACGGTGCCGTCGGGCAGCAGCATGGCGGCGGTGGCTGGGTCGATGCCCGTGGCGCAGTCGGGGTGCGAGAAGGTCCGCGCGTCGGTGTCGAAGCTGGTGTCGCAGGTGATGGCCAGGTCGCCGCTTGGCGCCAGGCCCGACACGTCGATGCCGGTGGGTGCGAAGCCAAAGGGTGAGGGCTCGCCTTCCCCCTCGCCCTCGCCTTCGCCGACGGGGCCGATGGCAGGATCGCCCTCGCCCTCTCCCTCGCTGGCCTCGGTGGGTCCGTCGGCGCCCACCGGGACGGCGGGGAGCTCGTCGGCGCACACCTGATCGTCGCCGCAGCGCTGACCGAGCGGGCAGTCGCGATCCCGCTCGCACGCCAGCGCGACGGCGTCGGGGCCCCGGCACGCACCCTGGGCGAGACCGGCGGTGGTGATGAAAAAAACGATCGCGTGGCGCATCGGCGCCGGAGGCTAGCAGGCCTGGCTCCGCCCGGCAGCGCCCCCCTTTTTGGATCTGTGATCCCGAGTGCTCGATGGCCAGCGACCAGCGGGAGCCGTCTTGGGCGGGGGCGGGTCTGGCGCCAGGCCCTCCCAAGCGGCGTCCCCAATCTCGATGAGCGCTGCGCCTCGCGATCGGGGGTGAGCGCCGCTCCCGCTCGCGTTGGCCGCTTGACGGGGCGCGTCGAGCGGCGGCGCGTCGGCCCTGGCTCCGGTGCCAAAGGCCTCGACGGCCGTGCGCCGGTCGCGCTAACGGCAGGCATGTCGATCACGCACCTCGCCCTGTCCAAGCTCCACGCCCAGCCGATCGCCAACGCCCCCTTGCCGCCGCGCCTCGAGGGCCTGCGGCGCCTCGCCTACAACCTGTACTGGACCTGGCACCCGCGCGTGATCTCGCTCTTCAAGCGCATCGACGCGCACGTGTGGCAGGCCGCGCGTAACCCCGTGCCCGTCTTGAGCGCGCGCGCCGACTGGTCCGAGTTCCTCGACAACCCCGAGTTCATGGCGGAGTACGAGACGGTGCTCGGCGCCTTCGACCGCTACATGGCGGACGAGACCGGCCACTGGTACGGACGCCAGCGCACCGCCACCGACCGCGTCGCCTCATTGCGCGGGCCCATCGCCTACTTCTGCGCCGAGTTCGGCCTGCACGAGCACCTGCAGATCTACTCGGGCGGCTTGGGCGTCTTGGCGGGCGACCACCTGAAGACCGCCAGCGACCTCGGCTTGCCCTTCGTCGCCGTGGGCCTGCTCTATCGCCAGGGCTACTTCCGCCAGACCATCGACGCCGAGGGCCAGCAAGAGCACGCCTACCCGCACCTGCTGCCCGAGCACATGCCGCTCCTGCGCGCCGACGATCCCGTCAGCGGGCGCCCGCTGCGCGTCAGCCTCGAGATGCCGGGCCGCAAGGTGCACGTCGCCGTGTGGATCGCGCGCGTGGGCCGCGTGCCGCTCGTCCTGCTCGACACCGACATCGCCGACAACGCCTACGCCGATCGCCCCATCACCGGACAGCTCTACGTGCGTGGCCGCGAGATGCGCCTGCACCAAGAGCTGGTGCTCGGTGTCGCGGGTCAGCGCGCGCTGCGCGCACTCGGCATCGAGCCCGGCGTGTTCCACCTGAACGAGGGGCACTCGGCCTTCATGCTCGTCGAGCAGACGCGCGAGAAGTGCAAGGCCGGCACACCGTTCTCGTCTGCCATCGAGGCCGTGCGCAAGAGCGCGGTGTTCACCATCCACACGCCGGTGTCGGCGGGCAACGAGAAGTTCGACGCCAACCTGGTGCGGCGCCTGACCCAGCCCATGCTCGAGGGCTCCGGAGTCGAGCTCGAGCGCGTCCTCGAGATGGGCCGCGGCGAGACGGGCGATCCGTCGATGTTCGACATGACCGCGTTCTCGCTGCGCATGACCAACCTGTCGAACGCCGTCAGTCAACTGCATGCGCGCACCGCCAACGGCACCTGGAAGCACGTGCTCGGCGGGCGCGAGATCCTCGGGGTCACCAACGGCGTGCACATGGGCACCTGGCTCGGCCAGAGCCTGCGCTGGCTGTGCGAAGACGAGGGCATCTCGCTCGAGGACCTCGGCAGCGAAGAGGAGCAAGGCAACCTGCAGGAGCACGTCGCCGCCATCGACGCCAAGAAGCTGTGGGACGGCCACCAGCGCCAAAAGCTCGAGCTGTTCTTCTTCTTGCGCGGCCGCTTGCGCAACATGCTGGCGCGCCAGGGCGAGGGCCCCGAGGTGCTGGCCGAGCTCGACAAGTTCCTCGACCCCGGCGTGCTCACCCTCGGCTTCGCGCGCCGCTTCGCCACCTACAAGCGCGCGCACCTGTTGTTCACCGACGAGGAGCGCCTGGCGCGCCTGGTGTGGAACCCCGAGCGCCCGGTACAGATCCTGTTCGCCGGCAAGGCGCACCCGGCCGACCGCCCCGGCCAGAAGGTCATCCAGAGCCTGTTCCAGAAGAGCAGGAGCGAGCGCTTCCGCGGCCGTGTCTTCGTCATCGAGGACTACGACATGCGGGTGGGCCGCTTCCTCGTCGACGGTGTCGACGTGTGGCTCAACAACCCGCGCCGCCCGCTGGAGGCCAGCGGCACGTCGGGCATGAAGGCCGCCGCCAACGGCGCGCCCAACCTATCGATCCTCGACGGATGGTGGGACGAGGGCTACGACGGCAAGAACGGTTGGGCCATCGGCGGCCGCGACCAGAACCCCGACGAGGGCGCCCAGGATCGCGCCGACGCCGCGTCGCTCTACGACGCGCTCGAGCGCGAGGTCATCCCCGCCTATTACCAGCGCGACGCCCACGGCACGCCCACGGCCTGGGTCGGGCTGATGCGCGCGGCCATGGCGTCGTCGATCTGGCGCTTCTCCACGCACCGCATGCTCGAGGAGTACTTCGAGCGCATGTATTTGCCCACCGCGCGGGGCCGCCGGTGACGGCACCAAGCGCGGCGGACGTCGCCAAGATGGCGGCGCTGGCGCGCATCCGCGTCGACGCTACGGAGGTCGAGCGGCTGTCGGTCGACGTGGCCCGCGTGCTCCACTACGTGGAGCTGTTGTTCGCGGTCGACGTCGCGGGCGTGGAGCCCTTGCGCCAGCCGCCGGTGGTGCATCAGCCCCTACGCGTCGACGAGGCGCGTGACGTGCTCGGCGAGCGCGCCGTCGCCGTGTCGGCCGGCGCCGTCGACGGGCTGGTGCGCGTGCCGAAGGTGATCGGCTGAGCTCGATGTGGGCGCTGTTCGCCGCCCCGATCTTCCTGGCGGCCGCCCTCCTGTTCGTCGCCGAGCCCATGGTGGCGAAGACCTTGCTCCCGGTCCTCGGTGGGAGCCCCGCGGTTTGGAACGTCTGCGTGCTGGTGTTTCAGACGCTCCTGCTTTTTGGCTACGCCTGGGCCCACCTGCTCGCCCGCTTGCCGGGGCGCGCGGAGCGCATCGTGCACGCCATGGTGTTGGTGGCGGCCGCGTGCACGCTGCCGCTCGATCTCTCGGCGCGCCCCGGAGACGAGCTGGCCGCCACCGCGCCGACGTCGTGGCTGCTGGTGCGCCTGCTGACCACGGTGGCGCCGTGCTTCTTCGCCATGGCCGCCACCGGATCGCTGGTGCAGCGCTGGTTCTCGCGCACGGGGCGTGATCCCTACCCGCTCTACGCCGCGAGCAACGCGGGCAGCTTGGTGGGGATGCTGGCGTTCCCTTTCGTGGTGGAGCGCACCCTCGACGTCCACGGGCAGACCACGCTGTTCGGCGCGGGCTTCCTCGCAACCGCGCTCCTCGTCGGGGGCGCCGCGCTCGCTTCCGTGAAGGCGACCGCCTCCGACGCCACCACCACCGACGGGCCGCCGCCACGACCGCGCGAGCTCGCGCAGTGGCTCCTCTGGTCGGCACTCCCGTCGAGCCTGCTGCTCGGCTGCACGCAGCACATCACCACCGACGTCGCCACGGTGCCGTTGCTGTGGATGATCCCGCTGGCGCTCTACCTCGCGACCTTCATCATCGCGTTCGCGCGACCGCGCGCCGCCCCGCCGGCGCTGTCGTTGCTCACGGCGGCGCTGCTCACCGCGCTGACGGTGATCGCGCTGCGCGAGGCCAAGAAGCCCGAGCTGCTGGTCGGCGGGTTGCACCTCGCCACCTTCTTCTGTGGCGCGCTCTTGTGCCATTTGCGACTCGCGGCCTCACGCCCGGCGCCGCGGCACCTCACGACCTTCTATCTCGTGATCGCGCTCGGGGGCGTGATCGGCAGCGCGTGCAACGCCCTGCTGGCACCCGTGCTCGTCGATCGCGTGCTCGAGTACCCGCTCGCGCTGGCGGCGCTGGCGCTCCTGCTTCACGACCGCAGCTCGCCGGGCGTGCGCGCCAGCTGGCGCACGCCTGCGGTCTTCGTAGCGGCCGTGACCGCGCTGGTGGCGCTGCTCCGCAACGTACCAGTCGACGACGGCCCGGCGCTGCTCGTCGTCAAGGTGGTGCTGCCGCCGGCCGCATGCTTCCTGCTGTTGCGCCGTCCACGCCACTTCGCCGCCGGTATCGCTGCGCTGTTCGCGGCCTCGTTCGCGCTCCCCGCCGCGCACGGCAAGCTCCTCGAGGTCGAGCGGACCTTCTTCGGCGTGCACCGCGTGGCGTACGATGTCGAGCAGCGCTTCGTGCTGCTGTTGCACGGCACCACGCTGCACGGCGCCGAAGCCCGCGACGACGACGGCCGCGCGCCCACGTCCTACTATCACCCGAGCGGGCCCGCGGGCGCCCTGTTCGCGGCGCTGCACGGCACCCGCGGCGCCGCCGCGCTCGACGTCGGCATTATCGGCTTGGGCGTCGGGTCGCTGGCGGCCTACGCGCGGCCCAACGATCACTTCACCTTCTTCGAGATCGATCCCGCTGTGGTGCGCATCGCACGAACCCCCACGTGGTTTCGCTTCTTGTCCCGCGCGGGCCAGGCGGCGCAGGTGGTCGTCGCCGACGGGCGGCTCGGGCTGCGCACGGTGGCGCCCGGCTCGCTCGACGTGGTGGTGGTCGACGCGTTCAGCTCCGACGCCATCCCGGTGCACCTGCTCACGCGCGAAGCGCTCCGCATGTACGTCGAGCGCCTCAAGCCTGGCGGGCTCGTCGTCCTGCACGTCTCCAACGACGTCTTCGACCTTCCGCCGGTGGTCGACGCCCTGGCCCGCGCCGAGGGCCTGGTGATGGCCGCCGCCACCGACGGACCACCCGCAGACGAGCACGCGGCCCAAGGCAAGCAGCCGTCGCAATGGGCGGTGGTCGCGCGCTCGACGGACGACCTGACGCTGCTCGGGGCGACTGGCTTGACCTGGAACAGCTTCGTGGAGGCGAGCGCGCCCGTCTGGACCGACGCGTTCTCTCCAGTGGTGTCTGCGTTGCGCTGACCCGGCGCCGCGCTCGAAGCGGCGCGCCGTTCAGGAGCGCTCGCTGACGAGCGTGTCGGTGCCGCGCGCCGAGTTGAGCGCGTTGCCGCTCTCGACGAGCTTCTTCCCCGCCTCTTGCAGGAGCGCGCCAGTGCCGTCGAGGCCGAGCTTTGCGGCCTCGAGCGCCACGCGCGCGGCGTCGACGGCGCCGGCGGCAGCGTGCTGCGCCACACCCGAGCCCGCCTCGGCGGCAGCGTCGGCCATGTGCTCGGCAGCCTTGAGGAGCTTCTTGGCGGCGCTCTTGAGGTTGCCGCCGCTCTCGACGAGGTCGGCCAGGGCCGCCGTGAGCGCCTTGGACGCCAGGTCGAAGTGCTCCTTCGAGCGGGCCATGAGCTTCTCCGACAGCGGCGGGTCCGCGTCGTCGCGGGCGAGCTCGCTCACCACCGTCTGCGGTCCGCCGCCGATCTTCGCGAGGAAGTTGCCCACCGTGATGAGGGCGCGCCCGAGGTGTTGGAGCGCCGCGCCCAGGAGGTCGCCGATGCCCTCGGCGGCAGCCACCATGGCGCCGGCGGCGGCGTAGGCCGCGCCCTGCAGCGCGTGACCGGCGGCGCGCGCGCCGTCCAGCGCCGCGTCGCGCCCCAGCGCGGCGGCGGTGCCGGTGTCGACCAGGGCCTCGCCCACGTGCTCGAGCGCCTTCTGCGCGTCGAGCGCCGATTGGCGCAGCTCGGCGCTACCGGACTCGCGCAGGCGATCGGCGGTCTGGGCCATGCGCTCGGGCAGCTTGGGCGGGACCTTCTCCGGCATGCGTCACCTGTGCGAGGGGAGACTCGGGATCATCAAACGACAAGAGCCGCCCCCTCACGCACGGCGAGGGAGCGGCTCTCGGCAGCCCACTCAGGCCGGCTGCACGCGCGTGTCGGTGCCACGGGCGCTGTTCATGGCGTTGCCCGCCACGATCAGGCCCTTGCCCGCCGCCTGCAGCGCCGCGCCCGCGGCGTCGGTGCCGAGCTCGGCGTACTTGACGGCCTGGTCGACGACCTTGACCGCCACCTGCGCCAGCTCCACGGCCTTCTCGGCGATCTCGATGACGGCGGCGTCGCCGAAGTTCTTGGCGGCCTTGAGCGTCTCGACGGCGGCGTCGAGCGTGTTCTTGGCGGCCTTGCCGAGCTCCGCGCCCGCGAGCACGCCGTTGGCCACGGCGCCACCGAGGTGGTTCAGGCCCTCCATGTAGCTGTTGGCGGCGAGGCGGTACTGGTCGCCCGAGTACTTCAGCAGGTCGTCGGCCCAGGTCTTGGCGAACTTGTCGCCGGCGATGTCGCTGCAGGTGTACTGGCGGCCACCGATGTCCGCGGCCTTGCGGGCCTCGCCGCCGACGGCGACCAGGAATCGCCCGAAGAACTGGACGGCGCGCGCGAGCACGTTGGTGGTCACCTCGGCAGCGGCGGCCACGCCGGCCGCGCCGCCGGCCGCGGTGCCGGCCACGATGTGCGCGGTGCCCGCCACGCCATAGCCACCGGCCATGATGACGTTGGCGCCGGCGCCGAGCACGTGGTTGGCAGCCTCTGCGAGGTTGTCGGCCACGTTGCCGAGCTCCTTGCCCGCGTCCTTGAGGTCCTTGACGGCCTTGGCGGCCTCTTTCTTGCCGGCTTGGTCGAGCTTGTTCTCGGTAGAGGCGAGGTCCTTCGAGACGTCGCGCAGGGCGAGGCGGCGATCACTGATGGTAGGCATGTGTCTGGCTCCGATGCTTGAGTGCGTGAAGGTGAGGAGGTGGCGGGCTCAGCCCGAGAGGAGGTGGCCAAGCTGGATGAGCTGCTCGGGGTTGCCGCGGAAGCGGACGCGCCCCTCCTGCATGGCCACGGCGGCGTCGAGGCTACCGGTGGTGAGCTGACGGAACTCGTCGATGCCCATCTCGAGCACGCAGTCCGTCTTCTCCTGGTTGTAGTTGCGGCACACGGCCTCGCCGGCGTTGATGAACCAGCGGCCGCCGTCTTGGCCGAAGATGTTGATCTCGTAGGTGCCGCTCACCTTCATGCCCTTCTGCTTGTAGGCGCTGAGCACCTTGGGCAGGGCGTCGGAGAAGAGCTCGGTTGGGCTGACCTTGGTGATGGGCTTGTTGGCTTGGAGCTGAACGGACATGGGGGTTCTCCTTGGTTCGGTGCAGATAGCGCCAATCGCCAAGCTTTGGCGAACGTGGCGCCATCTTTTCCCAGGGCTCGGATCCAAGGCGGGGCGCGCCGGAGCGCCTGGCGACTGGTCAGCGAAGTGAATTTTGTTGTATGCAGCGGCACCTATGACCAGCCCGCCGCGAACCCTTCTTGCGCTCTCGCTCGCCCTCGCCACTCCTGCGCTCGCCCAGGTCGACCCTGCGAAGGCCGCCGACAAGTCGAAGCCCGCCGAGGCCGTAGCCGCGCCCCCTGCCGAGCCTGCCAAGGACTTCACGCAGGAGGCCCAGGCCACCCTCGGCGCCCTGTTCAACGACGGCAACACCTCGGCGCTGGCGGGCCGCGTGGGCGGCTTCTGGCAGGGGCGCTACCTCGCCCACGGCCTGCGCCTCGATCTGGGGGCCGGCGTCGCCAGCCTCGCGCAAGACCCCGAAGGCGATCCGGAGGACGGCTTCGATGTGCCGCTCTTCGACCAGAAGAACCCCATGAACACCACGGCGCTCGGCCGCGGGCGCTACGACTTCTTCCTCGGGGCCGACGACTCGCTGTTCGGCGCCGCCTTCGCCTTTCACGACTCGGCGGCCAACCTGGCGGCGCGCCTGCGCGGCGAGCTTGGCTACCGGCACTTCTTCTTCCAAGTGCCGAAGCACGCCTTCTCGGGCGAGGTTGGCCTGGTGTGGACCGTCGACAACGCGCCCTTCGACGGCGACACCAACCACGATGGCGCCGTCACGCTGGCAGACGCGTCGCGCTTCGAGGACAGCGGCGGCACGCTCGGCGCGCGCGTCATGCTCGGCTACACCAACGCGCTCATGGACAACCTGAGCTACACCGGCTCCATCGAGGTGGTGCCCAACCTCTTCCCCGACGTGGAGGCGCCCTTCGAAGTCACGCGCAGCGACGGCGGCGACGGCAAGCTGGGCCTGGGCGAGGCCACGGCGGCGGTGTGGAACAACACGCTCACCGCCAACGTGAACGAGCAGCTCGGCATCGGCTTCGCGCTCAGCTTCGCCTACGACAACGGCGCCATCGCGCGACGCAACGCCATCGCCAACCACGACGTCGCCGCGTCGTTGCAGCTCACCTACAAGCTCTTCTGAACGCCTTGGGAGTCATCATGCGAACCAACCTGCTCGCTCCGCTCGCCCTCGCGGCCATCACCCTCTCCTCCGTCGCCCGCGCCGACGAGTCCGACCGCCGCTTCCCTGGCTTCCGCCTCGAGCCCGCCATCGACGTCGAGGGTATCGGCAACACCGAGTGGGGCGAGGTGCCCGAGCACCTGCAGTGGGACGTGGCCCTGTGGTTCGGCTACGAGAACGACCCGCTCTACCTGTTCACCCCCGTCGACGGCCAGAACCCGCTCGAGCGCGACGACGTGCTGGTGCAGAACCGGTTGCACACCAACCTGGTGGCGGCGGTGGGCTTGGTCGACTGGCTGCAGATCGGGCTCGACATGCCCGTGTTGCTGGCGCAGTCGCGCGACGCCGCGCGCGCCCCAGAGCTCGACGCCTTGGTGGGCGAGATCACTGGGTTCGGCCTGGGCGACATCAGCGTGGCCACCAAGGTGCGCGTGCTGCGCCAACGCGACGGCGCCCCCTTCGACATCTCCTTCCTGGCGCCCTTCTCGGTGCCCTCGGGGCAAGACACCGACTTCTTCGGCGAGCAGGGCATGACCTTCAGCCCCGGCGTGGCCATCTCGCGCGAGATCGGCGACGTGCGCCTGGCGGCCAACCTGTCGCATCGCTTCCGCGATGAGGTCGACAGCTACACGCTCACGCTCGGCAACGAGCTCATCGGCCGCATCGCCGCGGCCTACCGCTTCACGGTGATGGCCGACAACCCCACGGAGATCGGCGCCTCGCTCACCTTCGACAACGCCACCAGCACGCTGTTTCGCGGCGACAACGCGCTGTCGCGCAACCCCGTGGAGCTGATGGGCGACGTGCAGCACAAGGTGTGGGGCCCCATCGACGCCTTCTTTGGCGGCGCCGCCGGCCTGGTGTCGAACTACGGCGTGCCCGACTACCGCGTGTTCGCCGGCCTGCGCTTCTCCGAGCGCCCGCCGCCCGACTACGACTTCGACGGCATCCGCGGCCACGATGACCGCTGCCCGAGGGACCCAGAGAACAAGAACGGCGTGCAGGACGAGGACGGCTGCCCCGACGGCGACGACACCGACAAGGACGGCATCGTCGACGCCGCCGACGCGTGCAAGGACGTGCCCGAGGACAAGGACGGCGTGGAGGACGCCGACGGCTGCCCGGAGGACGACGACCGTGACGGCATCGCCGACGACAAAGACGCCTGCCGCGCCGACCCCGAGGACAAGGACGGCTTCCAAGACGAGGACGGCTGCCCCGACCTCGACAACGACGGCGATGGCGTCAAAGACGCCGACGACAAGTGCAGAGACGTGCCGGAGGACAAGGACTCGTTCGAAGACGAGGACGGCTGTCCTGATGAGGACAACGACAAGGACGGCCTGGCCGACGCGTCCGATGCCTGCCCCAACGAGGCTGGCCCCAAGACGAACAAGGGCTGCCCGGACAAGGATCGCGACGGCGACACCGTGGTCGACCGCCTCGACAACTGCCCCGACGAGCCCGGTCCGCCCGAGAACGGCGGCTGCGCCAAGAAGCAGCTGGTGGTGCTCACCGAAGCCAAGATCGAGATCAAGGACAAGGTGTTCTTCAAGACCAACAGCGACGTCATCGAGAAGAAGAGCTTCGCGCTCTTGGACAACGTGGCCGCCGTGCTGCAAGCGCACCCCGAGATTGCCAAGATCCGCGTCGAGGGCCACACCGACAACGTGGGCGACGCGGCCTACAACAAGGACCTCTCCGGTCGCCGAGCGGCCAGCGTGCGGAAGTACCTGGTGGGCAAGGGCGTCGTCGAGGCGCGCCTCGATTCCGCCGGCTTCGGCATGGAGAAGCCCATCGCGCCCAACGACAACGAGGCCGGCCGGTCGCAGAACCGGCGCGTCGAGTTCCTCATCGTGGAGTGAGCGGCCGGCACCGCCCGAGCGGTCGCGGGCTCGACAGCGAGCGCCCTGGCGTGCCATCACTGGCACATGCTCGCGCTCGCCTTGCTCTTGGCGGTGTCGCTCGACCTTGATCCGGAGTTCCAGAAGGCGCTCCAGCACGCCGAGGCGTTCGACTACGACAAGGCCATTCCGCTCTTGCAGTCGGTGGCCGCGCGACCCGCGCTTCCGCCCGGCGACAAGGCGCAGGCGTTGGCCTGGCTCGGCCTCGTCTATGCCGAGGTGCGCGACGATGCGCGCGCGGCGCTGGCCTTCGAGGACGCCATCATCGCCGACCCGCTCATCGTGTTGCCGCGCGATGCCTCGCCGAAGACCAAGGGGCTCTTGGAGGACGCGCGCGCCCGCGTGCGCCTGCGCTCGCAAGCCGCGCCGCCCACGCCCACGCCCACGCCCACACCCACGCCCACGCCCACGCCCACGCCCACGCCCACGCCCACCCCAACGCCCACGCCCGCGGGCTCGATGCTCGCGCCCATCGGCATAGGCACCATGGCGGTGGGCGGCGCGCTCGCGCTCACCGGGGGCGTCGTGTGGGGCGTGGGCCTGGCGCTGCTCGGCCAGGCGGAGGCTGAGCCCTATCAGTCGGAGGCCGCCAAGCTCGCCGAGCAGAGCGCGGGCGCGCAGATCGCCGGGCAGATCACGCTGGGTGCGGGCGTGCTGGTGGCCGCTGCCGGTGGCGTGGTGTTCGCCATCGACGCCATGGAGTAGGGCGCGCGCGGCGCGTTTGGGTCGGCGATGGCGCGCACCGATGCACGATCGCATGCAGCCACGGCGACGCGCTGCTTCACTCCCGCGGCGCAACGGTCGCTCTTGGGCTGGGCGGCGCGCGAGCTGCGCGTCCTGCCCTGGCGTGCCACGCGCGATCCCTGGGCCATCCTGGTCGCCGAGCTCATGCTGCAGCAGACGCAGGTCGCGCGCGTTGCGCCGCGCTACCGGGCCTTCCTGGCGCGCTTCCCCACGCCCGCCGCATGCGCCCGGGCCACCGTCGGCGACGTCGTCACCGAGTGGGCAGGGCTCGGCTACAACCGGCGCGCGGTGGCGCTGCACCGCTGCGCGCGCGTGTGCGTGGAAGAGCACGGCGGCGCCTTGCCGGCGGCGCTCGAGCCCTTGCACGCCCTGCCCGGCGTCGGGCCCTATACCGCGCGCGCGATCCTGGTGTTCGCCTTCGAGCGCGACGTCGGTGTGGTCGATACCAACGTGGGCCGGGTGCTGGCGCGCATGCGAGGCGCGCCGTTGGCGCCGGCCCAGGCGCAGGCGGCCGCCGACGCCGCGGTGCCCAGGGGACGCGCGTGGCTGTGGAATCAGGCGCTCTTCGATCTGGGCGCGCTGACCTGCACCAAGCGCGCGCCCGCGTGCGCGCGTTGTCCGCTGCGCCGCTCCTGCGCGTGGCGACGCGCCGGGTGCGAGGCCCCTGACCCCGCCGTGGGGTCCGCCGGCGTCAGCGGCGGGCAGTCGCGCTTCGAGGGCTCCGATCGCCAGGGGCGCGGGCGCCTGGTCGATGCCCTGCGCGCGCGTGGCCACGTCGCGCGCGCGGCGCTGGCGGCGGCGGCGGGCTGGCCGGGCGACGCCCCGCGCGCGCGCCGCGTGGCGGCGGGGCTCGTCAAGGATGGCCTGGCGGCGAGCGACGGACGCGGCGGCTTGCGCTCGGCCTGAAGCTACTCTCGCATGTCGATGGTGATGACCGCCTGCTGCCCGGGCTTGAGCGTCACGTTGCGCGTCTTCACCTTGTCCTCGAAGACGAACTTGACGGTGTAGCTGCCCGCCGGCAGCGCCGTCGGATCGATGGGCGTGGTGCCGAGCTTCCTGGCGCCGATCGACACCTCGGCCCAGGGTCGCACCCGCACGATCAGCGTGCCGTTTTGCACCGTGCCGTAGTCGGCGACGCCGTTGGTGACGCTGACCTGCGCCACGCCGCCGGTTTCGGTGTCGACGGCCTGCAGCTGCGTGGTGCCCTTGGCGACCTTGATGCTCCCGGAGCCCCGCCCCACGCTCTTGTTGGCCTGGCGCCACTGGATGCGCCCGGGCGCCACCGCGCGGATGCTCGGACGCTCATCGCGCCGACCGGCGGCCACGCGCGGCTCGCTGGCAGCCGGATCGCCGGCAGCTGCGAGCTGCGGGTCGGGCGCGGCGACGGGCGGTGGCGACGCTGCAGCCTTGGCAGGCTCCGCCACGTCGAGCGTTGGCGGCGCCACGGGGGGCGCCGGCACCGGCTCCACCGCCGGCTGGCCTACGCCGGAGCGCACCGCCACGAACGCCACCGCCAGGCTCACGAGCAAGCCCGCCGCGGCCGCCCAGGGCAGCACGCGAGGCGTGAAGCTCTTGCTCAGCTCGGCGGTCTTGATGCCCGTGACCGTGCCGCCGGTGGATGGCTCCCTTGGTGGCGCGGCGTATGGCGAGGGCGGCAGGCCCCCGGGCGGCGTGGTCTCGGGCACCAGGCGCTCGAGGTCGCCGGCGACGCCCGCGTCGACCCGACGCAGCCAGGTGCTCTCGGGGCGCGCGGCGATGATGGTGAGCACGCTCGGCAGCGGGCTGCCGTCGGCGTCCTGCATCTGCATGGCGCGCGCGGCGAACTGCGCGGCGGCGCTGTAGCCGGCGGCGGGGCCGAGCATCATCAGCAGCCGATCGGAGAGCTCGGCGGCGGTGGCGATGCGCTTCATGCGCTCCCTCTCGAGGAGCTGCATGATGATCGCCTCTACGGGCGCTGGGATGAGCGGGTTGAGCTCGCGGGGCCGCGCCGGGGCGCGGCGCAAGATCGCGTCGATGGTCATGGGCTCGGTGGGCCCGTCGAAGGGCCGCCGCCCGGTGAGCAGCCAGTACATGGTGACGCCGAGCGACCACAAATCGCTGCGCCCGTCGAGCGGCTCGCCGTGCAGCTGTTCGGGCGACATGAACGGGATCTTGCCTTTCACCTCGCCAGTGCCGGTCTGCTCGTCGATGTCGGTGGACTTGGCGATGCCGAAGTCGAGCACCTTCGAGACGCCATCGCGCGTGAGCATGATGTTGTCGGGGCTGACGTCGCGGTGCACCAGCGGCGTGAGCCGGCCGTCGGTGACGAGGTTGTGCGCGTGGTGCAAGCCGAGCGCGGCGTCGGCGACGGCGCGCAGCGCCACCTCCATGGGCATGCTCTGGCTGGTGGCCCACATGCGGCGCGCCGCGCGGTGCAGCGACACGCCGTCCAAGAACTCCATGGCGATGAAATAGTCCTTGCCGCGCGGGCCCGTGGCTTCGCCAAGCTCGAAGATCTGCACGATGTTCGGGTGGTTCAAGCGCGCCGCTACGCGCGCCTCGCGCAGGAACATGTCGACGAACTTCGGCTCCTCGGCGAGGGAGCGACGGATGCGTTTGACGACGCAGGTCTTCTGGAAGCCCGCCGGACCATCCTGCGTGGCCAAGAAGACCTCGGCCATGCCGCCTTTGCCGAGCAGGCCGAGCAGCTTGTAGCGGCCGAGGTGGGTCTCGTCGGCGGGCGCGGCCCCGGTGTTGGGCGGCACCGACAGCGGACGGGGGATCGAGCCCTCGGCCGCCACCTTCGTGGGCCCGAGATCAACGTCGAAGCCTTCGTCTTGGTTCCCCACGGCTCGCATGAGCATACGGGATCATCCTTGGGGAACCCCGTTGCGAGACAGGCCCTTGAGCGCCGGCGTCGAATGGTCCACACCGACGGTCGAGGTAGGTCTATGTCGTCGACCGTGAAAGCCAGCGCGCCCGCAGCGGAGCCCCGCGAGCAGGGGCCGAATTTCATCGAGGCCATCATCGAGGAAGACAACCGCACGGGCGTGTATGGCGGTCAGGTGGTCACGCGCTTCCCGCCGGAGCCAAACGGCTACCTACACATCGGCCACGCCAAGTCGATCTGCCTGAATTTCGGCCTCGGCCTCAAGTACGGCGGGCGCACGCACATGCGCTTCGACGACACCAACCCACTCACCGAGGAGCCGGAGTTCGTCGAGAGCATCCTCGGTGACGTGCGCTGGCTCGGCTTCGACTGGGGCACGCACCTGCACTACGCCAGCGACTACTTCGAGCAGCTCTACCGCTTCGCCGAGGAGCTCATCAAGCTCGGGCGCGCGTACGTGTGCTCGCTGACGGCGGAGCAGATCAGCGAGTACCGCGGCGACTTCTTCAAGCCCGGGCGCGACAGCCCGTTTCGCCAGCGCAGCGTCGACGAGAACCTGGCGCTGTTTCGCGACATGCGCGCGGGCATCTTCCAAGACGGCCAGCACACGCTGCGGCTCAAGATCGACATGAGCGCGGGCAACCCGAACCTGCGCGACCCGCCCATCTACCGCATCCGCAGGGCGCGCCATCACCGCACCGGCGACGCCTGGTGCATCTACCCGCTCTACGACTACACGCACTGCATCAGCGACGCCATCGAGGGCATCACGCACTCCATCTGCACCCTCGAGTTCGAGGCGCACCGCGCGCTCTACGATTGGGTGCTGGCCGAGCTCAAGAACATCCCGCCGGGCGCGTCGGTGGCGCCGCCCCGGGGGAGCCCGAAGCAGATCGAGTTCGGGCGCCTGAACCTCACGTACACGGTCATGTCGAAGCGCAAGCTCTTGCGCCTGGTCAACGAGGGCCACGTCGAGGGGTGGGACGACCCGCGCATGCTGACCATCGCCGGGCTGCGGCGCCGCGGCTTCACGCCGGCGTCGGTGCGCAACTTCGCCGCCCTCATCGGCGTCACCAAGAACGACGCGCCCATCGACATGAGCGTGCTCGAGAACGCCGTGCGCGAGGATTTGAACGCGAGCGCGCCGCGTGCGCTCGCCGTGCTCAGGCCGCTCAAGGTGGTGCTGGAGAATTGGCCGGCGGGCGACGTGGACCACGTTGACCTCGTCAACCACCCGCTCAAGCCCGAGCTCGGGACGCGCAAGGTGCCCTTCGGCCGCGAGCTGTACATCGACGCCGAGGACTTCGAGGAGCAGCCGCCCAAGGGCTTCTTCCGCCTGGCGCCGGGCAAGGAGGTGCGCCTGCGTGGCGCGTACTTCATCACCTGCACCGCGGTGAAGAAAGACGCCGGTGGCAAGGTGGTGGAGCTCACCTGCACCGTGGACCGCGACTCCCGCGGCGGCGAGGCCAAGGACGGGCGCAAGGTCAAGGGCACCATCCACTGGGTGAGCGCCGCCCACGCCGTCGACGTGCGCGCGCGCCTGTACGATCGGCTGTTCTCGGTGGAGAACCCCGACGACACGTTCCTCGAGCAGCTCAACCCCCACAGCCTCGACGTCGTGGTGGCCAAGGCCGAGCCCTCGTTGGCCCAGGCCGCGCCGGGCACGCACGTGCAGCTCGAGCGCGTGGGCTACTTCTTCGCCGACCCCAAAGACAGCAAGCCCGGCGCGCCGGTGTGGAACCGCGTGGTGGGCCTGAAGGACTCGTGGTCGAAGGAGAAGAAGAAGGGCTGATGGACGCGCTGGCGCTCCCGGTGGCCGAGCTGGCGCGCCGCTTGGCCGCGGGCGAGCTGTCGAGCCGCGTGCTCGTCGAAGCGGCGCTGGCGCGCATCGAACGCCACGAGGGCGCCGTGGGCGCGTTTCTCTCGGTGGACGCCGACGTCGCGCGCGCGCAGGCCGAGGCCAGCGACGGGCGACGCGCGCGTGGCCAGACGCTCGGCGCGCTCGACGGCGTGCCCGTGGGCATCAAGGACAACATCGCCGTCGAGGGCGCGTCGCTCAGCGCCGGCAGCAAGATCCTCGAGGGCTACCGCTCGCCCTTCGATGCGACGGTGGTACACAAGCTCAAGGGCGCTGGCGCCGTGCTGCTCGGGCGCCTCAACTGCGACGAATTCGCCATGGGCTCGTCGACGGAGAGCAGCGCGTATCAGCTCACGAAGAACCCCTGGGACCTGACCCGCGTGCCGGGCGGGTCGTCGGGCGGCTCGGCGGCGGCGGTGGCGGCGCGCATGCTGCCGCTCTCGCTCGGCAGCGACACCGGCGGCTCCATCCGGCAGCCGGCGGCGCTGTGCGGCGTGGTGGGGCTCAAGCCGAGCTGGGGTCGCGTGTCGCGCTTCGGGCTGGTGGCGTTCGCCTCGTCGCTCGACGTCATCGGGCCCTTCGCGCGTGATGTGCGCTCGGCAGCGCTGCTCTTGCAGACCATCGCCGGGCCTGACCCGCGCGACGCCACCGCCGACGCGCGCCCGGTGCCGTCGCTGGTCGACGCTCTCGCCGGCGGCGCGGCCGGCCTCACCGTGGGCGTGCCGCGCGCGCTGCTCGACGTCGCCGGCCTCGACGGCGAGGTGGCACGCGCCACCGCCACCGCCGAGCGCGCGCTGGCCACCGCGGGTGCCCGCGTGGTCGACGTCGAGCTGCCGCTGATGGCGCAGGCCGTCGCCTGCTACTACGTGATCGCCATGGCCGAGGCCGCCAGCAACCTCGCCCGCTTCGACGGCGTGCGCTACGGGCCGCGGCGCGGCGAGGAGCGCGGCTTGGCGGCCATGATGGAGGAGACGCGCGCCCTCTTCGGCGACGAGGTCAAGCGACGCATCGTGGTGGGCACCTGGGTGTTGTCGAAGGGCTACGTCGACGCCTACGTGCACCGCGCGCAGCGCGTGCGCCGCACCATTGCCGACGGGATGAACGCCGCGCTGGCGCGCTGTGACGTGCTCTTGCTTCCCACCTCGCCCGAGCCCGCGTGGCCGCTCGGCGGCAAGCGCAGCGACCCGCTCGCCATGTACCTCGCCGACGCCTTCACCGTGCCGGCGAGCCTGGCGGGGCTGCCCGCCGCGTCGCTGAACGCCGCCCACTCGGCCGCGGGACTGCCGCTCGGCGTGCAGCTGGTCGCGCGCTCCTTCGACGAGCCCACCCTCGTGCGCGCCGCGGCCGCGCTCGAGGACGCGCTGGCCCTGCCCGATCGACTCCCCCCACTGCTGCAGAGACCCTCGGAGGCCACGTCATGACCACGGTGTTCGGCAAGATCCTGCGCGGCGAGATCCCCTGCAAGAAGGTCTACGAGGACGACACCGTGCTCGCGTTCGACGACGTCGCGCCCATGGCACCGGTGCACGTGCTCATCATCCCGAAGCAGGCCATCGCGGGGTTGAACGACGCGACCACGTCGCACGAAGCGCTGCTCGGGCACATCATGGCGACGGCGAAGAAGGTGGCGGCGCTCAAGGGCATCGACAAGAGCGGCTATCGCGTGGTGATGAACTCCGGCGCCGACGGTGGCCAGAGCGTGTTTCACATGCACCTGCACGTGCTCGGCGGGCGTCCGCTCGGCTGGCCGCCGGGCTGACGGGGCGCCCACAGGCCGAGACACCGCGCGACACCAGCGGACCCGCGCCGCCGACCCTGCGCTCAGCGACACTGCAGCGCGAGACTCGGAGGTCCGCATGGCTCGCGTCGAGCTCCAGCGCCTGCCCGCCATCCTGCTCGCCATCCTGCTCGTCGGCGTGGTGGGGGCCGCCTGTGACCCGCCGCCACCGGCGCTGCGGGTCGAGGGTGGCGGCGATGCCGCGGTGATCGGCGAGGGCGGCGACGATCCTCCGTCGCTGGTGCGGGTCGCCGGCAGCGAGCTCGAGTTGCCCGACGCGGGGCCCGTGGCTGACGACGACGCCGGGCCGACCGAGCCCCCGCCGGACGCCGGCGGTGCGCCGGACGCCGGCACCGAAGAGCCGCCGCAGCCCGCGCAGCCAAGCTGCGACGCCAGCGCCGTCGGCGGCGACTACTGCGCCGGCGACAAGGTCAGCTATGGCGTCGAGGGCACGCTCTACCGCTGTGCGGGACCCGGGCCTGCCACCGTGGTGCGAGCGTGCGCGCAGGGGTGCGTGGTGGCCCCGCCAGGTCACGACGACTACTGCGCCGAGCCATCCCCTACGTGTGACGCCAACGCCGTCGGCGGCGACTACTGCGCCGGCGACAAGGTCAGCCACGGTGTCGAGGACACGCTCTACCGCTGCGAGGGCCCGGGGCCGGCGAGCGCGCTGCAGGCCTGCGCGCAGGGGTGCGTGGTGGCCCCGCCAGGTCACGACGACTACTGCGCGACGCCGCCGCCCACCTGTGACGACAACGCGTTCACCGGCGACTACTGCGCCGGCGACAAGGTCAGCAATGGCGTCGAGGACACGCTCTACCGCTGCGAGGGACCCGGGCCTGCCACGGCGCTCGAGGCCTGCGCCGACGGCTGCGTGGTGGCGCCGCCAGGGCAGGATGACTACTGCGCCAACGGTGCATGCCCCCACCACGACCTGCTCCGCTGGGGTCTGGCACCCGACGCCTCCGACCAGCTTCGCTGCGCAGGGGTGCCTGCGTCGCGCGTGGTGCAGACCATCGGCTCCGCGCCGGCGTCGGCCGGCTACCACGCGCAAGACGGGACCATCGACGGGCACGCGTATTGTGCCGCGACGGATCTGAGCAGCTCGGGCCTGAGCAACGCCGAGCTGCGCGCGCTCTTGAGCCGGCTCGCCGACGGGGGCTTCGCCGCGTTCTATCGGTGGCCCGGGCACGACGGCTGGCCGGCCGACGAGTCGCCACACATCCATGCCATCTACGCCGGGGTGCCCATGAAGTGGCAGCTCGACGAGCAGGTCGACGACTGGCTCGAGGGAAGGAATGGCTTATCGAGCCACGGCAGCTACACCTTTTGGCAACCCTCCGCCGCGCAGCGCGCCCAGGTGCGCGCCCTGTTCAACGCGAGCAACTGACGCAGCCGATGGCCGAGCCTCGGCGCGCGGTGTATCTCCCTCGACGATAGGCGGCCGCGCCGCAGGAGGGAGCAGGTGAGCGTCGATCGCGCGGGGTTCGTGCTGGTCATGGTCGCCGTTGCCGCGGCAGGCGCGCCGGCGTGTGCCCTCTTCTCGGACGCCCTCGCCTGCGACGAGGAGACCCCCTGCCCCGCTGCGTCTCGCTGCAACGCACAGGGCTTCTGCGCCTCGTCGTCGGCTGAGGGGGAAGGCGAGGGTGAAGGTGAAGGCGAAGGTGAGGGTGAAGGCGAAGGTGAGGGTGAAGGCGAGGGCGAGGGCGAAGGTGAAGGTGAAGGCGAGAGCGCCACCTGTGACGCCGACGCGGTGGTGGGCTTCTACTGCGGAGGGGACAAGGTCAGCGACGGCGACGCTGGATCTCTCTACGCCTGCAACGGCCCCGGACCCGCCACGCTGGAGGGGGTCTGCCAGTACGGCTGCGTCGTCGCCGGTGCGGGCAACGACGACTACTGCCACCCCGCCGCCACCTGCGATGCCACTGCCGTCGTCGGGTATTACTGCGCCGGCGACAAGGTGAGCGACGGCGTCCCCGGCACGCTCTATCGCTGCAACGGTCCCGGCCCCGCCGTGGTGGTTGAGGTCTGTGGCGCGGGCTGCGTCATCGCCCCCGCCGGCCAAGACGACTACTGCGCATGAGCAGCGCCCCCCCCGACACCACACCCTTCGCGCCAAAGCCGTTCGGCGACTACCTGCTGACCGCGGAGCTCGGCCGCGGTGGCATGGGCGCGGTCTTCCTCGCCAAGCGCACCAGCTACGCGCCCGACATCCTACGCTTCTGCGCCGTGAAGACGCTCGGCGCCATGGCCACGCGCAGCGACTTCGTGCGCAGGTTCCACGACGAGGCGCGCGCGGTGGTGACCATGAACCACCCGGGCATCTGCCACGTGTTCGACGTCGGCATCGTCGACGGCGAGCACTACTTGGCGATGGAGCTCATCGAGGGCGTCTCGCTGCAGGAGCTCCAGCGCGCCCAGGCGCGCGCCGGCGAGCCCGTGCCCCCGACCCTGGCCCTCACGATCGCCGATGCGATGCTCGATGCCCTGGCGTACGCGCATGAGCGCCGCGATCCTGCCACGGGCGCGTCGCTGCACCTGGTGCACCGCGACGTCACGCCACAGAACGTCATGCTCACCTTCAGCGGCGCCGTGAAGCTCATCGACTTCGGCCTCGCGATCTCGAGCATGAAGGAGGAGCGGACCATCGGCGGCGTGGTCATCGGCAAGATCGCCTACATGGCTCCCGAGCATGCGCGCGGTGAAGCGCTCGACGCGCGCGCCGACGTGTACGCGGCGGCGATCATCCTGTACGAGCTGCTCACGGGTCGCCGTTTCTACGCGGGCCTGAGCAAGAACCAGATCGCGACCCACGCGGCCGAAGGAAGCTACCTGCCGCCCCTCGACGGCGTACCCGAGGCGCTGCGTGCTCCGCTTGCCCGCGCGCTCGCGCCTGAAGTGGCGGCACGCACCACGTCGTGCGCGGCGCTGCAGCGCGAGCTCTACCAGGCCGAGCCAACGCGGGCACCGGCGCGCGAGCTAGCGGCGCTGATCGCGAACCGACTGCCCGATCACGCGACGCGCTTCACGGAGCTCCTGCGCGGCGCCGCGACCACGCCGACCCCCGACAGCGTCGAGGTGACGCGCTCCGTCGTCACGCACGTCGCGAGGTCCGACGAAGATGCCGACCGTCGTACCACCTCGGCGACGGTGCCGACGCCCCCGGTGCGCGCGCGCACCTTTCGTCGCGCGGCGCTGCTGGCCTCGGTCTCCGCGGTGAGCGCCGCCCTCACCTGGAGCGCATGGCGCGCCCTCGACCGCCACAGCGACGACGTGGCCGCGGGCGCGCCGGCGGCGGTCGCCAGCGCGCCAGTGCTACCGCCAACGTCAGTGACCCCGGAGCCTCCGGCCGTCCCCCCCACCGCGGCAGCACCGAGCCAGCAGGTGCTGCCCGCCGCTGAGGCGCCGAGGGCGCCAGACGCAGGACCGGCCGAGCCACCGCGCAGCGCCACCCAGCGCCCCGCGCGGCGGCCGCCCGCGCCTCCGCCAACGCCCTTGCCCGACCTCGCCGCGCAGCTCGACTACCTCGAGCGCTGGTGCGCCGTGCGCGCGCCGACCTGCACGCGCGCTGCCGTGGCGCAGCGTCGACGCGTGCCGCTCCTCGACGCCGCCGGCCTGCGCGCCTTGCGGGAGGAAGCGAGCGCGTGCGTGCTACAGTGCCGGCGATGACCGGCGTCGTGCCGCTCTGGATTCTTGCCGCATCGAACGCACTGGCCGCCGTGCCGGTGGTGAGCCCCGCGGTGCTTCCCACGGTCGCGGTGGTGCCGCTCGCTGCTGGTGGCGAGCGGAGCGAGGAGGAGGCCCTCGTCGACGAGGCCATCCGCCGAGGACTCGAGGGGACAAGGACAGCGCGCGCCATGAGCGCGCAGCAGCTCGAGCTGGTGACCGCGCGTGCGCGCGCCGCCGGTATCGTGTGCGAGCTGCGCGACGCGGCGTGCGTCGCGCGCATTGGCGCGTTCGGCGGCTTCGATTTCGCGCTGGTGCCGCGAGCGCAGTGGCCGACGCCCGGCGAGGAAGGCGCCGCCGCCTCGCTCACGATCGCGTTGGTCGATTGCGCGACCGGCGCCGTGATTCGCGAGCCTGCCGCGCGGATGGTGCCGCCCAGCAGCAGCTGGGGCGAAGTCGCGCTCGCCCTTACTCGCGCGGCCCTGGGCACGACGCCATCGCCCACCAGCTCCACCACCGACGTGCCGCCACCGCAGCGCGCCATGGCGGGCACACAAGCAACGGCGCCGCGCTCCCACGGTGGCCCGCGCCCGCTCGCCATCGCCGGGCTCGGCGCGCTCGGCGTGGGTGCCACCGTCGCAGCCGGCGGTGGCGTTGCCGCGTGGCTGGTAGCCCCCGCGGAACAGAGCCGAGACCAGCTCACGGCGCGCCAATACAATGACGCGGTGACGCTGGGACGCGCGTTCCTCGTCGTGGGTGCCGCGGGCCTGGCGCTCGCCAGCACGGGAGCGCTGTTGTGGCTGCTCGACGGGAGCGACCCCGCGTGAGCGCGGTGCCGCGCTTCCTCCAGCCCGCAAACCCCCCGGTGCCATTCGTGGGGCGCGGCGCAGAGCGTGCGCGACTCGCCCAGGCCCTCGAGCGTGGCGCCGTGACGGTGCTGTGGGGGTTCTCGGGGATCGGCAAGTCCGCGCTCGTCGCCGCCGTGCTCGCGGAGCGATTCGCGCGCGAGCGCATGAGCACCCTCGTCGTGGACGCGGCGGCGACGCCCGACCCCATCGACGGTGTACGCCCGGCGCTGGCGCTGGCGCTCGGCCAGCCAGTGGCACAGCGGGGCAGCCCCCTCGCCGACGGGCGCGCGCTGCTCGACGCCCTCGACGACGCCGGGTTGTGGCTCATCCTCGACGGCATCGAGCGCATCGACGCGTCGGCGCGCTTGCTCACGCTCCTCGATCTCGCGCAGCGCTACGCGCGCGCTGCCCGCGTGCTGTGCGTGTGCCGCGAGGATCCGCGCATACCTGCGCTGCGCACGCAGACCATCGCCCTCGCACCGCTCGGCGCTGCGGAGCTGCGCACGCTGCTCGCGGAGGTGCAGCCGGGCCTGAGCGCGGAGGAGTCGACGCGCATGGTGACGCGCGCGCAGGGGTCGCCCTGGCGCCTCTTGCAGCTCTCCGTCGGTGACGATGGCAGCGGTGGTCCCGAGGCCTCGCTGCTGGCGCTCTCGCCCGCCGCGCAGGGCCTGTTGCGCACGCTGGCGCTGCTGCCCACCGGCGTGCCGGCGGAGGTGCTGGCGCGGGCCACGAGGCTACCGAGCGCCGAGGTGCTCGAGTCGCTGGCGCGGCGCGGCTATCTCGAGCTGAGCGCGCGTGGCGTGCGCCTGCACGACGCTGCGCGCGCCATGGTGACCGCCACGCTCGACACCGACGAGCGCGCGCAGCGCCTGGTGCGCTTGCGCGCCGCGCTCACCGAGTCGAGCGACCCCGCGGCCGCCGCCGCCGCACGTGCGCTCGCGCTCGACCAGGGGGCGAGCGTGGTGCGCGACGCCGGCGGTCCTGCCTGGTGCGTCGACGGCGCAGCTTTGCGCATCGTGCTGGCCGACGGCCGCGCGGTGGATCTGTCGAAGAAGAAGGTGCTGTTCGACCTGCTGGCCGCGCTCTGTCGCTTGGGCGGCACCGCCAGCAAGGAGCAGCTCCTCGAGGTCGCCTGGGGCATCCGCGACTATCACCCCTTGCGCCATGACAACCGCCTCAAGGTGGCGGTGCGCAAGCTGCGGCGCCTGCTCGAAGGCGCGCTGGGCGAAGACCCCATGGAGGCCAAGGACGACGGCTATCGCCTGCGCGGTCGCGTGCGCTTCATCGAGGGCCCCTGAGGGCCTTCGAGGGCGCACGTGTCAGCGCGCCTCGCTGCCCGCCTGACGGGGCACGCCGAAGGCGCGCACCCAGCCCCAGAGCAGGAGCCACAGGCCGAGCCCGAGCAGCGCGTTCAGCCACGCGGGGAACGCGCGCCCGGGCGAGACGAAGCCCTCGACGCTGCCGATGCACAGGAAGCCGACCACGGCAGCCACGAGCAGGCGGGCGCCGCGCGCGCCCTCCTCGCGCAGCGCCCGCATGCACGTGCGCCGACCGGGCGAGATGAGCGCGCGCCCGAGGCACATGCCGCCAGCGCCCGCGATGCAAATGCTGGTGAGCTCGACAGGGCCATGGGCAAGGATGAAGCGCAGCAAGGTATCGGCAGTGCCGAGCCGCAGCGCGTAGCCGAAGACGGCGCCAATCTGCACACCGTTCGACACCAAGCCGAGCAACGTGGCGACGCCGCCCAAGATGCCGAGCGCGAACACGCGCACGCCCACCATCACGTTGTTGACGATGATCTGCGCGCTGGCCTGCGCGAAGGTGCCGTCGGCCTCGATGCGGTTGGTCCAGGTGGCGCCGCGCTCGATCTGGTCCGCGATCTCGTCGCCCACCAGCGCTTGGCCGAGCTCGGCGTCGCCGTAGGCGAGCGCGCCGCCGACCAGGAGCCCCAGCGCCAGCACGGCAGCCGCACGCGCCACCAGGCCACGCTCGGACCACACGGCCGCCGGCACCTCGTGACCGAAGAAGCGCGTCACCGCCTTGCGCGCCGGTGGTCTAGTGGTGCGCTGGCGCTCGGCGTGCAAGAGCGTGAGCGACAAGGCCTCGCGATAGCGCACGGGCACCTGCCGGCGCTCGGCCCGCATGAGCTCGGAGGCGGCCTTGCGTATTGCGCCGTCGACCCGGTCGACCACCGCCAGCGCGCAGCCGTCGCGCAGCTGCGCCATGGCGTCGTCGAGCTCGCGCGCCGCGCTCGCCAAGCGCGCGAGCTGCGCCATCATGCCCGTGGGCAGCGCCGCGTGCGCCAAGAGCTGACGCGCCATGGTTGCGCGCGCGTGCTCGGGTGCGAGGCCCGCCGCCAGCTCGGCGTCGATGGCCACCAACGCGCGCCCGCACAGGGCGCGCGCGGTGCCGGCGTCGACGCGCGCGCTGCGCTCGATCATCGACAGCGCGCGCACCAGATCGGTGTCGGTCCAGGGGCGCGGCTCCGGCGTGGGGCCAGCGCCGCCGGCGGCGGTGCGACACAGCACCAGCGGATCGCCCACGGCGTTGCGCTCGTTGACCACGAAGGTGTCGGCCACCAGATCCCCGAGGCGCCGCGTGCCGGTGAAGAAGAGCGCGACGGCGCCCACGCCATAGCCGGCGGGCATGAAGTCGATGAGACGGAGCGCGTTGCGCAAGAGCGACGCCAAGAGATCGGGCCGGTCGCCTCGGCGCGTCACCACGCGCAGGCCAAGCATGCGCTTCCCCGGGGTGCGCCCGCCGCCGAGCGTCTCCCACGCGACGTCGTAGAGCGCCGCCAGGGCGAAGAGCGCGAGCAGGACCAGCACGGTGCCGAAGGCGCCGAGCGCGCCCAGGTCTTGCTCGATGTCGCCCCAGAAGTTGTAGATGAAGAGCGCGCCAATGAGCGCGAGCACCAACACCAAGAGGTCGGCGAGGTAGGCGAGCGCGCGCTCGCCGATGCCGGCGAGCGGCACGATCAGGGGCACGCGCTCGGCCGTCCACAAGCGCGCCACCCGCTCGTCGCGCTCGAGATCGGCCGGTCGGCTCGCGCTCACCATGCGTGCCCGACGCTAGCAGAACGCCGTTAGCGCCACCGCTCCGAGAGGAGCGCGGCGAAGCGCATCGCCACGTCGGGCCGCGCGCACATGAGCGCGGCCCAACGATTGGCGCAAGCGGCCCACGACGCGGCGTCGAGCTCCCACGCCGCGAACACCGCGAGCGCGTCGTTGCCACGCTGCAGCGCCTTCAGGAGCTGCGCGTATTCGACAACGCTGCGCGGGCCGGGGCCGGCGATGAACGGCTCGTCGTCGATGCCGCCGCGGGGGAAGTCGGGCTCGGGCAGCACCAGCGCCGACCGCTCCGGCGCCGGCGACGCGCGCACCGCGATGCTCGCAGCCTCGTCGCGCCGCGCTTGCTCGAGCCGCTGCTGCTCCAAGCGCTCGTGCAACTGGCGCTGCTGCTCCAGGCGCTGCTGTTCGCGCGCGGCCCGCTCGTGGCGCCGCTCATAGACCTCGGCGATCAGGCGACGTTCGGTGGCGATGTCGTCGAGGAAGTGCTCGGCGCCGCGTTCGCCCTCGTCGGCGGCGCGGGCCGCGGCGAAGCGCTCGCCGAAGGATGGCATGCGTCGCTCGATGACGGCCGCTGCGGCGTCGAGCTCCTCGCTGGCCTCGTGCTGGCGCACACGGTTCGCGATCTCGGCGCACACGCGGAACACGGTGACGATGCCCGTGCGCGGGCGCGCGCCCACCACCGCCTCGGCGGCGTCGAACACGCGCTCGGCGAAGGTGGCCAGGCGCGCGGCTGGCACGGTCGGGTTGAGCTCGTCGACCAGGCGCCACATGTCGTGCGGCTCGGCGGCGGACCACACCTCCCACTGCGCCACCACGTCATCGCCACCGGGCCGATCGTGGGCCGGCGCGGCGGCGCGCGCCTCGTGCAAGAGCTGCGACCAGGGGCGCAGGGCGGCCGCGATGGCCACACGCTCGTCTGCCCGCGCGCAGAAGCGGCGCCAGAAGAACGCGACCACTTCATCGCGGCCGGACATGCCCGAGCGCGCGCTCAGCGCGCCTGACCACGCCTCGACGCTCGTGGGCCGCGCGCTCCACCACCTCCCCATGCGCGCCTCGAGCCACACAGCATCGACGTCGTGGTGGTCGCGCCGTGCCCACAAATCGAGCACGCGGCCGAGCAGGCGCGCGCCCAGCTCGTGGTCCAGCAGCGCCTCGTCGAGGGGCGCTAGATCCTCGTCGTGCGCGAGGCGCAGGAACGCGTCGAGCGCTCGCGCTTCGACGCGCTCGCGCGCCGAGGTCCCGAGCAGCGCCGTGCGCGCGGCCGCGACGAAGGGCGCGAGCTCCTGCGCGCCGCCGCCCTCAACGCCGGCCCAGGCGAGCAGCTCCAGCATGCGCTCGACGCCCCGGCGCGCAGCCACGCGGGTGGCGAGCGCGCCGAGCGCCGTGCGCTCGGTGGGTGTGCGCTCACGGAACGGGACGCGCTCGATCATGCGCAGCGCGTCGTGTGCCAGCTCGGCACCACCTTGCTCTACGCAGGCCATCACCGCAGCCACGAGCGACGACGGCAGGGGATTCGGCAAGCGGCGCAGCAGCGCGCGTCGTTCGCCGTCGGGTGGCAGCGGACGCTCGTCGTCACCCGCGAGCAGCGACGCCACCAGCATAGCTCCCCGCTCCGCCAGCGCGGTACGCGCCGTGTCGCGGCGTTCTGCGTCGGCGTCGTCGACGAAGCGCGCCAGGCGCGGCTCGTCGCCCAGGGCGAGGGCCGCGCCCAGGCGCAGCTCGGCAGGGGCGTCGTCGCCGATGGCCCGCAGCGCTGCTGTCTGCTCGTCGCCGACGCGGGCGAGCGCCAGCGCCACCGCACACCAAGGCGCGAGCTCCGCGTGGGCCAGGCCCCGCCGCAGCGCGCGCTCGAGCTCCTCGCCGAGCCGCCGCGGTGCCGCACCGGCGCGACGCCCGCGCCAAGCGCACAGCGCCGCGGCGGCCACCACCGCCAGGGTGGTGTCGGCGCAAGCGTACGCTTGCAGCTCGGCGACCAGCTCGCGCCGCAGGTCGCCCCGCCACGCGAGCGCCACGGTGGCGACGGCGCGCGCGCCCCACATGGGGTGCGTGGTGCGCATGAGCTCGAGCGCGGCCGCGTCGTCGAGCCCACGCTCGCGCTCGGGCCAACGCAGCGAGCCCGCACTCGCGGGCGGCACCGGGAAGCTGCGCGCGATCTCGTCGTCAATATCGGCTACCAGGCGCTCCCTGGCGGGCAACCATGCGCATGCGCGCTGCGCGTCGGCCAAGAGCGCTACCGCAAGCTCGCGCTGCGCGCGCCACTCGTCATGCAGGCGCGCGCGCGTGGGAGCGTCGAGCGTGCGCGCGCGCTCGGGCAGCGCGATGCGGTCCACACCCGCGGCGCGCAGCATGCGAGCGACGCCGTAGTCGGATGCGTCCACCGGGTCGCACCCGCACCCGGTGCAGCGCGCGCCCTCTGCGACGCGCGCCGTACACCAGGGGCAGCGGATGACCTGCGCTGGGCTCACCCGGCGAGCATAGCGCTCCTCTATGCTGCGCCCTGTGACGCGCTACGCCGACGATCTGAGCTACGTCCATCACACCGGCTTCGCCGACCTGGCGCGGGGCGCCGCGCGCTTCGTCGTCGATCTCATCGGCCCCGAGCGCCGGCGCGTCGTCGATCTCGGCTGCGGTAGCGGCATCGTGCTGCGCGCGCTCACCGACGCCGGCCACGAGGCCATCGGCGTCGATCTCTCGCCCGCCATGCTCGCGCTCGCCAAGCGCACGGCGCCGCGCGCGCGCCTGCTGCAGGGGTCGCTCTACCGCGTGCCACTGCCGAGCACCGACCTCATCCTCGCCATCGGCGAGCCGCTCAACTACCTCGAGCCCGACGCGCGCCCGCCCGCCCTCGCCGCGTTCTTTCGCAAGGTGGCGCGCGCGCTGCCGCGCGGGGGGCGCTTCCTCTTCGACGTCATCGTCGACGCCCCGGGCCGGCCGCTGTCGCGGCGCGCGTGGGCAGCCGGCGAGGACTGGGCGGTGCTGGTCGACACCACCGAAGACGCAGCGCGCACCCGCCTGACGCGCGACGTCACCAGCTTCGTGCGCCGGGGCCGGCGCTGGCGGCGCACGCGCGAGCTCCACCACGTGCGTGTCCTGCGCACCGTCGACCTGCGGCGCCTGCTTCGCGACGCGGGCTTCGCCGTGCGCGTGCGCACCAGCTACGGCGAGCACCCGCTCGCCGAGCGTCGGCGGGCGTTTCTGTGCACCAAGCGCTGACAGGGGCACACCAGGCGCCCCCGTCAGCGTGTTGCGGTGTGTCGCGGTCAGTTGCCGCGGTAGAGGACCGCGCCGCTCACGCTCGGATTGCCTTGGTTGTTCACGCCGATCAACTTGCCGTGGTCGGCCAGCACCGTGATCGAGCGCAGGTCGCTGGTCGTCAACGCGTCGACGTCGGCGTTGCTCAGGTTGACCACGCTCGGGATCCCTGGGTCGATGCGGCCGAGGCCGCCGCTCGTCGCCACCCAGGCGATCTCGTGATCGCTCCCGCCGATGGACTGCACCTCGATGGCGACGTCGCGCGTGGCGTCGGCACCGAGCCCGTCGCCTTCGTCGTAGACCGTCGCCTGGCCATTGAGCTCAATGCGCACCACACCGCCCGCCGTGGCGAGCCAGGCGTCGCCGCTCGGCGCGACGGCCACGGCACGCACGTCTTCATCGGGGACACCGTCGTCGTCGGTGACGTCGGTGAACTGCTGTTCGTCGCGTTGGTCGAAGTCGGCGCCGGGATCGATGAGGGAGGCGAAGGCCTGGTGGTAGGCGACCCACACGTCGCCCGTGGCCGGATCGAGCGCCAGGTCGACGATGTCGTCAGCGCGAGCGCCGTCGCCGCCGCCATCGCCCTCGCAGACGCGCGCGTCCCTGTCGCCCGCAACGTCGATGAACACCAGGCAATCCTGCGCGGTGCCGGCGATGAGGCGTCCGTCTGGGAGCACGACCACCGCGGTGACGTCGTTCGACTGCATGCTCCGATCTCCGTCGCGGATCACGTGGTCGCACGAGAGCGTGTCCGGCGGCCCCGCCACCAAGGTGCACCCCATCATGAGGCCGTTGTTGGTCGCCACCACCAGCTCGCCGTTCAGCAGATCGAGAGCGCGCGCCTGATTGAAGTCGGTGCCGTTGGCCGAACCCACGGCGCGTGTGGTTGCGAGGTCTCCCCCGATGGCCCGCACCAGCCCCTGGCTGGTCGCGAGGTAGAGGTCACCACCGAGCTCCACCGCGTCGAGCACCGTGGCGCCCAAGGCTCGCGCGGTGAACAGGTCGGCGAAGTCGGTGCCGCCGGCGGTGGCGTACACCACGACCTCATCGCTGCCCTCGGCGCCGAGCTGATCCGTCGCGACCGCCGTGATCACGTGCTTGCCAGGGACGAGCGCGAGGTCCTGCGGGTCCTCCACCGCGGCGATCTCGCCAGTCGTGCTGTCGAACCACGCGACCGTCACGGTGTCGCCAGGGTCGCTGTCGGCGGCGGTGGCCGCGAAGTCGACGTTCGTCAGCGCCACGTCCGCGCCGTTGGCCGGAGCATCGATGGTGATGGTCGGTGCCTGGTCGATGATCAACGTGGTGGTCGCGCTATCGGTGGCGCCGCCGTTCGAGGCAGAGAAGCTCAGCGTGTGCGCGCCGCGGCTCAGGTTGTTGCGCGTCACGGACGCCGTGGTGGCAATGGCGCCGTCGATGCTCGACGTCCACGCCACTGTGGACGCGGTGCCGCCGCCGAGGACGCAGCTCGTGCCCGTGAGCGTGACGTTGTCGCCGGGGGCGGCCACGGTCCCTGCCTGAGGGGCGATGATGCGGGCGCTGACCGCCTCCACGGTGACGTTCGCGGTTGCCGAGGTGCTCAGGTCCCCGGTGTCCGTGACCTCGCAGGTGTATGCGTGCGCGCCCGCGACGCTGGCGGTGAGGTTGAGATTGCGCTCGTTGCCGTTGGCGATCGCCGCGCCGTTGTCGAACCACTGCACCGACAGGTCCTGGTTGTCCGGGTCGTCGACCTGGCAGCGCAGCGCGACGTTGGGGTTGCAGGCCTCCACGACGGCGCCGTCGCTGGGTGAGCTCACGAGGGCGGAGGGCGCTTGGTTCGCGCGAACGGATACCGTCACGGTGTCGCAACCGGTGACCGCGGCGGCGTCGGTGGCACACACGCGAATGGTCTGATCGCCCAAGACGATGAGCGCGTCGCGGATGCTCGATCCGAAGCCGAGCTGGTCCTGCGTCGTTGACGTGGTCCATCGGATGCTGATGTCGGGGATGGCGGTCCCCGCAGCGTCGTTGCAGTCGGCGCGGAAGTCGACGGGGTCACCCTGCACGACGCCAGCCCCGTCGTTCGGGTCGCGGATGGTGCACACCGGCGGCAGGCTGGTGACGACGTGGATCAAGATCTCGTCGCGGCCCACGGCGCCGTCGAAGTCGCGCGCTGTTGCCACCACGACGTGGTCGCCCAGTGGCAGCGTGGTTTGCGCCGGGTTTGCGTTGAAGGTGGCGCCGTCGATGTCCCAGGCGATGGAGCCGTTCACGTTGCCGTCTTCGGCGTCGAGCGCGCTGGCGTTGAAGGTGATGGTCTGCGAGGGCAGGAAGTACTCGCCGTCGTCGGGTGTGAGGATGGTGACGACCGGCGCGTTGTTGTCGGTGACCGTGACGCCGATCTGCGCCGTGCCAACGTTGCCGTCGTTGTCGAGCACGGCGCAGGTGACCACCTGCGCGCCGGGCACCAGCAACGAGTTTCTCACCTCGGCGCCGCCGCCGAGCGTGCCGTCGAGGCTAGCGGTCCAGGTGAAGCGCGCGTTGTCGGCGATGACGCCGTCCTGCACGTCAACGGCCGAGCAGCGAAACAGCACCGACTCGCCGGACGCCACGGTGGCGCCATCGGAGGGCAGCTCGATGGTGACGGTGGGCGCACCGTCACTCTCCCCCTCTCCTTCGCCCTCCCCTTCGCCCTCGCCTTCGCCCTCGGCCGCGACCGGTCCCGAGCAGTCACAGGCACCGAGCACCGGCAGCGAGAGCAAACACCACCACACCAGGCGCGCGGGGCGCGCCAGCGAGCAAGCGATCGAAAGCATGGGTCGTCCTCCGAAGAGTGGTTACGACCTCACGTATGCGCCACGATCACGTGCGAGCGGCGGCGCGCGATGCGGACATGTGGACCGATCGGGACCCCTGGCCAACGCCGTAGAGACAGGGCAGACCGAGCGCGCACGACGACCACACGCCCGGCGGCGGAGGCAGGACGGACCAGACGCGATGTGCGCGCAGGTGAGCGACACCCTCGAGAGCGATCGCGCCTGGCTCGACGGCTTTCGCCGCGGCGAGCGCGCGGCGCTCGCGCGCGTCTTTCGCGCCTACGCTGCCGACGTCACGCGCACCGTGCGCGCAGCGCGCGGGCGCCTGCCTGAGCACGAGGTCGAGGCCATGGTGCAGGAGGTGTTCGTCAAGGCGCTGTCGCCGGCCGCGCGCGACCACTACGACGGGGTGCGCCCCTTCGGCGCCTGGCTTGGCACCATCGCGCGCAACCTGGTCACCGACCGCCTGCGGCGCGAGGGCCGCGTCGTGCCCGTCGAGGCGGAGGTGCTCGAGGGTGTCGCCGCCGAGAGCGTCAACCCTACGGAAGCGCTCGAGGCCGAGCAGCTCGCGCGCGTGCTCGCCACCTTCCGCGCCTCGCTCGACGACGAGGAGGCCGCGATCTACCGGGTACGCTTCGAGGAGCAGCGCTCGCTGGCCGAGGCGGCGCGGGAGCTCGGGTGGAGCGAGATCACGGTGCGGCGCCGCGACACCCGGCTGCGCGCCCGGCTGCTCGACGCCCTGCGCGCCGACGGGCACCTGCTCAACGTGGAGGTCCGGATCGGGACCAGCTTGCTGCAACGTAGGAAGTCCTAAGGGACCAAGAACCCATGCGCCGCCTCGACCCTCGCCACCTGTTCGCCCGCGCGCTGCTCCCGCGCTACGCGGCCGGCAACCTGCCGAGCACCTTGCGCAATTGGGTGCGGCGCCGGCTCAGCAGCGATCCCGTGTTGGCCGCCGCCTACGACGCGCTGCGGCGCGCCGAACGGGCGGCCGCGCAGGGGGCGCCGCTCTCGGGGGGCCAACTGGATCTGTTGGAGAGCGCCATCCTCGACGCCGTGGCGCACGAGGGTGCGCCGCAGCGCAGCCGGGTGCGCGCGCCGCTGGTGCCAGGGGTGCTCGCGGCCGCCGCGCTCGCGCTCTTCGCCGTGGTGGCGCGCCCGCCGGCGGACGACGACAGGGGCTTCGGCGTCGGCGATCTGCAGGCTCGAGGCGCGGCCTTGCAGCAGCACCCGCTCGGCATCAAGGTCGCGTGCGTCATGCACGACGCCGTGGTCGACAGCGCCAGCGCTGGCGCCCGTGACAGTGGCGCCGTGCTCCGCTGCGGCAAGGGCGGCCTGCTCGCGTTCTCCACCACCAACCTCGCGAGCGACACCCGCCACGTCTTCGTCGTGGGCATCGCCAGAGACGGCTCGCGCCGGTGGTACGCGCCCTTCGGGAAGGACAGCGCCAGCGTGGCCATGCCCGCGGGTCAGGCGGACGCGCTCCTGCCAACGCTGGCCGACACCAGCACCATGCCCGCCGACGACGTGGCGCTCTTCGTGCTCCTGTCGGATCAGGCCTTCGCTGCCCACGACGTGGAGCGGCAGCTCTCGTCGTCGGAGCGCAGTGGCACGCCGCTTGGGCGTCTCGAACGCCTGCCCGTCGGCGTGCCCCTCCAGGGCCGCATCGAGCTCGTGCAGACGCCGCGCTGACGCGGCACCATGGGGACGACGATGCCGGCACTCGTTGCACTCCTGCTGATGGCCGCCACGCCCGTGGCGCCGTCCGCGGCAGCGGAGGCACCGCCGGCGCGCTACGTCGTGGTGGTCGGCTTCAACGGTGGCCTCCCCGATCCCCGCACGCCGCTCCACTTCGCTGACGACGACGCGGCGCGCACGTTCCTGCAGCTCGCGCCCTCGGCCGAGCGCGCGTGGCTCTTGTCCACCGCCGATCGCGAGACCGCAAAGCTCTTCCCCGATCTCACCGAGGTGGCGCGCGCGCCGACGCGGCAGTCGCTGGCGCAGGCGCTGGGCGAGGCCTTCTGGCTCATGCGCCAGCAGAAGGAGCGCGGCCGCGCCACCGAGCTCGTGTTCGCCTTCGCCGGGCACGGCGACGTCAACGACGCGGGCGAGGGCTACGTGGTGCTGTCCGACGGTCCGTTTACGCGCAGCGATCTGACGACGCAGATCCTCGAAGCGTCGCCCGCCGACGTCAACCACGTCATCATCGACGCGTGCTCGTCGTACTTCATGGTCAACGCGCGGGGCAACGAGAGCGGACGCGTCGAGCTCTCGCCCAAGCTGCTCGACGTGCTGTCGCAGCGGGTCGACGCCGCGGTGCGTGCGCGCACCGGCGTGCTGGTGTCCACGTCCGGCGCTGCAGAGGTGCACGAGTCGGGCGAGCTCAGCGCCGGAGTGTTCAGCTTCCTGTTGCGCTCGGCGTTGGCAGGCGCCGCTGACAGCAACGGCGACGGGCGCGTCGAGTACGCCGAGGCAGCCGGCTTCGTCGCTGCCGCCTCCGCCAACCTCGACGATCCGCGCGCGCGCCTGGCGGTGCACGTGGAGGCGCCCGTGCAGCGACCGCACAGCGCGCTCGTCGATCTGTCGCGCTCCGGCGCCGATCGTTTCCTGGCCATCGACGAGGCCGGGCCCGTCCACGTGCGCTTGCTCGACGCGCACGGCTTGCCCTACGCCGAGCTGCACGACGCCGGCCGCGACAAGCCCCTGGTGCTCGCGCTGGTGGGCAACCCGTACTTCATCGTGCAACGCGGCACCAAGGAGGCAGTGTTGGTGCCGCGCTCCGCAGGCGCCTACGCATTGTCCGCGCTGGAATTCCACGACAGCCCGCGCCCGCGCGCCGACGTGCCCGGCGCTTTCGCGGGCCTGTACCTGAGCACCTTCAGCCCCGCCTTCATGCAGGGGTACCTCTCCACCGCTACCAGCGAGCTCGCGCTGGTGCCGCCGCGCGCCAACGCGCCCTTCTCACCCGCGTGGGCCGACGCGGGCCGACCGCACGCCCGTCTGCCCCTCGGCGTCATCGGCTTCTCCACGCTCGGCGGCGCCGCGCTGGTGGGCGCCTCGGCTGGCGGTGCGGCAATCGCCAACCAGCTCGCGTTCGCGCGCCTCGACGACGACTTCCGCACCACCGGTCAGCTCAATCCCGCCATCGCGCTGGAGGTGGAAGGCTGGCGCACCGCCACCAACGCGCTCACGGTGGGCGCCGTGACGCTCGGCCTGGCCGGCGGCGCGTTGGTCCTGTGGTCCATGCAACTGCCCGACGGCGAGGTGACGTTGCCATGGTGATCGCGCGCCTCGCCGCCGTCGCATCGATCGCCGTCGCGCTCGCGGGCGGGGCGTGCACGCACGACCCCGCGGAGCTCATCGCCGAGATCAACACCACCATTTACCTGGTGGGCGTCAGCGATGGCGATGTCGCCGAGATCGTCATCGACGGAGAAACGCGCCGCGCGTCGGTCGAGGGCAGCGACGATGATGAAGACGACGATGATCTGATCATGTTCCGCCTGGTGCTGCCCACCGGCGAGCATGCCGGTACCGTTACCGTCTTCGACGATGAAGATGGCGCGCTCGAGCCCGAGCGCTGCGGGACCTTCCAGGTCTCGCTGCCGGACGCCGACGCCACCGACAGCGTGGTCATCGACGTCGACGACTTGGACGAGTGCGACGAAGAGCCTGGCGAAGGCGAAGGTGAGGGTGAGGGTGAGGGTGACGACGATGATCGAACGCCGCCGCTGCTCACGGCGCCGGGCGACCAGCGCGTGCTCGTCGGCGGCGAGCTCGTCGTGGCTCTGAGCGCGAGCGACGACGTCAGCGCTGCCGATCGCCTCACCTTCTCGCTCGACGGTGAGGCGCAGCACGGGCAGGCACAGATCCAAGGCGGCGTACTCCAGTACCGCGCCAGCGATGAGAGCGACGAGGATGACACCGTGCGCGTGCGCGCCACCGACGAGGCCGGCAACACCAGCACCGCCGTGGTGGTGCTGATTGCCGTTGAAGCCTACCGGAGCTGCGCGGCCACGGCGGCCAGCGGCCTGGCCACGACCACGGGGAGCTACCTCCTGCGCATCGACGACGATGGTGAGGCGCAGTTCGTGGCGCATCACTGCCTGTTCGCCGGCGGCGACGCCTGGACGCTGGTCATCAAAGCACCGGGGGACGACCCACGTATCGCCTACGACGCCGACTGGCGCGCGGCCGAGCTGGACGACGACGACGACGTTGACACCGACGACGACGAGCTCGCGATCTTCCCCGCGCTGGTCGCCACACCGGTCCGTGAGGTCCTCTTGTTCTTCCGCCAGGTCGACGTCGACGATGGCGTCAGCTTCTCCATCTTGCCCTCCGAGGGGTCGTCACCCTGGCCGAGCTTGGCCGACGCCTTCGAGAGCGCGACCAGCGTCACGCGCGACGGCCCGACGGACGAAGAGTGGGAGCGCGCCATCGGCATCCCCTTCATCGTGGGCGACGAGTGCCGCGCATCGGGCATGAACGTCGCAGTGGGTGATCGCCACGCCCTCCTCGGGGTAGCCAGCGCTGAAGATGCGGGCTGCACCGACGACCGCCGCTTGGTTGGCTTCGGCTTCGACGGCGCCGACGGCACCTACGCCGGGCTGCACGATGACGAAGGCTTCGACCTGCCCGCCTTCACCTTCGTGTACGTGCGCTGACGGGTCCCCTCACTTCGGCGTCATGCTCACCGGTGTCCCCGCATGCACGGCGCGCGCGAGGGCGAGCGTCGCCGCCGCCAGCGGCGTCGCCACCAAGACGTCGTCCTCGCGCAAGTCGGTGGCGTCGTTCTTGAAGCTGCCATCGGTGCGCTGCGCGGCGAGCAGCTCCTCGGCGAAGAGCGCGGGCCACGGGCGCGCGGGCGCACCGATGTCCTTCTGGCCGAGCTGCGTGAGCGCGTGCGCCTGTGCCCACGCCGCATAGAAGCGGCTGCCGTCTTTGGCGAACTGCTGCGCCGGCGGGAAGCTGCCGCTCTGGTGCGCGCCCTCGACGCGGGTGGCGAGCCAGCGCGCGGCGCCGTCGAGCAGCGGGTCGGCGCGCGGCGTACGCAGGCGCAGGAGCACGCGCGCGGCGTCGGCAGTGGCGCTGCCATAACCGGCGAAGCCGTCGCCCTCGATGGCGCCCGCCTTGTTGGCCACGGGGTTCGTGGGCGTGAGGAAGAAGCCGCCGTCGGCGGCACGGCAGCTCGAGACGAAGCGCTTTGCCGCAACGAGCGCAGGGTCGCCGGGCGTGACGCCGGCCAACGCCAGCGAGCCCACCGCCCAGGTCGTCGACGAGAGCGTGGAACCGAGCAGCTCGTCCTTCGGCTCACCCTCCTTGGCCTTGGTGGGGATGCCGGGCCAGTAGCCCCAGCCGCCGTACTCGGGATCGCTCGGGCTCCAGCCGTTGTGCTCGGTGAGCTGACGCGCGCGCAGGTAGGCGATGAGCGCGGCCTTCTTGCTCTGGTGACGCGCGTTCTTCGGCACCGACAGCACGAGCAGCGCGCCCGCCGCCGAGTACACCGGGTACTCGAGCTGCTCCTTCACCTTGCCCTGCTCGTCGACGATGGTGGCGAGGAAGTCGACGCCGCGACGATACGCCGCGTCGATGTTCGCCGAGGGCGGCGCAAAGAGCAGGAAGGAGAGCGCCAAGGGCGTGGTGGCGTAGCCATCCTTGAAGGCCGCGTACTGCATCGAGCGGAAGGCGCCATCGGCGCCTTGCTGGGCGACGAGAAAGGCCGCGCTCTTCTCGAGCGCGGCGTCGATGCGGGTCAGCAGTGGGTCGGGCGGCGGCGCCTTGGTGCACGCGCTCGCCGCCAGGGCGAGCGCGCACACCGCGACGGCCGCGCGCCTCAGGAGGCCTTCTTGCCGAGCAGGCGCTCCTGCACGGACTTGGTCTGCACGTCGGTGGTGAGCACCAAGAGCGCCGCCGAGGTCACGAAGGTGCGCCCGGTGATGCAGTGGTGGCCCGTCCAGCTGCCGTCGCCGTTTTGCACCCGCGAGAGGTTGGTGTTCATGCGCGCACGCCAGTCGTCCCATTCCTTGCCGCCCTTCTTGGCCAGACTCTCGCTCATCAGCATGTACGAGAGGAACTCTTCGCCGCCGTTGTTGCCGAAGCCGGCGATGAAGCGCTCGTCCTTCATCTGCTCGCTCATGGCGCGCACGGCCTGCTCTTCCGCCTTCTTGGCGTCGTCGTAGCGCTTGAGGGTGGCCTGGGCCTGGTCGCGATCGGCCTGCGTCTTTCCTTCCTTGGCCTGCTTCTCCACCGTGGGCCGCGCCTTCTCGTTGGCGGACACGCTGGTGCCGAGGCCAGTCACCGCCGACGCCGTGCCGTAGAGCTGCACGCCCGCCGAGCCGGTGCCCTTGAACTTGCCACCGGCGGCCTGGTCCTTCGACCAGTCCTCTGCCTTGGTGCGCAGGGTCTCGGGCACGGCGACGCCCTGCTCCGCCGCCTTGTTGAGGCCGCGCGAGCCCACCGCCTGCGAGAGCGTGGGTGCCCAGCCGCTGGTCTCGAAGCTGCCGTCGGACTTCTGGTTCTTCTTCATCTTTGCCACGATCTTCTCGATGCCCGTTTTGACGCGCGCCTCGCCGGCGGCGTCGGGCATCTTGCCTTGCACGTCGGTGAGCAGGGCCAGCGCCATGAAGGTGTCGACCGCCTGGCCGAGCTTCCCTTGCACGCGCGTGCCGCGCACCTCGGTGACGAAGATCGAGTCCTTGTCGGACTTCTCGACGGACGCGAGCACGTAGTCGACGGCGCGCGTGACGTTCTTCTGGTGCTTGCCAGCGACCGGCGAGCTGCCGCTGCGCAGGAAGGCCATGGCGGCGATGCTGGTGTCGGCGACATTGCCGACGCCGGCGAGCTGGCCGCCGCTGCCCATCTGCGCGCTCTCCTCGCCCTGGCCGAAGCCGCCGTCGTTGAGCTGGTGGCTGGCGAGCCAGGCGAGGCCGGTCTCGACGGTGTTCTTGGGAGCGGGCGCGGGTGCTGGCGCGGGCGCAGCGGGCGCGACCTTGGCGGCCGGCGCGGGGGTCTCGGCGACGGCGTCCTTGGCGGTGGCGGCGCCGGCGAGGCAGAGGGCGATGGCCCAGGCGAACGGCATGCGGATCTTCTTCACGGTGTCCTCCGGTTCTCACTGCCTGAACGCACGAGGAGCGCAGGAGTTCCGTCTGGCTCTGTCACGCTTTGGTGAAGATCTTGGTCTGCAGGCGGCGTGTGGGCGCGTATCGCACATCGCAGATGCTCAGTACTCAAACCCGCTCCCCCCGATGAACTCCCGCAAGATCGACGTCGGCGGCACGTGGTCCGGGTAGATCGCCACGAAGCGATCGAGCAGGTGGCGCAAGCGATACGCGGTCGCAAACGCCGGGTGCTCGGGCGGCACCTCGAGCAGATAGCGCTCGCCGTACACCTTGAGCACGCTCAACTCGTAGGCGAGTGAGGTGTCGAAGCTGACGTCGGCGTTCGCCTGGTGCGGGAAGATGTGCTTGCCTTCGCCCCGGCGCACCGAGGGCCAGCGCTGGATGTTCTCCTCGGGCCTGCTGCCGCGCGCGTGACGGTCGCGCACGATGCGCCGCAAGAAGCGCACATCCGACGGCGACAACGCCGTCAGGCGATCGAAGGGCAGGCACAAGGAGGGCTGCACGAAGATGCGGAACACCTGCGCGGGCGCCGCGGCGTCGCCGAGCAGCGCCGGGTTGAGGCCGTGGATGCCCTCGATCAGGAGGACCTCGCGTGGCGCCAAGCGCAAGCGCTGACCGCCCTGCGCCGACGAGCGTCCGGTCTTGAAGTCGAAGTGCGCGGTGGTCACCGCGTCGCCGGCGAGCAAGGCGCGCACGTGCGCTTGCAGGAGCGCGAGGTCGAGGGCCTCGAGCGCCTCGAAGTCGTACTCGCCGTGCTCGTCCTTCGGGCAGCGCTCGCGGTCGCAGTAGTAGTCGTCGAGCGAGAGGTTGACCGGGTGCACGCCGTTGACCTCGAGCTGCACGGTCAGGCGCTTGATGAAGGTGGTCTTGCCCGACGACGACGGGCCCGCGATGGCGATGATGCGGATGTTCTCTGCTGCCGCGGCGATGCGGTCGGCGATCTTGCCGATGTACTTCTCGTGGAATCCCTCCGAGACGCGCGTCAGCTCGCGCACCTTGCCGGTGACGCACTGGGCGTTGAAGGCGCCGATGCTGTCAATGCCCGCGGCGGCGAGCCAACGCTCGTGCTCCTCCTGCATGGGCGACGAGAAGCGCGGCGCGGCCTGTTCATGCGCGAGGGCCTCGTGCCCGCCAGGCACGTGCGCGGCGATGGCGCCGCCGTAGTCGAGCACGAGGCCCTGGGGGTGCGGCACCACGCGCAGGCCGCGCAAGGTGCCCACGGTCGGCAACGCCGGCCCCATGGCGTGCGCGTAGGTGCCGTCGAGGCCGTGCAACACCACGCTCGGGTTGCGCGTGGTGGTCAGCATGGCCACGGCATCGCTCCACCCGAGCGCACCAAAGTGCGCGCGCGCCTCGTCGACGGTCCATTGCTCGCGCGACACGGGCGCGTCGGCGTCGACGAGCTTCTTCAGCTCCGCTTCGATGGCAGGGATGAATGCGGCGGCATCGCGCGGGCCGCGCACCACCCGTCCGACCCCCACCGAGTGCGCGAGCGCGAGGTGCTGCGCGCCGCGTACGTGCCGCGCCGCCGCGAGAAAGGCCAGGCCAGCGGTGCGTCGCCACACCTCGCGCCCGTCCCAAGACGCCAGCGTGATGGGCGTGATGGTCGCGTTGGCCACCACTGGGGTCGCCAGCGCCACGGGGCGCTGGCCGAGCAGCGCCGCGACGACATCGGCGCCGTCGACGGTCGGCGGCAACAGAGCGTCGACAGTGGTGCCAGGAATGCACTCGAGGTGGCGTACGTCGTCGCCGCAACACAAGCGCACGCGCGGGTGCGCGCTGCGCGGCTCGGTGCGCCCGTCGAAGAAGAGCGCGGCGCTGTCGGTGCGCGCGATCACCTGATCGGCGAGGACCCCAGCCATGCCCTCGACGAGCACCAACGCCAGGGCTGGCGCGCGCTCGCGCAACCGGAGGTAGTCGGCGTGGCGCAAGCGGGCCGCCACCACCGGCGTGACCGCCGTGACGGTGGCTGAGCGTCGACGACCAGTGAGCAGCGAGATCTCACCGAAGGCGGCGCCGAGCAGCACCGGCCCCGCGTCGTGGCCGTGGCGCGAGACGCGCGCTTCGCCCGCGAGCAAGAAGTAGAGGTCGCGGTCGACGTCTTCCTGGCGGACCACGGCGACGCCGGCCTCGACAGCGACCACGTCGAGGAGCTCGGCGACCTGCGCTTGATCCGCGTCGGAGAGGGAGCGCAACAACGGTGAGACGAACAGCTTGTCGACGGCGATCACGGTGCGCCTCCGAGCCAGAGGATGAGCGCTTGCGCCGTCAAGATCCGCAGCACCATGGTGGTGGGGTAGACGGCGGCGTAGGAGATCGCGGCGCTGTCTTCGCCGACGATCGAGTTCGTGAAGGCGAGCGCGGGAGGATCGGTCATGGAGCCCGCCAACAGCCCCGCGACGGTGGCGAAGGGCAGCTTGAGGGCGATGCCCGCGATGGCCGCCACCACAGCCAGCGGCACCAAGGTGATGACCAGGCCGCACAAGAGCCACGTGAGCCCCTGCCCCGCGAGCGCCTCCATGAGGTGCGCACCCGCCTTGAGCCCTACGGCCGACAAGAACAACGCGATGCCGAGCTCGCGCAGCGCGAGGTTGACGTTGCCGGGCAGGTACCAGACCACGGGGCCAATCTTGCCCAGGCGCCCGAGCACGATGGCGACGAGCAGCGGGCCGCCGGCGAGGCCGAGCTTCACGGGCGCGGGCAAGCCCGGCAGCGGCACCGCGACCGAGCCGAGCAACACGCCGAGCGCGATACCGAGGAAGATCGGCAGGAAATCGGTGAGGCCGAGCGCCCGCTGGGAATTGCCCACCAGCGCCGCTGCGGCGGCCAGGTCGTCGTGCCGACCGACCACGTGGAGCTGATCGCCAAAGCGCAGGCGCAGCGCAGGCGCCGCGAGCATGTCGACGTCGCCGCGGCGTACGCGCGTCACGACCACGTCGTGGCGCGCGCTGAGCGAGAGCTCGGCCAGGGTCGTGCCCACGACGTCCTTGTGCGTGACCACCATGCGCACGGCGCCCGTGCCCGTGCTGCTGGTCAGGTCGCGCGTCGAGGGGGCGCCGAGGATGGCGCACGCGCTCTCGAGCGCCGCCTCGGCGCCCACCGCGAGCACGGTGTCACCGAGGCGCACGACGGTGGAGGGCAGCGCGCGCTCCGCCTCCTGCGCGTCCTTGGCGAGCACGCGCGACACCACCACGCCGAGCGCGGACAACCCCGGCAGCTCGCTCACGGCGCGCCCATCGAGGTTCTTGTTCTCGATGACGAAGGCGCGGCGGGTCAGCGTGGACAGCGGTGGCGACGACGAGGGAGCGGCCCTCATGGTGGCGCCGAAGAGCGCCCGCGCCCCCACGATGGCCACGATCACCCCGAGCACGCCGAAGGGGTAGGCCACGGCGTAGCCGAGGCCGGGCAAGCCGCGGCGCGCGGCGTCGACGTCGGGCAGGCCGTCGAGGGCTTGCTGCGCGGCGCCGAGCGCCGGCGTGTTGGTGGTGGCGCCCGCGAACACGCCGACCAGCGCCGCCATGTCGAGGTGCAGCACGCGCGCGAGCAGCACGGTGCAAAGGGCGCCGAGCAGCACCACGGCGGCGGCGAGCGCGTTCAGGCGCAGACCACCGTCGCGCAGCGACTGCACGAAGCCGGGCCCCACCTGCGCGCCCACGGCGGCGACGAAGAGCACCAAGCCGAGGTCGCGCAGCGCATCGAGGATCGGTGCAGCAGGCGCGAAGCCCAGGTGTCCCGCCGCCAGGCCCGAGAACAAGACACCCGCCACGCCGAGCGAGAGCCCGCGCACCTTGAGCTGCCCGAGCGCGAGCCCAGTGGCGACGACGACGGCGATGGGGAGGAGCCAGCTCATAGGTGATACGAGGAAGCGCGTCGCGCACGCGCGAACCAGGAACGCGACTCAGTCGCCGAGCGCGATGCCGAGATCGCGCGCGGTCTTGATGCTGTCGCTGTCGAGGGGCACGGTCTTCATGCGACTGGTCGCCTCGGCGAGCGGCACGTAGCTGACCTTGGGGGGATCGAGCGCCACCATGATGCCGCTCTCGCCCTCGTCGAGCGCGCGCACTGCGGCGGCGCCGAAGCGCAGCGCGAGCAGGCGATCGAAGGCGGTGGGCGTGCCGCCGCGCAACAGGTGCCCGAGCACCACCGCGCGCGTCTCCTTGCCGGTGATGCGCGCCAACGCGTCCGCCACCAGCTGACCGGCGCCGCCCAGGCGCTCGGCGCGACCCACCTGCTGCTCCAGCACCGCGCGCGCGCCGCCGGCGGGAGCGGCGCCCTCGGCCACGACGACGATCGAGTACTTGCGACCCGTGTGCTCGCGGTGGCGGATGCACTCCACCACGCGCTCGATGTCGTAGGGGATCTCGGGGATGAGGATGGCCGCGGCGGTGCCGGCGATGCCGGCGTTGAGCGCGATCCAGCCGGCGTAGCGGCCCATCACCTCGACCACGAGCACACGCCCGTGGCTCTCGGCCGTGGAGTGCAACCGATCGAGACACTCGGTGGCGAAGGAGACCGCGGTGTCGAAGCCGAAGGTAGCGACCGTTCGATCGAGGTCGTTGTCGATGGTCTTGGGCACGCCGATGACGCGCATGCCTTTCTTCGCGAGCACGTTGGCGATGCCGAGCGAGCCGTCACCGCCGCAGGCGACCAGCGCGTCGATCTCGTGCACGCGGAACTGCTGCACCAGCTCATCAGTGCGATCGATCTCGCTCCAGGAGCCATCGGGGTTCTGTAACGGAAAGTGCAGCGGGTTGCCGCGGTTGGTGGTGCCGATGATGGTGCCACCGAGGTGCGTGATGCCGCGGACCGCCTCCATGGTGAGTGGCACCAGGCCGCCCGCCGGGTAGCGCTCGGGCATGAGCAGGCCGTTGTAGCCGTCGCGGATGCCGTAGCTCTCCCAACCACGTCGATTGGCGGCCTTCACCGCCGCGCGGATCACCGCGTTGAGGCCCGGTGCGTCACCACCTCCGGTGGAGATCGCGATCCTGCGAATCGTCGATGGTGCTGTCGTCATGACGTCGACCTTGACCCGAGCCACGCGTGGCCAGCAAGCCCTGACGCGCTGTGCCTTTCGACGCACCCACGGTGCGCGGGGAACTCGCGCGCGAGACGCGTGGTCGGTCCCCGCGAGGTGCCACCATGCGCAGTCTCGCGCCCGCGCTCGTGCTCGTCTTGCTCGCCTGCGGTGGCGAGCCGCTGTCGGAGCCAGACCCACCGTCAAGCATCGTCGCTCGAGCGCTCGAGCAACCAACCGACGACGGGTCGTCCAGCGATCTCGTCGATGCCATGCCCATCGAGGCGCCGGCTTCCCTGCCCGCCCTCGATGTGGCCGGCGTACCGAGCGGCCTGTCGCTCGAGGTGCTCGACGTCAAGGTCACCGTGCTCGGACGACTGGCGCGCACCGAGGTCACGCAGGTGTTTCGCAACGCGCTGCCGCACGTGGTGGAGGGCACCTACCGCATGACGCTGCCCGACGCCGCCGTCATCAGCCGCCTGGCCATGGACGTCGAAGGCGTCATGACCGAGGGGGAGCTGGTGGAGAAGGAGCGCGCGCGCCAGATCTACGACAGCATCGTGCACGCGCGGAAGGACCCGGCCTTGCTCGAGTGGCAGGGCGGCAATCGCTTCTCCATGCAGGTGTTCCCCATCCCTGCGAGCGGCACCAAGACCATCATCCTCGAGTACGAGGAGCTGTTGCCCGTGCGCGGCCGCCGCGCGCAGTACGCCTTCGGGCTGCCGGCGCTCGGCGCGGACGCGGGCGCGCGCATCGGCCGCTTCGCGTTCAAGCTCAGCGCCGGCGACATCGGCGCGCCCACCGTCGAACGCGCCGAGACCCAGTACCTAGCGCGCGTCGATGAGCGCGGCGTCTCCTTTGACGATGTGGCGTTCGTGCCGCGTGGCCCCTTGCGCGTGAGCTTCCCGCGCCCCGAGCCCGGCAGCGCCACCTTGATCGCGAGCAAGACGAGCGACGGCGGCGAGGTCGATGGCGTCTTCTACGTCGATGTCGTGCCGCAGCTCCCCGGCGCGACGCGCTCGCCGCCGCGCGATCTGGTGCTGGCCCTCGACACCTCGCGCGGCATCGGCGATCGCGAGCTGGCCCGCGCCATCGAGGCGGCACGGCGCTTGGCCGAGCGACCGCGCGACGGGCGCGTGGTGGTGGTCACCGGCGATCTCGAGACCACCACGTGCACCAACGGTCCCGCGTGGTGCCTCGCAGACCTGCATGCCGGTGGTGCCACGGATCTCGAAGCGCTGCTCGGGGCCGCCGCGCGCGCCGCCGCGGGGCTCGATGACCCCGCCATCGTGCTCTTCAGCGACGGTGTTGCCAGCGTGGGCGAGCTCGACGGCGACCTGCTGCGCGAGCGCTTCCTCGACCAGCTCGACGCTGAACACAGCTCGGTGTTTACGGTTGCGGTCGGCCACGCCCCCGATGTCGACTTCCTCGCGAAGCTCGCCAACGGCGGCCGCGGCCACCCGCTGCGCCTGAGCCCGGCATCGAGCGTCGATGGCAACGTGGAGGAGCTCGCGCACCTCTTGCGCGTGCCGCTGCTCCTCGACGTGAGCGCCGAGGTCATCGAGGGTGAGGTGGAGATGGCGGCGCGGCCCTCCGTGAACTTGCGCCCTGGCGAACCCCTGGCGATCTTCGCGCGCGGGCCGAGCGCGCCCTTCGCGATCGCGGTGCGCGGACGCTGGAACGACGAGGACTTCGAGGTGCGCGTCGACGTGGAACCGCGCGCGCCCGTGCCGGATCGGCTGGTGGAGCATTTCTGGGCCCGCGCCGCTATCGAGGCGCTCGAGCGCGAGGGTGCGTCCCGGGAGCAGATGGTGGCCCTGTCGCTGCGGCACGGCGTCATGAGCCGCGCGACCTCGTTCCTGGTGCTCGAAGGTGAGGCTGCGTACCGGCGCTTCGGCGTCGAGCGGCGACGTGAAGCCGAGCGCGTCGATGGCAGCGCGCGCAACCTCGCCAAGGGTACCGAGGCGCTGCAGGACCTGCTCGGGCGCGCTGCCGACAAACGTGACGAGACGCCGCTGCACGCGAGCTCAGCACCGACTACGCCCTCCGACCTGATCGGCCTTGATTGGCTCCAACCGAGCACGAGCACCATGGAGCTCGCAGCGTCGGGCGCGATCACCGGCGGCGTTGGCGGCGGCGGCGGCGGACAGGGCCTCGCCCTCTCGGGGTCCGGCAAGATCGGTACGCGAGGCCGAGGCGCCGGCGAGGCCGGCGACGGCTCCGGCGACGGCGACCTCGGCGGCAGAGGCAAGAGCGAGATCTCCATGACGCAAGGGGTGCCCGTGATCATGGGTAGCCTCGACAAAGAGCTGATCCGGCGCGTCGTGCGCAGGCACCTGAGCCAGCTCCGTTACTGCTACGAGAAGGAGCTGACGCGAACGCCGGGGATCAAGGGCAAGGTCGTGATGAAGTGGGTCATCAACGGCGAGGGCAAGGTCACGCAGGCGCAGACGGCCGACACCACGATGCGCAACCCCAACGTCGAGGGCTGCATCGCCACCAAGATCAAGACCTGGACCTTCCCGAGACCGGGCGGCGGCGGCATCGTCATCATCAACTACCCCTTCGTGTTCCGCGCCGACGGGACCGGGGGCAACGCGGGGCCAGACTCGTGGGCCCCACCTTCATCGCCGACCACGGTTCGCGAGCCACCCCCGCCGCCACCGCCCCCACCGACCCCACCGCCGCCTCCGGCGCCGCCGCGCACGCTCGACCAGATCGTGGCCGCTCGACGCAACGACGTGCTCGACCTGGACCTGATCCTCGAGGAGGCGCGCCTGCGAGAAGCGTTGGGCGACGTGCGCGGCGCGCGGCGCACGCTCTCAGAGATCGTCGAGCTCACGCCGCACGACGCGAATCGCCGATCCTTCTATGCGACGGTCCTGCTCCAGCGCGGCCTGCTGTCTGATACCTGCGAGGAGTACGGCCACGTCGCCGCGCTGCAGCCCGCACGGCGCGAGCTGTTCAAGATGATGATGGGGCTGCGCCGCCGCGAGCACAGCGACGCGGTCGCGTTGCGCGGCTGCATCGTCGATGGCGTGTCGCGCTTGCCCGTGCAGCGCTCGCTCTCGCTCGTGCTCACCTGGGAAGATCCCGGCGCCGACGTCGATCTGCACGTCATCGGGCCCACGGGCGAGCACGTGTCGTTCCGCCAGCGCGAGGGCAAGGACGGCGGCTTGCTCTATTACGACGTCACCGACGGCTACGGGCCCGAGATCTACACCCTCGGCCAGGGCCACCGGGGCCGCTACCAGCTCGGGGTGGTGCACTACCGCGGACCCGAACGCGGGGTGCGCGGCACCTTGACCGTCATCGAGGACGCCGGCACGCCCGCGGAGCGGCGGCGGCACCTGCCCTTCCGTTTGGGCGCCCCCGACACCACCGAGGTCCGCACGCTCGCGGAGGTGCGGCTGTAGCGACGCGCCAGATCCCAGGGCTTGCCGTGCGCGCGACGACGGACTACGGTCCGCATCCTACGACAGCGGAGGTCGTTTGCATTGATCGAGCCCAGCGCAGGGACTTGCCAGGAGCCCAATGAGCGCCGCAGCCGCGTACCTCGTGGTGCGCGGCGAGGGCGCGAAGCAGGGATCGTGGCAAGGACCAAGCCCGGCGACCATCAATGCAAGCGACCTCCGCTTCAAGGTCGGGCTCTGCGAGCCCGCTGGAGGACTCTCATGCGCGTCACCGCCTTCGCCCTGCTCACCTTCGCTCCCCTCGCGCTCGCCACCGGGGCGCACGCCTCCGAATGGGCGCTCGATCCCGAGCACACCGAGATCGGCTTCTCCGTGCGGCACATGATGGTCACCGACGTGCGCGGCGTGTTCGAGAAGTACACGGGCACCATCACCGTCGATGACAAGGATGCAACGAAGTCGAAGGTGGCAGTGGAGATCGACGTCGCCAGCATCAACACCCGCGTGGCCAAGCGCGACACGCACCTGAAGAGCCCGGAGTTCTTCGACGCGGCCAAGTTCCCCAAGATGACGTTCACCTCGACGAAGATCGAGAAGGGCGCCGCCGCCAACACCTTCAAGGTCACTGGTGATCTCAGCATGCACGGCGTCACCAAGCCCGTGGTGCTCGACGTGAGCCTGTCGGATGAGTGGCAGGACCCCAAAGAGTGGGGCGGCCGTACGCACCGCGGCATCAAGGCCACCGCCAAGCTCAACCGTCTGGACTACGGCGTGAGCTGGCAGACCAAGCTCGACAAGGGCGGCGTGGTGGTGGGTGACGAGGTCACCATCACCATCAACGCCGAGCTGATCAAGAAGTAGCGCGGCCGGGGACGTGGTAGAGGGTGCCCATGAACACCCTCGCCACCACCGGCGGCTCCGCCGCAGCACCCTTCGGCCTCGGCAACTACACCATCAAGCGCCCCTTCCTGACGCTGTTCGGGCGCAAATTCCACGTGTTCGGCCCCGACGGCTCGCAGGTGATGTTCGTCAAGCACAAGATCCTGACCTTCAAGGACGAGTGGAACATCTACGCGGACGAGAGCGAGAGCAACGCGCTCATCCGGGTCAAGGCGCGCCAAGCCATCGGCCTCAACATCGTCACCGACGTGTTCGACGCCAAGAGCGGCGAGAAGGTCGGCGCCGTGCGCAACAAGGGGCTCAAGTCGATCGTGCGCGACACCTGGGAGGTGCTCGACACCGCCGACAACGTCATCGGCTCCTTCGGTGAAGACTCGAACGCGCTCCTGCGCCGCTTCATCCCCATCCTGCTCGGCCACTGGCACATGGACGTGGGCGGCACGTCGGTGGCCAAGATCGATCAGGTGTTCCGCTTCTTCACCAAGGAGTTCACGCTGGCGATCACGCCCGGCGCCAAGGTGGACCCTCGCTTGGCCATTGGCTGCGCGATGTTGGCGCTGATGCGGGAGCTGATGCGCGAGGCGCGCTGACACGCACCTCGGCGGCGCGTCACGCGGGCTCGAAGCGATCCGTGGCCTCGTCGAGGAGGTGGAACACGCCGTCGTCGATGGCGAAGAAGCCGCCGTGGAGCTTCACCTTTCCCCTGCGCTCACGCTCGGCGAGCCAGGGGAAGGTACGCAGGTTGGCGAGCGAGGCCTGGACAGCCACGTGCTCCATGTCGGCATAGGCGGCGCGGTCGAGCGCGCCGGGGTGGCGCGCGCGCACGGCGTCGCTGGCGACATCGAGGATCTGCAGCCAGCGCGACATCGAGCCACCGTCACCCGGCACGGTGCCGGCGAAGCGCTGGTTGAGCGCCGCCGCACAACCAGCGCAGGAGCCGTGCCCAAGCACCAGGATCTCTTCCACCTCGAGCTGCGTGACCGCGAACTCGACGGCGGCCGCCACGCCGTGCCGGCCGCCGTCGCCCTCGAAGGGCGGCACCAGCGCGGCGATGTTGCGCACGATGAACAGCTCGCCCGGGTCGGTGTCGAAGATGCGCGTGGGGTCCACGCGGCTATCTGAGCAGGCGATCACCATCACCTTGGGCGATTGCCCCTGTGCAAGGTTCGTCCAGCGCTCGCGCTGCTGTGCCCAGCCAGTCTCGCGGAAACGCCGGTAGCCAGTCACGAGCGAGCGTAGACGCGCCATGTCACTCCTCGAGCTCCACCTGCGATCGGTCGGGCAGGAGCCACACGGATACCAAGCTGACCAGCGCTGCCAAGCAGAGATAGCCGGCGATGGCCGTCGACGAGCCGAAGCGATGCTCGAGCCACACGGCGATCATGGGCGCGGGACCGCCGGCAGTGATGGAGGCGAGCTGGTAGCCCAGCGAGGCGCCGCTGTAGCGCAGCTTGCCAGGGAAGCTCTCGGCGATGAGCGCTGCCTGCGGGCCATACTGAATGTCGTGGATGGCCTGGCCGATGACGGCGGCGATCACGATGAGCAACACGGAGCGCGAGTCGATGAGCTGGAAGTACGCGAAGGGAAAGAGCGCCATGGCCGCGCAGCCGACGAGCACCAGGCGACGACGACCGAAGCGATCCGACAGGTGACCCCAGAGCGGGATGGTGACCAGCGAGACCGTCGCGGCGATCATGACCGCGTTCAAGAAGGTCTCGCGCGGCATGCCGAGGGTCTTGGTGCCGTAGCTCAAGAGCCACGTCGAGAAGATGTAGAAGGGCGCCTGCTGCCCCGTGCGCAGGAGCGCGGTCAGCATCACCTCCTTGCCGTGCTTGCGCAGCACTTGCGCCACCGGCGCCTTCTCCAGTTGTCCTTCGGCGCGGCGCTTGGCGAAGGACGGCGTCTCAAGGACGCCGGTGCGGATCCAGAAGCCGATGAGCACGAGCACGACGCTCGCGAGGAAGGGGATGCGCCAGCCCCAGGTGGCGAAGTCGTCTCCCGAGAGCGCCGAGGCCGCCGACACCGCGCCGTTCGCCAACACGAGGCCGGCGGGGGCGCCCCACTGTGGCCAGCTCGCCATCAGCCCGCGTCGACCTTTGTCGGACCACTCAGCGGCGAGCAGCACCGAGCCGCCCCACTCGCCGCCCACGCCGATGCCTTGGAGCACGCGCGCGAACGTCAGCAACACGGCGCCCCAGATGCCGATGCTGTCGTAGGCGGGCACCAGGCCGATGCCCGTGGTGGCCACGCCCATCAACAGGAGCGTGGCGACGAGCGAGGCCTTGCGGCCCACGCGATCACCGATGTGACCGAAGATGGCGGCCCCGAGCGGTCGCGCCAGGAAGCCGACGAAGTAGGTCGAGAACGAGAGCAACACCCCGACGTAGGGATCGCTCGATGGGAAGAACTTGGCCGGGAACACCAGCGCGGCCGCTACACCGTAGAGGAAGAAGTCGTACCACTCGATGGCGGTGCCCACGGCCGACGCCACCACGGCACGTCGCACCTGGCGACGGCGCTCGTCGGGCGTGAGCGTGGCGAGGTCGGGCGCGGGCGATGGCATGGCGGCTGCGCGACACGCTACACCGCGTTCGGCAGGCGCGGAACCGCGATCCGCGCTGCGCTGGCGCCGCCAACGCGACGAGCGGCGCGGCGCGCAGCCTCAGTTCGGCGTGGCGCTGCCCTTGTCGACGGGGCTCGGCAAGGGCGTGGGCTTCTTCGGCAGCGGCAGCTTGGGCTTGGTCGGCGCGTTGGGCTGGGCCGGCGCGCCGTTCCACGTCGTGTCGCGCTTCATGTCGTCGATGAGCTGCTCAATGGCCCACAGCACCTGGGGCCCAGCGTTGGCGTAGTTCTCCACCGTTTTGGTGCGACCACCCATCGTCACGGTCACGAACGCTGTCGGGTTATCGGTGATCGGTGCCGTGTACTTGTCGGCGAAACAGAAGAAGCCGACCTCGTCGACGAGGCGGGCGAGGTTGTGGAAGCGCCACGTGTCGGTCTTGCCGGTGTGCTTGCCGGCGGGCGCGGCATGCGCGCGGCCCTCGTACTCGACGCTGCCGTCGGCCTGCACGGTGAAGGTGTAGTCGGGGCAGGTGCCGTAGCACCGTGTGCGCCGGATGCTGATGGCAGTGACGCCGTGGCCGACCGAGCGCGACGCGTCGATGGTGCGGCCCTTCGTGAGATCGATGGGCTTGCACTCGGGCTCGGCGGCGCGCGCGGGAAATGACAAGACAGCGACGGCGACAACGACGAGGAGCGCGGACGGTGAGTGTCTGGGCATGGTCCCTCCGGCGGTGAGTCGCTGCGCAGAATGCCATGGCGAGCTTGGCAGTGCCTCCTTTGTCCCGAGGCACAGGGCCCGAGGCCATCGGCGAGGTCACCATCGGCAGGCGCAGTGCCGATGCGCCGGGTTCAGGGGTGCGCTGCGCGCAGCGCAGTGAACGGCCTGGAAGCGCCCTACCCCTCCACGAGGCCGAGCAGAGCGAGGCGGGAGCCGCAGGGACGGAGAGGATGGGGTGCCGTCGTCGAGCTAATCCTACTCCGTTCCCCTGTCGCAGGTTGACACTCGTAGGGGCGATAATCCCTGCGTGACCCTGGGAGTCGGCAGGAGCAAGAGCAGTGAACAACAAGAAGCAAGATGAGAAGCCTCGTGACGTCGAGGGAGAGCACGGGCGTGGTCGGCCTGGTCGTCGGTCCGCCGCTGAGCGTCGTGAGGCCGTGATGGCCGTGATCGCCGGCAAGTCGAGCATCGACCAGGTGGCGAAGCAGTACGGCGTGTTGCCGTCGACGGTCGAGGGATGGCGCGACGCTGCGGTCCTCGCGATCGAGCAGGCGATGGCGATGGGCAACTCGACGCCGAAGGAGCGCGAGCTCGAGGCCAAGGTTGAAGAGCTCGAGGTCGCGCTCAAGCGCATCTCCATCCAGCATGCGCTCGCCATGAACGGCGTCGAGGAGTGGAAGAAGACGGCGCGCCCTACTCGGCCCGCACGGTCGCGGCGATGAGCCTCGAGACCGCTGCGGGGAGGGCCACCGTCGAGTTGGTGTGCATGGTGTACAGGCTCTCGCGCGCCGCGTACTACGCCGCCAAGGAGGTGCGGGCTCCGCCGGCGCCGTTCACGCTCATCCTCGGTGGCTTGTCGACGACGACGACCAAGGAGGAGCAGCTGCGGACGGCGATACGCGAGATCGTCGCCGGGCATCCGGCCTGGGGCGTTCGCAAGGTGTGGGCGACTCTGCGGCGCAAGCCGCGCGAGCTCATCGCGGGCAAGCGGCGTGTCTACGAGTTGATGAAGGACATGGGCCTCTGCCTCGACGCCGAGCGCAAGGAACGCGAGGCCGCCGCTCGTGGCCACGTCGTCGTTGAGCAGCCGAACCGCCGCTTCGCCACCGACCTCACGACCGTGACGACGAAAGAGGATGGGCTCGTCGCCATCGCCATCGTCATCGACTGCGGTTGTCGCTCGATGCTCGAGGTCGGCGTCACAAAGAGCCAAGAGTCGACGCCCATCCTCGCTCCGGTGCGCGCAGCGTTCGCCGAGGCGTTCGGCGCACCCGAGAACGTGCCCGAGGGCTTCGAGCTGCTCAACGACCACGGCCCGCAGTACACGGGCTCCGACGCTGCGGACCTCTGCGACGAGTGGAACGTCGAGCAGATCTTCTCGGCCGTGGGGCGACCGACGGGCAACGCCGTGGCCGAGCGCGTCATCCGGACAATGAAGGAAGAGTGCATCTGGCTGCGCGACTGGTCGAGCGCCGCCGAGCTGCAGCAAGCGCTGAACCTCTGGAAGGCCTCGTACAACGACGAGCGCCCGCACCAGTCGCTCGCGTGGCAGACGCCCTCCGAGCGGCGCACGGAGCGCCTCAGCTTGCGGAGAGCCGCATGAAACGGCACGGCGCTGTCTTCGTCGACGAGAGCGGGGCCCGGCCCTCACGCCGGCGCTCTCGTCGACGCGCACAGGCCATCGGCAACGTTCACATCACCACCATCAAGCGCCGCCCTCAAGCCGATTCCCGGGCGCGCATGTGTCTTGCGAACAGGGGGACAGTGCA
>JADZDP010000007.1 GCA_020850995.1 Deltaproteobacteria bacterium
GAGGCGCGTCGATGGCAAGGAGCCCCGCAGGGCCGTGGCCGTCGCCACGGACCGAGGACGCGACGCCGCCAGCGACGATGGATCGCTCGCGAGGACGATTGAGTTGTCCGTTCGCGGGCCCTTAGGGAACGAGCTCCAGGCGCGGTTGCTGACGCCACGCGCGCAGGCCAGGCCAGCTGAGCGCGCCCGCTTCGACGGCGTACCAGGCCACCGCCGCCGCCACCGCCAGCAGCACCACGCGCGTCACCGTGCGCGCCCCTTTGCTGTGCACGAGCAGCGCCGGCAGGGAGAAGGCCAGCGCCAAGAGGCCGAGGCCGGCGATGAGCACCGGCAACAAGAGCGCCACCTGTGCGCGCAGCATGGGCGGCAGCGACGCCCGCTGCCACACGCCCGAGGTGCGCAGCAGGCGCTCGAGCTCGTCGGTGGTGCACAGGCGGGGCGTGGGATCGCCAGCGCAGCGCGCCACCGGCGCGCTCATGCTCACGCGCCGCACGGCGCTGGCGTCGGGCGCGTGCGAGGGGAGCGCCACCAACACCTCGTGGCCTTGGGGCGCGCGGTAGGCGTACACGTCGACGGGCGTCATCTGCGGCGCCGCGAATGCGAAGCCGACACCCATGGCCAAGGCGAGCAGACCGAAGGTCAGGCCCGCCACCGCGATCCATGACCCGCGGCGCTCCACCACTGGCAGGGTCGCGGTGGACTGCTGGCCCGCGCGCGAGAAGCCGGTGTCTGTCTCGACCGAGGTGCCGGCTGGCACCCGGCGCCCCGCGCTCGACTCCTCGATGGGCGAGTTGAGGGGGCGCAGGGCGGCGGACATCACCTCGGGCGGGAGCACAGCGGTGGGCGAGAGATCGACCGTCATCGGCACCGCCCGTGACGACGATGGCTCGTCGGGATCGGCCAACAGGCTCCCTGGGCTCTCGCCGGGCGTGCGCTGCACGGTCACGGGCTTGGTGGGCAGCTCCTCGCTGGTGCTGCCCACGGGCGCTTGTTCGGCGTTGGTCGCGTCGTCGGCGCGCAGGCGATCCACCGCTTGCAGCATCGCTTGCGCGCCGATGACCAGGGTCGGCGCCTCGGCCTCGCTCGGCGCTGGCTGCGCCGAGCCCTCGACGAGGCCGAGCGGCATCGGCACGCGGCGCTGCATGCGCGCGCCGCGTGCCGCCTCGTGGCGTCCCACGTCTGCCTCCTCGGGGAAGCGATCGGAGAGCCAGCCGCCCAGGTCGACCCGCGGCAGCGCCGTTGCTTGGGGCAGGCGATCGATGCGGTCCACCAGGTCAGCGCCCGTTGCCACGCGCTTGTCGAGGTCGCGCTCGAGCAGCTGCATGCAGAGCGCGACGATGTGCGCGGGCAGGTCGGCGCGCAGCGTGGTGGGTGGCGGCACCGGCCGCTCGGAGATGGCCGAAAGGGTCTGCGACGGCGACGGCGACGCAAACAGGCGCTCCGCGCACAGCGTCTCCCAGAACAGCACGCCCAAGGACCACAGGTCGGCGGCCGGGGTCAGCTCCTCGCCGAGCGCGTGCTCGGGCGACATGTAGCCGAGCTTGCCCTTGAGGATGCCCGTGGAGGTGCGGATCTCGCTGTCGTCGGCCTTGGCCACGCCGAAGTCGATGACCTTGACGCGGCCGTCGAAGGTGACGAACAGGTTCGCCGGGCTGACGTCGCGGTGAATGAGGCCGAGTGGTCGCCCGCGGTCTTGCAGCGTGTGCGCGAAGTGCAGGCCGCAGGCGGCGGCGCGCAACAGCGCCAACGCCACGTCGACGGGCACCGGCTCCTTGTGCTTCTTGGCTTGCCCGAGCACCTGCGACATGGCGCGGCCCGAGAGGAACTCCATGACGATGAGCGGATCGCCGTCGTGCTCGTCGACGAAGAAGGTCTCCACCAGGTTCTCGTGCAAGAGGCGCAGCGACACGCGCCCCTCTTCGCGCAACAGGTCCGCCTGGTGGGCGCGGTTCGGATGGTCCGGCAGCACCCGTTTGACGACGACGAGCCCGGCGGACAGGCGCAGCGCCGTGTCGCCGGCGAACTCCGCCAACAAGACCTCGCCCATGCCGCCCTGTGCGAGGCGCCGGACCACGTTGAAGCGGCCTCCGGCGAGCTGCTCGCTCATCCGCGCCGCCGCCTCGCGAGCAACGCGCCGGCCGCCAAGAGCGCAACCGCGCTGCCAAACGCCCCCGAGCTCGAGGAGCTCGCGCAGCCGCAGGGCCCGGGCGGCACGGGGCATGCCTCGTGGCTGGTGCCGCCGAGGCAGAAGCCGTCGTAGCAGCGGCGGCCCTCGGTGCAGTCGTCGTCGTCGTCGCAGTCCTCCATGCAGATGGAGCGGGCCAGGTCGAACAAGAGCGCGCAGGTGCCGCTGGCGCAGTCGCCGTCGCTGATGCACACCGCACCCGGGGGCTTGGCGTTGGCCGCGCTCGGCACGCACACGCCCTCGGCGCGGTCGTCGCCCTCGGGCATGCCGAGCACGCATGCGAAGGCGCCGCCGCAGTGGCTGTCGTCGGAGGCGCACAGCTCGCCGCACACGCTGCGCCCGCCGCCCGGGGGCTGCACGCACACCAGGCCCTCGACGCACTCGTCGTCGCAGGAGCAGGCCTCGCCTTTGCGGAAGGGACCGTCGCAGCCGCCGCCCGAGCCGTCGTCGGGGTAGAGGGCCTTCACGCCCTCCTCGTCGTCGGGCATGGGCGTGCGCCCGATGGCGCCGTCCCACGCCGGGGTCATGATCGAGCGATCGGGCCCGTTGCAGTTCTGCTCTTGCCCACCGGGCTTGTCGCAAGGGTGGTCGAGGCCGATGTAGTGCCCGATCTCGTGCACGGCGATGCTGCCCACGTCGACGGCGCTGGGGGTCTCATCGGTGGACCACTGGGAGTCGAAGCCGTTGAACACGATGTCGGCCTGGCGACGCACGCCGTTGCCGGCGTCGCCCGAGGTGACGCCGAGCGTGCCCGGGCCCAAGCCGAAGTCGCCGGTCTCGTCCCAAAACAGCGAGTTGACGCCGTCGTCGCCCATGTCCACCACGCCGGGCTCCTCGCTCTCGGCGAAGCGCACCGAGGTGCCCGGCACGCAAGCCCAGGCGCGGAAGGCCGAGCGCAAGGCCTCGAGCTCGCTGTCGTCGTCGATGTCGTCGCTGCCGGCGGGCTCGAGCGCGAAGGGGATGGGCCCGTCCTCGATGTCCCAGGCGCCGCCCTCGATGGCCAGGTAGGCGCCGTCGTAGGCCAGGGTCGGCGCGGCGATGGAGGCCGCCAGCAGCGCCGTGGCGGCTGGTAACAAGGGCGAAGTGCGGCACGCGGTCATGGGCGACCCGCCAAGAGTGGCTGCATGGCCGCAGCAAAGCACACCCGGGGGTCGATGCGAAAGGCGCTCGTGTCGTCGTGCCGCGAACGTTGCCTGACGATGCTCGCGCTTCGTGTATCATGGCGCCGGCCGCGTGCGCGGAGGTCGAGGCGCAGCCATGAGCCCAGCCGGGGAGCCTTTCGGTCGCTACCACCTGCTCGACACCATCGCCGTCGGCGGCATGGCCGAGGTGTTGTTGGCGCGCTCGGCCTCCCTCGGCGGCGTGTCGCGGACCTGCGTCATCAAGCGCATCCTGCCGCAGTACTCGCGCGATCTGCAGTTCGTCTCCATGTTCATCGACGAGGCGCGCATCACCATCGCCCTCGAGCACCCGAACATCGTGCGCCTGTTCGACTTCGGCCAGCACGAGGGCGCGTACTTCATGGCCATGGAGTACGTCGACGGCACCGACCTCGCCTCGCTCATGCGCGCCCACCTGCGCGCGGGCCGCGCCCTGCCCGTCGAGGTCGCGGTGTTCATCGCGCGCGAGCTGTTGGCCGGGCTGCACCACGCGCACCTCTTGCTCGACCATAACGGCCGGCCGCTCGGTATCGTGCACCGCGACGTCAGCCCGCAGAACGTGCTGCTCTCCTCCGCTGGCGAGGTCAAGCTCACCGACTTCGGCATCGCCGCGGCGCGCAACAAGCTCACCCAGACCAGCACCGGCACGGTGCTCGGCAAGGCGGCCTACATGGCGCCCGAGCAGGCCTGCGGCGACAAGGTCGATTTCCGCGCCGATCTGTGGTCGGTGGGCGTGGTGCTCTACGAGTCGCTCCTGGGCGATCGCTTGTTTGCCGCGGAGAACCCGCTCGCCACCGTGCAGCGCGTGATGGGCGCGCCCATCGAGGCGCCGTCCGCGCGACACCCGGAGCTGCCCAAGGAGCTCGACGCCGTGGTGTTGCGCGCCTTGCAGCGCAAGCGCGACGAACGTTACGCGTCGGCCCGTGAGATGAGCGACGCGCTCAGCGCGTACCTGCTGGCGCATCCAACGGACGGGCAGCCCTTCGGCAAGGCGCACCTCACCCGGTTCCTCGCCTCGCTCGAGTGGGACGACGACACCGTGCGCATGCGGCCGACCCACCGCTCCTTGCGCAGCTCGGGCGGCGGTGATGCCGGCGCGCGCCGGTCGCCCGACGCCAAGATCGAGGCGCTCTCCGCGCAGCTGCGCGCCGACCCAAACCTGTGGACGGTGGTGGCGATGGGCGATCGCTACGCCGAGCTGAAGCGCGTCGAGTCTGCGCTGTCGGCGTACCGCACGGCGGCGGCGATCTTTGCGTATCGCGGCCTGCTCGTGCAGAGCATCTGCGCCTACGACGGTGCGCGCCGCCTGGTGCCCGAGGCCACCGCGTACGAGGACCTGGTGCGCCTCGGTGACTTGTCCGCCGGCGAGCGCACAGAGCTCGTGCAGCTGCTTCGGGTCGTCGACCACGAAGGGCTGTGGCAGATCCTGCAAGAGGCCGACCCCGACGGCCTGGGCTCGGAGGCCGAGGTGCAGCCCACCGCCGCTGCGCCGGTGCCGCTCTTTGGCGCGCTCGGGCCCACGGAGCTGGCGCGCTTCGCGTTGTGCGGACGGGTGCGACGCGTGGGCGCCGGCGAGGTGGTGATCCGCGAGGGCGACGCCGGAGACGCGCTCTACGCCGTGGGCCACGGGCGCCTGGTGGTGTACTGCACGCCCGGCCAAGAGGAGCAGCTCGGCGGCGCCTTCGCCGAGGGCTTCGACGACGAGACCAACGTCGAGCGCGCCGTGCACCAGCAACGCTGGCGCTCGAGCCACCCCGACCGCGTGTATCTCGCCGGGCTCGCAGACGGTGACTTCTTCGGCGAGTTCAGCTTCCTGACCGAACGACCGCGCTCCGCCAGCGTCGAGGCCATCAGCGAGGGTCGCCTGCTCGAGATCCGCCGCGCCGCTGTGGACCAGATCTCACGCGACGACGCTGCGTTCACGGAGCCGCTGCTGCAGTTCTACAAGGAGCGCGTAGTCGAGCTGATGATGGCCAAGAGCCCCGTGTTTTCGCTCCTCGAGCCGCAGGATCGACGCGCGTTGCTCGAGGGCAGCGTGCTGGTGGACTTCGAGGATCAACAGCTCATCGTCGAAGAGGGCGCGCGCAACGATCAACTCTTCTTCATCAAGCGTGGCGAGGTCGAGGTGTTCCGCAAGGACGCGGCCGGGAGCTCGATCTTCATCAACAAGCTCGGCCAGGGGCAGTTCTTCGGCGAGTTCTCGGTGCTCCACGGCACGCCCCGCTCGGGCAGCGTGCGCGCCATGGGCGGAGTGTCGCTGTTGAAGATCGATCGCGGCGCATTGCTCGACGTGTGCGCGCGCCACCCGCCGCTGCGCCGCCTGTTCGAGCAGACCATCGCGGCCCGCAGCGCGGAGATGAACGACCGCGTCCACGAGCACCATCGCGTGTTCATTGGCACCTGAGCGCGCCTCGTGCTGTCGCCGGCGTGCTCCCGTGCCCTGCTCGCCACGTTGCGAGACCAGGAGGTGCCGGTCGCGGATGGCGCCGCGCTCAGCGCGCGCGCCCGCGACGGCGACCTCGACGCTGCGCGCCACCTGCGTGACATCGACGAGGCCGACCGCGGTGCAGCCCTAGCCCGCGCAGCCCTGGCACGAGAGCGCGCACCGGTGACGACGGCCGACGGGGTGACGCTGTCGCTCGACGACACCGAGCGTTTGCTGACCAGCAAGGAAGAGCGGGGCGTCTATCGACCGCTGCGCTCGGCCCTCGATCGTTCGTTGGCGAAGCTGCGTTGGTTCTGTGATTCGTCAAGTGTCGATGTTCAGTTGGGTGCGCGATGCGCGAGCTTCGTTCGCGGCACCGCCGACCTGGCGGCGGCCGCCCTCGAGCTGCTCGACGGGTATGGCAGCACCCCCATCAACGACGACGAGGCGCTGGCGAGGGCGCTGGATCTGCCTGGGAGCGCCTTCCGCGTCGACGTGGCGCTGGCGCTGCTGGCGGCCGCGCGGGACGCCGCGGGCCTGGCGTTGCCGAGCGTGCGCGTGCCCCGCTCCCTGGCGGGCCTCGTCGTCGACGACGGGCGAGCCAAGCTCGGGGTGTTCCCCACGGGCGCGCGGGGCGCCCGCTGGAGCCGCCTGCTGGCGGGCGGCCTCGAGGTGCTGTCGGTGGGCGCGGGCGTGGCCCCGCTGCAGGGGGTCGGGCGCGCCCTGGGCGCGATGTTGCCCGCGGCCCTCGCTCGCGTCGGCGTTGGGCGCCGCGAGGCGGAACAGGTGACCCGGGCGAGCGTCGCGCGCGCGGTGCTCGAGGCGCGCGTCGTGGCGGCGCTGGCGGGCGGCCCTTGGGAAGAAGTGTTGGGCGCCGCGCTGCCTCGACCGATGCGCCCGAGCGCGGCCTTGCGCGAGCTGCTTGACCCGCGCGCTCTCGGTGGCGAGCTCGCCTCGAGCTGCGAGACCCAACTGGCCGCCGGTGCGGTGGCGCTTTCTCTGCGCGAGGCGTGGGACGAGGCCTTCGTCCTGCATGCTCGCGGCTGGCGGGAGCCGGTGCCCATGGCGAGCCTCGAGCCTGCGGTGGCGTGGTCGGCCTGGGCGCGCCCGTGGCTCTGACCTGCGAGCTGGCGCGGGAGAAGCTACCTGTGCCTGGATGGCGTGGCTGAGCTACGTGCGCTGCGCCGCGATCAGGTCTTCGCGGGCGGGGTGCTCTGCGGCTTGGCGTCACCGCCCTTGAGGATCTCTGGGCGCTCTTTGCCCAGGTTCTCCATCTTGCAGTGACCCTCGAAGATCACGCCAGAGTGGATCACGAGCTGCGGTGTCTCGATGTCACCATAGAGGCGCGCTGGCGCGTGCAGCTCTACCGCCTTCTTGGCGCGGACATTGCCGCGAATGAGCCCGTTGAGGATGAGCGACCCCACGTTGACGATGGCGGTGACCTCGGCGCTCTCGCCCACCACAAGCACGTCCTCGGTGATGATCTCACCGGAGAACTTGCCGTCGATGCGCACGGCCCCTTGGAAGGTCAGCCTGCCGTCGAAGGCGGCCTCGGGCCCGAGGATGGTGTGGGTCTGACCCACGGCGATTGCAGCCGCCTGAGCAGCCACGTCCTCTTTGCGCATCAACGCCATGACGACTCCTTCGCTGGCACCGGCGTCCTTTGCACGAAAGGGCGCTCACGAGCAAGAGCTATCGACGCGTTGCGTTCGTCGGTATCAGCTGCGGGCGCAGGCCGCTCTAGAGCTCGTTTCATGACCCCGGACCGAGCGGGCGCGCGCCAAGCTGGCGAGCACAAGGCGCGAGGAGCAGGCCATCCTCGACAGATGGTCGGCCCGCAGCAACGAAGTGATCGCAAGCTTGGCGCGAAGCACGCGACGGGAGGGGTTCTGAAACGAGCTCTAGGCGCCGAGGCGCTGCAGCAGCCCTTCGAGCTCTGCGTAGCTCGCGAAGTGGATCACCAGGCTGCCCTTGCCGCTCTTGTGGTTGACGTCGACACGGGTGCCGAGGGCGCGCTGCAGGCGCTGGCGCACGTCGCGCTCGGCGTCGGTCTCGCGACCGGCACCTTTGCGTCGTGGTTGGGCCGGCTGGGTCGCGCGCTCGGTTTGCCGAACGCTCCAGTGCTTGGCTACCACCTCGCGCGCGAGCTTCTCCATCTCCGCCGGCTCATCGAGCGCCAAGATGGCGCGGGCGTGGCCCATGCTGAGCGCGCCGTCGAGCACCTGGGCGCGAACGGCGTCGGGGAGCTTCAGCAGGCGCAGCGAATTGGCGACCGTGGTGCGGTCCTTGCCGACGGCGTCCGCGATCTCCTGTTGGCTGTAGCCGAGCTGCTCATGGAGGCGGTGAAAGGCCTCGGCCTCTTCGATGGGGTTCAGATCCTCTCGCTGGAGGTTCTCAACCAGCGCGATGGTGAGCGCGTCCCGCTCGGCGACGTCGCTCACCACGGCCGGGATGCTCTTGAGCCCGGCCTGCTGCGCGGCTCGCCAGCGGCGCTCGCCAGCGACGATCTCGAACTGCCCGCCGCGGCGGCGAACAAGGATGGGCTGGATGACGCCGTGGACCTTGATGGAGTCTGCGAGCTCGGCCAGGCGAGCCTCGTCGAAGCGCTGGCGCGGTTGCCCGTCCCCCGGGAGAACCTGCTCCACGGGCAGCTGGAGCGCTCCGCGCGCGGAGGCCGGTTCCTCGGCGGGCTTCGGCGGTATGAGCGCGCTCAACCCACGGCCGAGGCCGCGGCGCTTGTCTTGGGCCATCTCCATTCCTGCTCTCCTTTGACCGCGCCGCAGGGGTGGCAGCGCACAGCAAAAACATCTTTCCTGAAAGGCACTTAGGCTCGGGGCTGGGAAGCGGCCGACGCCTGGGTGCTGGGCATGCGCCAGCGCTTCAACAGCTCCTCGGCGAGGGCGATGTACGCCTGTACGCCGCGGGATGCGACGTCATAGAGGATGCCGGGTTTCCCGTGGCTTGGCGCCTCGGAGAGGCGGACGTTGCGCGGGATGATGGTCTCACACACCTGCCCAGGAAAGTGCTGCCGCACCTCCTCCACCACCTGGTGGCTCAGGTTGTTCCGGGCGTCGAACATGGTGAGCAGGATGCCATCGAGGGTCAGGTGGTCGTTGAGCGAACCGCGCACCAGGTCAATCGTCTTCAGGAGGTGCGAGAGGCCTTCGAGGGCGTAGTACTCGCATTGCAGCGGGATGAGCACACCGTCGGCCGCAGTGAGCGCATTGACGGTGAGGAGGCCGAGGGATGGCGGGCAATCGAGCAGGACCACGTCCCAAGCAGAGGCAAGTCGAGCAAGCGCCTTTTTCAGTCGGGTCTCGCGGGCGAGCTCACTGACCAGCTCGATCTCTGCGCCGACCAGCTGGGTATTTGATGGGACCAGCGAGAGGCCGGGGACGCTGGTGCTGCAGATGACGTCATCGACGGCGACCTGGCCGAGGAGCACATGGTAGAGGGTCCGGTCGTCAGCGGAGGCAAACACGCCAAGGCCGCTACAGGCATTGCCCTGGGGGTCCATGTCGACGAGGAGCGCTCGCTGGCCTTGGTCCGCCAACGACGCCGCAAGATTTACCGCCGTCGTGGTCTTACCCACGCCGCCCTTTTGATTGACGATGGCTACGACGCGCCCCATGGAGTGCCTCCGAAGCAGCGCTTGTACGCGTGGCGTGGATCGGGGTCCAGCGAATTCGTTCCACGTGGAACCTCAAGGGCCTTCCAGGGAACGCCGCTGATCGCCGTCTGCAGCGTGACGCACAGTGTGTGCGAATAGTTGTTGCTTTACAGGGTCATCTATCGATCGATCCATCTGTTCCACGTGAAACATCACTGGCAGCCCTTGCCTCTGCGCGCAGGATACAGCGCTCCTCGAGGCCCTCGATGCGGTAGGAAACCGGCGGTAGCGGCGCAAATCCCCACGTGCGGACCTCGCTTCGCCACGTGACGGCATCGTGGGGATGCCCCCAGAGCCACACTTGCCCTCCCCAACGGAGATAGCGCACCAGCTCCTGCCGCTTTCCCGGCGGGAAGGTCGCGCGGCTCATCACCACCGCGCCCTTCCCCTCAACCTCCTTTGCGTCCCCGGCCACCACCACCCGCCCGCCCTCAAGCCCCATGGTGCCTATCGCGAGTTGGAGAAACGACGCCCGTTTGCGCGCCGGCTCTACAAGGAAGGCGTTGGCGAGCGGCCACGCGAGCGCTGCCATCAGCCCCGGGAACCCAGCTCCGCTCCCCACATCCACGAATGAATCAGGCGCCACCCCCCTGAGGAGGGGAACCAGGCCGTCTAGGTAGTGCAGGCGTGCGGCACCTTCCTCGTCCACCACCCGCGTCAGGTTGTGCGTTTTGTTCCACGTTTGCAGCAGCCGAAAATGCCGCCCGCATTTCTCTGCAGCCCCTGCGGGCAGCTGCACGCCGCTCGCTCGGGCCCTTTCCTCCAAGACCGACTCGAGGCTCATGTCTTGGCTCGGGAGTCGAGCCAGAGCGTCACCGGCCCCTCATTCGCCAGCTCCACGAGCATCGAGGCCCCAAAGCGCCCTGTCGCCACCGGGACCGTCTCCTTGAGAGCGTCCGCGAGCGCCTCGAGCAGCACTCGCGCCCCCGCAGGGTCAAGGGCGCCGCCAAAGGAAGGCCGGTTGCCTCGTGACAGGTCCGCACACAGCGTGAACTGGCTTACCAAGAGCACCGAACCCCCCACGTCGCGTACCGTGAGGTTCATCTTGCCAGCCGCGTCCGCGAACACCCGCAGGCTCAGGATCTTGCGCGCGACCCAGGCCACGTCGTCATTACCGTCTCCCGCCGCGGCTCCAGCGAGCACCAGGAGACCGGCGCCGATGACGCCGGTCTCCTCATTGCCAACGCTCACCCGCGCTGAGCGCACACGCTGGAGAACTGCACGCACGCTTCGCCATCACCTGCGCACCCTCGCCCGTCAACCCTGGCGGAGCCACCCTGGGTACGCACCAAGACGCGGCCGCACCTATGGCTTCACTGCTCCGGTGTTTGCACTGTCCGCCTCAGGACTGCTCGCACGCGCCTGCGTCGGAACTGCCTCGTTTGAGCTCACCTGCACCAGCGGCTTCAGGCGCTCCAGCGTCTTCTTGCCGATGCCGCGCACCTCGAGGAGCTGGGATACTCGTGAGAGCGGCCGCTTGGCGCGTAGCGCCACGATGGCCGCCGCCTTCTTTGGGCCGATGCCCGGCAAGGTCTGCAGCACAGACTCCGGGGCGGTGTTCAAGTCCACCGGCTCCGCAGCCCACGCCGCCGATGTCTGCAGCGCCAGAGACAGCGCTGCAGCTGCAAGCCATAGTCGAGCGCTCACTGCAGCACTCGGGCGCCGTCTTCCTTCGGCGCCGGATCGCGCATCTGCAAGCGCCCCTGCACCGGCACGGCCGCCAGCTCCAGCGCCCAGGAGCCGTCCCGATTCTCGAAGGCGACCCCCACCTTCGTCCAGAAGCTCTTTGCCTCTCGCTCGGCGGTCGCCGGGCGATCCTCCACCATCCACAGGTACTTCATCCGCCGACCCGTTCGTTCGCCTTGTTGCTGACTCATGATCACACCTCGTGCCGCGCACCATTGCGCTGCTGCCCCTTTCGCAGCGCTCGTGCCAGCTTCCTGCGGCGCCTCGTGGGCTCGCAACGATCCCTCCCCGGATGGCATCTGCCGCACGTTCCAGCACGGAACAACGCTCGTGTGGTGTTTCCACCTACCCCTGGGGATATTGCCCGGTCCTCTCTCCCTCCTCCTGATTCTCGCGAGACAATTCCCCACTCCTTCTTTCCCCACGCCTTGGGGAAATTTCCGAGCACACTCCAATCAGCCCCCCACTCCTCGCGCCTACCTGTGCAGCTCATGGGGGAAGCTCGATCACGCTCGCAGCCAACCAATTCTCCCGGTCTCTCTCCGCTCCTTTTCCCCCCACCACCCCTCCATCCCTCGTCGTGCACGCACGTACTCCCCCGTTCCCACACCCCTGATGACGGCGATGATCCTTTTTTAATTTCTCCCCTCCTCTTCCGCTTCCGCGTTGCAGGTCCACCGCACCTCCGCTACCAGCGTTCAGCTTTTCGAGGTCCTCATGGAAGTGCGCATCCCCGTCGCCGAGCTCTCCCGAGCGCTCTCTGCCGCCCAAGGCGCCGTCCAGCGCAAGAACACCATGCCCATCCTCTCGCACGTCTTGGTCACGGCAGCGTCGACCCCGGACGGCCAAGGGAGGCTCACCTTGGTCGCCACCGACCTCGACATCGGCGTGCGCACCGAACACCCCTGCGAGGTCATAAGCGCTGGGTCTCTCACCATCCCCGCCCGCTCTCTCGCCGACATGGTGCGCGAGCTCCCTGGCCCCGATGTGACGCTCAAGCGTCTGCCCAACCAACACGTCGAGGTGAAGAGCGGCCGCACTCGCGCCCGTCTGCTCGCGCTCTCCGCTGACGAGTACCCGCCGCTGCCCCCCTACCAGGACGCCCCCTTCGTTTCCCTCGACATCAGCCTGCTCGTCGACATGGTCGATAAGACCCTCTACGCCTGTTCGCTCGACGAGACCCGTTACAACCTCAATGGCGTGCTCTTCGAGCCCCCCTCGCAAGCGGGCGGCCCGCTCACCATGGTTGCCACCGACGGCCATCGCTTGGTGCGCATCGAACGCACCATCGAGGGGACGCAAGGCTTTGGCCTCAAGGGCTCGGTCATCCTCCCGCGCAAAGGCCTGGCCGAGCTTCGCCGCATCCTCGGCACTGACCTCGACGGCAAGCTTGAAATCGGCTTCAAAGACAATCACGCGGTCATTCGTCGTGGCACCACCTTGCTCGGCATGCGTCTCGTCGACGGCCAATTCCCCGACTACAAGCAGGTCATCCCGAAGCTCGCCGACAAGATCGTGCGCCTCGCTCGCCACGACCTCGCCGCCACCCTCAAGCGCGTCACCGTGCTCGCCCAAGACCGCATGCAGCCGGTCAAGTTGAGCCTCACCAAGGACCAGCTCGTCGTCACCTGCTCCAACCCCGACGCCGGCGAGATCTCCGACGACGTCCCGGTCGAGTACGCGGGCCAGAGCATCGAGGTGGCCTTCAATGGTCGCTATCTCCTCGAGGCCTTGAACTCCCTCGACGACAAAAACGTGCTCCTGAAGCTCATCGACAACCTCTCCCCCGGCGTCGTCGTCGGCGTCGACGAGCCTCGGCACCTCTGCGTCGTCATGCCCATGCGTTTGTGAGCGGCGATCGCGCCTGCATCATCGCCGCGTCCGCAAACATGATCATTTCTACGTAATATGAAGCGTGGAATAAAAGCAGCACTGCGGGCGCCCCTGGGCGAGCCCCACCATGTCTGACGCCCGCGATTTCGGCCGCTGGCTGCTGGTGGCGCTCTTCGCCATGACCTGGATCGGCATCTCCGCCCGTCGCGTCCACCTCTTGCCCATCGGCCGCCCCGCCGTCGCCCTTGTGGGCGCCGTGGCCTTGGTCGTCGTTGGACGTTTCGCCGGGCACTGGGGGCTCTCCGTCGACGAGGCCTTGCGCGCCATCGAGCCCCACACCATCGCCCTCCTCCTTGGCATGATGATCGTCGCCGCCGCGTTGGCGGAGGCCGGCTTCTTTGCCGCCGCGACTGATGCGCTGGCCCGCGCGGCGCGCCGCCCTGTTGCGCTGCTGTGGGTCGTCACCATTGGCGCAGGGCTGTTGTTGGCGGTGCTGGTCAACGATGCCATTTGCCTGCTCGCAACACCCTTAGGGCCCTCGAAAGGACAAGTTGACCGCCCTCGCGCCCGAGTCATCCCGGCGCGCGGCGTTTCCGTCTCCGGTCCTCGCGTCACATCCGTCGAGGATGCTCGCTCCGGTCCTCGACGGCGCC
>JADZDP010000008.1 GCA_020850995.1 Deltaproteobacteria bacterium
GGGCCTCCTACTTTGACACGGCCGGATGACCTGCCTAGCACGAGCGCATGGGTCGGTAGCTCAGGTGGTAGAGCAGCGGACTTTTAATCCGTTGGTCGCGGGTTCGAGTCCCGCCCGACCCACCAACTGCCGCGACGGACGCCACGGCGATGCGCGGCGCCCGTCGCTGCTTGCGCTCTGCAGCGTGGCTACTGCTTCAGGCCACGGATCAGCGCGCGGAGCGCCGGGACCACGGGCTTGCCGTCGAGGTCGGGGTTCGGCGGCATCGCGGCGCTCTTCCCCACTGCCATGCCGCCGTACGCGATGATCTTCTCGATGTGATCATCCGTGACCTTGCTCTGCCAGTCGGGGATCGTGAAGTTCGCCGGTTTCGGGGTCAAGCCCGCCGAGGCAGGGCCGTCGCCAGCCCCGTTGGCGCCGTGGCACGGGGCGCAGCGCGTGGCGAAGATCTGCTTGGCCTCGGCCGCGGCGTCGGCGGTGGGCGCGGCGGGCGCGGGCGGGTCCGCGGGGGCCACGGCGGGCGCAGGCTGCGCCGCGGTCTCCGACGAGCACCCCAGGCCGACGTTGAGGACAAGCAATGCGGTTGACGCGGTGACGAGGATGCGTTTGTTCATGCGTACCCACCGAAGCACGAAACGCGCCCGCCCCTGAGGCAGCCGCCCCCCGGTTCTGAACGCCCCGCGGGCGAGCCTGCCAGCGCCGCTCGGGAACGGAGCGTGGGCGCCCAGGGCTGTGGAATCGCACACCTCGCCGTGCGCTTTGCGCCAGGCCGCCACCCTGCTGGCGTCATGGCCTGCTCGTGGCCCGCAGAGAGGACGGATTGTCGCAGGCTGGCTTGCACCCGCCGCGGCCACACGAGCGGTCGGATCGGCATGGTCCTCGCATTGCCCCGCTCCGTTCGCCCCCGCGCGAGGCCAACCCAGCTTCGCGCCATGGAAGCCCACGAAAGAAAGCGAGGTCGATGATGAGACACTCATGTTCGCTGGCGGCGCTGCTCGGCGCCGCACTCCTGGCAGCCTGCGGCGGGCCCGCGGGCCCAACCGCGCCAGCCGGCAACCCAGGGGCCAGCGGGGGCGCCGGCGTCGCCTCGCTCATGAAGGCGCGCGGCTTGTCGGAGGCGGACGTCACGGCCGCCCTCAAGACCTATGTGCCCTCAGGCAAGAAGGACGAGTACTACACCTTCGCCTCGGGCGGTCACGGCGGCAACCTCATCGTCATCGGCGTGCCGTCGATGCGCATTCTCAAGTACATCGGCGTGTTCACGCCAGAGCCCTGGCAGGGCTATGGCTACGGCGACACCTCATCCCAGGAGGTCCTCGACGGCGGCAAGCGCAACGGTAAGGACATGACCTGGGGCGACATGCACCACCCGGCCTTCTCGGAGACCAACGGCTCCTACGACGGTCAGTTCATCTTCGCCAACGACAAGGCCAACCCGCGCGTGGCGGTGGTCGACCTGAAGGACTTCGTCACCACGCAGATCGTGGCCTCACCGCTCATTCAGTCGGAGCACGGCGCCACCTTCGTCACGCCCAACACCGACTACGTCATCGAGACCTCGCAGTACCCGGCGCCGCTCGGCGACACCTACGCCGACGTCACCGAGTTCAACGACAAGTACCGGGGCGCGATGATCTTCCACAAGTTCGATCGTTCAAAGGGCCGCATCATCCCCGAAGAGTCGTGGGCCATCGAGCTGCCGCCCTACATGCAGGACCTGGCCGACGCCGGCAAGCTCGTGTCCGACGGCTACGCTTTCTGCAACTCCATCAACACCGAGCGCGCCTGGGGCGGCATCTTGGAGGGCAACCCGCCGCTCGAGTCGGGCTCCACCAAGAACGACATGGACTACATGCACATCATCAACTGGAAGGCCGCCGAGGCGTTGGTGAAGGCGGGCAAGACGACCACCATCGCCGGCATGAAGGTCATCTCATTGAAGACGGCAGTTGATGAGAACATCCTGGCCTTCACGCCGGAGCCCAAGAGCCCTCACGGCCTCGACGTCACGCCCGACGGAGCAGCGATGGTGGTCGGCGGCAAGCTCGACACCCACGCCACCGTCTACGACTTCGCCAAGATCAAGGCCCTGATGGATGCCAAGACCTACGAGAGCCGCGACCCCTATGGCATCGGCATCATGAAGTTCGAGGACACCATCCGTGGGCAGGTGGAGATCGGCCTCGGGCCGCTGCACACCCAGTTCGACGACAAGGGCAACGCCTACACCTCGATCTTCATCGAGACCAAGGTGGCCAAGTGGAACTGGAAAGAGCTGAAGATGATCGAGAAGATCTCGACCAACTACAACATCGGCCACTTGGTGGCGGCCGAAGGCGACACCGTCGATCCCGACGGCAAGTACCTCATCGCCATGAACAAGTGGGCGCTCGATCGCTTCCTGCCGGTGGGCCCGCTGTTGCCGCAGAACTTCCAGCTCATCGACATCGGCGGGGAGGGCGCCGGCGGCAAGATGCAGCTGCTCTACGACATGCCTCTGCCGCTCGGTGAGCCGCACAACGCGCAGATGATCAAGGCCGACAAGATCAAGGCCTTCGAGGTGTACTCGCCGGTGGGCATCGACCCCATCACCAAGAAGCCCGATCCCTTCACGGTGGAGGGCGGCAAGGAGCGCATCGAGAAGAAGGACGGTGTCACCCACGTGTACATGACGGCCATCCGTAGTCACTTCACGCCCGACATCGTCAAGGTGAAGCAAGGCGACAAGGTCGCTCTCCACCTGACCAGCCTGGAGCAGGCGCACGACGCCACCCACGGCTTCACCATCGACTCCTACAACCTGCACGCGTCGCTCGAGCCCGGCAAGCACGTGAACTTCGAGTTCGTGGCCGACAAGCCTGGCGTGTTCCCGCTCTACTGCACGGAGTTCTGCTCGGCGCTCCACCTGGAGATGGCGGGCTACTTCCTGGTCGAGCCCAAGTAGTTTTTCAACGACGACGCCACCATGAGCCCCGCCAGCAGCACCGACGACAGCAAGGGACGCGCGACGCGCCACCTTCTGACGATGGTGCTGCTCGCGGGGCTCGCGCTCTCGGGCTGCGCCGAGGCGGCGGCGGCCACGGCGGCCCCCCTGGCGGCGCCCCGCGCGCCGCTCTCGCTCCCGCCGCGCCCCGCGCCGTGCCTGGACGTCCGCGCCGGCGAGCACCTGCAGCCGATCCTCGACGCCGCGCGTGAGGGTGACGCCATCTGCCTCGCGCCGGGCTCGTACGCGGCGCCGGTGTCCGTGCCGCCCGGGGTCACGCTGTGGGGACCGTCCGACGCGGTGATCCGCTCCGACGGACGCGGCACCACCGTGACGCTACGGTCGCGCGACCGGCTGCTCGGCCTCACCGTCGACGGTAGCGGCACGCGCTTCGATGTGCTCGACGCCGCCATCAAGCTCGACAAGGGCGAGGACGTGACCATCGAAGGCGTCACCATCGAGCGCGCGACCTTCGGCATCCTCATCGAGCAGGCCAAGCGCGTGACCCTGGTCGGCAACCACGTGATCGGCAACGGCAGCACGGCGCTTGGCCTGCGAGGTGACGGCATTCGTCTGTGGGAGACCTACGACTCGCTGGTGGAGCGGAACCTCGTGGAGCAGTCGCGCGACTTGGTGGTCTGGTACTCGTCGCGCAACGTGCTGAAGGACAACGAGGTGCGCCACGGACGTTACGGCACGCACTTCATGTACAGCCATGGCAACCGCGTGGAGCGCTGCCGCTATCTGCACAACGAGGTCGGCATCTTCATCATGTACAGCCGCGACATCGTCGTCACCAACAACACCATGCTGGGAGCTACCGGCGCCGCTGGCATGGGCATCGGGCTCAAGGAGTCGGGCAACGCGCGCATCGAGGACAACACCTTGGTCGACAACACCATCGGCCTCTTCCTCGACAACTCCCCCATCACGCTCGGTGAGCTCAACCGCTTCAACCGCAACGTGGTGCGTTTGGGCGACGTCGGTATCTCCTTCTTGTCCACCACGCACGACAACGAGTTCCGCGACAACGAGCTGCGCGACAACCACCACAGCGTGCGGGTGGAGTCGGGCGGCGACGCGCTGGGGCTCGTGTGGGACGGCAACCTGTTCGACGACTACGTTGGCTACGACCTCGACGGCGACGCTATCGGTGACGTGCCCTACGAGCTCACCGACCTCGGCAACGCGCTGGAGGCCCAGAACGCCGACCTCGCGTTCTTGCGCGGCACGCCGGCGCTCGGGCTGGTCTCCCTCGCCGGCCACGTGGTGCCCTTGTTCACCCCGAAGCCGGTACTGCGCGACCCTCACCCCAGGCTCGCGCCCCGCGCGCAGAGCGGAGGCGGCGATGCGAGTTGAGATCCAGGGCGCGCGCAAGCGCTTCGGGCACGTCGTCGCGCTCCGCGGAGTCGACGTGTACATCCCCGCGGGTGGGCGCGTGGCGCTGGTGGGCCCGAACGGCTCGGGCAAGAGCACGCTGATCCGCACCCTGCTTGGGCTCATCGACTACCAAGGAAGTGTGCTGCTCGACGGTCGCTCGCCCTATGACGATCGCGTGGAGCTCGCGAGCAAGCTCGCCTACGTGCCCCAGGTCGCGCCGGCCTTGAGCGCCACGGTCGACGAGGTGGTGCGCCTGATCTCGGCCACACGCGCGCTCGATCCCGAGGAGATCGCGCGCGTCGCCGCGCTCTTCGAGCTCGACCTCGCGCTCGCTGGCGCGCAACCCTTCAAGAACCTCTCGGGCGGCATGAAGCAGAAGCTGCTCTTGTCCGCCGCCTTCGCCGCCAGGCCCCGGCTGCTCGTGCTCGATGAGCCCACCGCCAGCCTCGACGTGCGAGCGCGCGAGCAGTTCTTCAGCTTGTGCAACCAGCTCGACGCCGAGGTGACCGTGCTCTTGTGCTCCCACCGCGTGGAGGAGCTGCGCCACCTGGCGACGCGCGTGATCGCGCTCGAGGACGGACGGGTGAGCTTCGATGGCCCGGCCGAGCAGTACCTGCAGCATGCGGCCGCCGCCGTCGTGGTGGCCCATGTCTAGCACCATGAGCGCCGGCGACGCCGGTCAGCGACGACGCAGCGTCGGCTGGGGACTGCCCCTCGGCGTCGCGGTCGCGCTCGTCGCTGCCGGCGCCTTCGGCGTCACGCTGTTCAACGCGCAGGCCCTGCCCGAGGGACCGGCGCCAGTGGTGTGGGACAAGACCGCGTGCGCTCATTGCCGCATGCACGTCGGCGAGCCCGGCTTCGCCGCGCAGGCACAGCTGGCCGACGGCGCGGTGCTCGACTTCGACGATCCCGGCTGCCTGGCGCGCTGGCTCGACGAACACGCGAGCGCGGCGATCCACGCGATCTACTTCCACCACCACAACGACGACCGCTGGCTCGCAGAGGGCCAGGTCGGCTTCGTAGCCATGTCACCTACCCCCATGGGCTTCGGCTTCGGGGCCGTCGACGCCGCCACACCAGGCGCGCTCACCTGGCAACAGGTCCGCGCGCGCGTGCAGGACGCCCATCCCCACGAGGTGCGCCCATGACGCAGAACCCCCTGCCCCGCCCCGTCACCCGTCGCGGCCCCAGCGTCGGCGCCGAGCTCTGGGCCGTGGCGCGCCTTGATCTCGCAGACGTGCGTCGCTCGCGCTGGCTGGTCTTGTGCGTCCTCATCTACGCCCTGCTCGGCGTCGGCTTCGTGCTGGTGGGCATGCGCGAGTCGAGCGTGCTCGGCTTCTCGGGCATGGGTCGCGTGCTGCTCTCGATGATCCACGCGCTCCTCCTGCTCCTGCCCCTGCTCGCGCTCACCGCCACGGGGCAGGTGATCAACCGCGCGCGCGACGACGGCACCCTCGAGCTCGTGTTCAGCCACCCGGTGCGCCGCAGCGTGTATTTCGGCGCTGTAACCTTGACGCGCTACGTGGTGTTGGTGGTGCCCCTCGTCGTCGTCATGGTGGCCATGGCGCTCATCGGGCGCGTGGCCTTCGGCGAGGTCATCCTGTGGTCCTTCCTGTTCCAGTCGCTCGCGATCTGCGCGTCGCTGGTGGCGGCCTTCGTGGGCCTGGGCGTGCTCGTGTCGACCTTCGTGCGCAGCCAGGCGCGCGCGGTCATCTGGCTCCTGGTGCTGTGGGCGATGGGCGTCGCGCTGGTGGACTTCGGGCTCATCGGCCTGATGTTGCAGTGGCGCCTCAACGCACAGACCGTGTTCCTGCTGGCGGCGCTGAACCCAGTGCAGGCCGCGCGCATGGCCCTCCTCTCTGGCGCGTCCGCCGAGCTTTCAGCACTCGGGCCGGTAGGCTTCTACCTCGCAAACAAGGTCGGCGCCGGCGCGTTGCTCGCCCTCGGCCTCGTTTGGCCAGCGCTGGTGGGCCTGTCGTCGTGGCTGATGGCGCTGCGTAGCTTCCGTCGTGCAGACATCGTGTAGCCCTGCAACGTCGACCTGGGAAACGCCGAGGCTGAGGAGAACACTGTGAAACTCTACGTCGACCGCTTCGAACGCTATCTCGCGCGTCCGATGTACGTGAAGGCGCGCATCCCCATGGCGCTGCTCGTCATCCCACTGGTCTTCGCCATCTTCCTGCCGCTCTGGCAGATCTCGATGACCGCGCCGCAGTACCTCGAGGGTCTCTACCTCGACGTGTACGCGTACAAGCTGGTGGGCGGGAACAACGGCCAGCATATCCGCGAGATCAACACGCTCAACCACTACATCGGCATGCACCCCATCGACGAGGCCGCCGCGGCCGACCTCGATTGGATCCCCTTCGCGCTCGGCGCCATGGTGCTGATGACGCTCCGGGTCGCGGCAGCCGGCAGCATCAAGGACCTGATGGACCTCGTCGTCGTCACCGGGTACTTCTCGGCGTTCGCGTTCGGACGCTTCGTGTACCGGCTGTGGGTCTTCGGTCACACGCTGGCGCCCGACGCCCCAGTGCGCGTCAAGGGCTTCATGCCGGTGGTGTTCGGCCACAAGACCGTGGCCAACTTCGAGACCTACTCGTATCCGCAGGCAGGCGCCTATTGCCTCGCGGTCTTCGTCCTTGGCGCCGCGGCGATCCTCGCTTGGCACCTGATCACGGGGCGTCGTCGTACCGTCGAGGAGTTCGAGGGCCCAAACGCCGCCGTCTGATCACGCGCGAACCACGAGATCAGGGCGCTACGGCGCTGGTGGCGCGCACGGCGCCGCGACCCCACCCGCTGGCGTCAGCGTGCACGCGAGCTCAGGTTTGATGACGCCGCACTGCTGCGCCATCTTGGTTGCCATGAGGCGCAGGCGCTCCTCGAGCTCGGCCTGCGTCGCCTTCTCCTTGGGCGCGCCAGCGAAGCTCGTGCGCACGGCGACGGTGGTCGCCTTGTCGGACTTCTCGAGATCGACCGTGAGCTTTGCGGCGGCATCTTTCGCGAGCACGCCGTGCAGGAACTTCGGCGCGATATCCCAGTGGCGCGCCGGGCCGGCGGCCCTCGTGGCCGACATGCCGAGCTCCTTCACGGTGTGATCGAGGCACGCGTCGTGCGTCAAGGGCACCGGCGTCTGCACGACCACGGCCGTGACGGGGACAGGCGCCGGTGGGCCCGCGAGCGCCGCGCTCGCGAGCAACCACCCGGGCGCGAAGAGCATGATGGCGCTCGTGCGCATGGTCAGCTCACTCTGCCGCGTTCAGCACGGGGAAGGTCATGTCGGGGCCGGGCACCGCGTCGAGGACGCACACGAGCATCTGAGGGTGGCACACCACGGGGAAGTCGGGGCTGATACCAGAGCCGATGCCGGTGAGCGGGTGGGGCTCCGCGCTGCACAGGCCGTCGTCGGGAGAGTTGATGTCGTCATCGTCGCGATCGGGGACCATGTCCTCGTCGCCACAGTAGGCCTGCGGGAAGAGCGCGACGAAGTCGTACTCGGCCGAGCACGTGTCTTGCGTGATCGCGTAGTGGCCGCGCACCTGCGTGCCGAGCGAGGCAGCGGTCACGTACACCTCGAGGTTGGTCCAGGTCTCGGTGAGCGAGGTGGCCGGCTGCTCGGGGATGTCGTCCTCCGGATCGTCGGGATCGCCGGGGTCGGCGGCCACCGCGGGGATGTCTTGCACGGCCTGCGACAGCTCCGCAGGACGACAGCGGCCGTCGGCGTCAGGCACGCCGCTCTCGAACTGCCCAAAGGCGTGCGGCGCGTGACCATCAGCGGTGTCAGCGACGCCGTACTCGGCGGCGTGCGCCACCAGGGAGCCGAGGAAGGTGCTGCGCACCGCCATCGACACCGTGTTCAGGTCGGGCTTGCCCTCGGGAGTGGCCGGGTTGTAGGCGGCGAAGCCAAGCGCGTCGCCGGGAAGGCTCGCGCAGTCGCCGCTGCCCTCGCCGGCGGTGAGCTGATACTTGCCCGAGTACGGCATGGCGGCCGACACGGTGCAGGTGACGGTGGGCTGCGAGCACCCGGCCGCGAGGGCGAGGGGCGCGAGCGCGAACGAGAGAGCGGCAACGGTACGGTTCATGGCGATCTCCTCGTTCCTCAGAAGGACCAGCGCAGGCCGATGCGCACGGTGCGCGGGGCCTGGAACTCGAGCGGTTGCCCGAAGTTCGGGTTGTTGTCGAGCTGGTCGTAGGGCGTGCTGTCGGCGTACTGCAGCTTGCCAAGGTCGTCCGGCGTGCAGGAATCGGCGACGCCGGCTTGGCAGCTCTGCAGCGGGTTGACGTCGGCCTCGGTGTAGGTCTCGTCGACCAGCGTGGCGGTCTGGAAGTTGAAGAGGTTGAACACGTCGACCGTGAGCTCGAGCGCGTGGCCCTTGACCGGCGTGACCGTGAACCCTGCATGCACGTCGGTGGAGAACACCCAGGGCAGGCGCTCGCCGCTGCCGCGCGGCAAAAGGAACACCTCGTCACCGCCGTAGAGCGCGTGGCTCCCGAGGTAGTTGGTGGGCGCCCCTGAGGTGGCGCTCGCCGCGCCGCCGAGGGTGAACTTGGTGTCGTGCGCGGCCTCGAATTCGCGGGCGGCAAAGGCCTTGAACTGGTGGTTGCGGTCGAAGGGGAGCGCGCCCGTACGGTTGGCGGTGAGCGACTTCAGATCGAAGTCGGAGTTGATGTTCGGGTCGAGCTGCTCGGTCTCGGGCCGGAACAGGCCGGCGTAGTTGCCGCGCAGCATGGAGAAGGTGTAGCTCGCCTGGCCGAGCCAGCCCTCGGACCACTGCTTGTGCAGGAGCACGGTGACGGCGTCGTAGTCGCGCACGGCCTTCTCGAAGTCGGAGGCGATGCCGTAGCCGGGGTTACCGATGAAGTAGGTGTTGGCCTCGTCGCGGCTCATGTCCTCGATGGCGACGTTGATCCAGCGGCGCGTGTAGCTGGCGGCGACTCGCGCGTCGCGGAACAGCTCGAGCTCGCCGCCGACCATGATCTCGTCGGACGAGGGCACCTGCAGGTTCGGGTCCACTGCGGTGCGGCCGCCGCCGGTCACGATCCACTTTTGGTTTGGCGACTCGGGGCCATTGAGGGCGATGCGGTTGGCGTCGTCCATGCACGAGCCGGTCGCCTGCTTGATGTCGGTGGGATCGCACACCGCGGCCGGACGGCCGGAGAGGAGCTGCGGCTCCGACGAGCCGGCGCGATCGGAGATATCGAGCGGCACCTGCTCGAAGTAGCGCGCGTAGCTCGCGAACAGCTTGCTCTTCCCCGACTGGAAGGGGTCGAAGATGAGGCCGGCGCGCGGCGAGAGCTGGTTTGGCAGCGCGAGGAACTGCGAGCCGTCGCCGGCGAACAGCCACTGGTTGTCCCAGCGCAGGCCGAGGTTGATGGTGACGACGTCAAACGCGGTCCATGAGTCCTGCAAGAAGGCGCCGGCGAAGAGCTGCGAGCTCTGCCAACGCAGGCCGTCCTCCATCAGGTAGGCCTCGTCCGGGCCGGTCATGAAGCCGTACTGGCGATTGTCGGTGAACAAGCTGCCGCTCGTGTTGTCGCGGAAGCGACGACCGCCGGAGTAGGTGCGCAGGTTGTCGTAGGTACCCCAGCCCACCTCCGCGCCGGCCTTGAAGACGTGCAGGCCGAGGAGGTCGGCCATGAAGGTGGTGACGTGGCGCGCCTGCAGGCTCGTGAACTCCTGTTGCGACAGAAAGTCGGGACCGCCGGCCTGGTAGGTCGCCACCGGGCACAGCTCACCGGGCGTCCCAGCGGCGTCGCAGCCGGCGTTGGCCGGCAGCTCCTCGAAGTCGCCGATGGTGTGGAAGCCGGGGTTGCTTCGGCGGAACGAGACGCGCGGAATGCCCGCCAGGCCCTCGACACCGCCGACCACCGAGCCGTCCGAGGGGAAGCGGCCACCGAGCTCGTCGTGGTAGCCGAGGCTGGTATCGAAGCGCAGCTTGCGGTCGAGCAGCGCCGACTGCCACTTGATTTGAGCGTCGACGGCGCCGGAACGGTACTGGTGCGCGAGCGCGTCGTAGGCACCCTCGAGGGTCAGGTTCTCGGCCTCGCCGGTAGCGGGGTCGATACCATAGCGGCCGTTGCCCCCTGACGTGGATGGAGTGGCGAAGAGCGTGAACGACACGCGGTTGTCCGCGTTGGCGAGCCAGGTGAGCTTGGCGATGGCCTGCATCGAGGTGCCATCGGCGAAGTACTCCTGGTCGGTGCCACGGATCTCGGTGCCGTCGGCGCGGTACAGCGTGCGGGTGAGCTTGAAGGAGCTCTGCGCCAGGTCGGCGCCCACGTAGAACCAGAGCGTGTCGGGCAGGATGGGACCACCGAGCTCGAAGCCGACGTCTTGCACGTAGTTGAGCTTCTGCTGCACGCGGATGGCCGAGCCTTCGTTTGGCGCCTGCGCCCGATCGCCCTCGAGGAAGCCAGGCGCCGCGCTGCCGAACACCGAGCCGTGGAACTCGTTGCCGCCGGACTTGGTGACGACGTTGAGCAGGCCGCCCATGGAGCGCCCGTACTCGGGCATGTAGCCGCCGGTCACCACGCCCAGCTCCTCGATGAACTCCAACGACAGCGGCGAGCCAAGGTAGCCGTAGGCGGTGTTGTTCACGCTGACGCCGTCGACCACGTATTGGTTCTCGACGGAGGTGGCGCCGTTGACGCTGGCGCCGTACGCGTCGTTCTGCACCTGTGGCATTGCTTGTGCCGCCGACTCGAAGGAGCGGTTGGCGCCGCCCTTGCCGCCGGGTGCGGAGATGGGCACGCGGCGCGTGATGTCGGAGTTGATGGTGCCGCCGGTCTGCGTCGAGCCCACGTCAACGACAGGCGCGGTGGCCGATACCTTGACCACCTGGTTGGCGGTGCCGGTGCCGAACATTGCCGAGCCTTCCTTGTAGACGACGGCGTCGTAGCGCAGCGTGGCGCCCGCGCGCACCTGGATGTCGCTGATGGGCTCCGCCGAGAACCCCTCGCGCACGAACGAGAGCGCGTAGGTACCGGGCGGCAACCCGTCGATGCGGTAGCGGCCCTCGTCGTCGCTGACGGCGCTGAGCTTCCCCTGCAAGGCCGGCGAGGTCGCCGTCACGGTCACGCCGGCGACAGCGTCGCCGGTCTCACCGTCGACGATGTCGCCCTGCACCGTGCCCTCGGAGAGGGACTGCGCGAAGGCGATCGATGATAACGCCACGCACGCGAGCGGCAGGAGCGCGGCGGCGCGAAGGAAGGACGCGAAGGGGAAGGAACGATGCATGTGACCCACCCTGGTGAAGCGCGGCTGGGCTAGCGCGAAACGGCCGTGAGTGAAAGCCCGTAGTTGCGGTGCGAGCTGCCGCTCAGCCCGCGCTTGGGGCGGGAATGCCCGCGCCCAGCCCCAGGAGCCGCGCGGTCTCGACCAGGCGTGCCGGTGGGGCGGCCTCGAGCAGGTGCGGCAGGCGGGGCACGCTGCCCCCGTGCTGGAGCCGCCAGGCATGCAAGAGCAGGCCGCACGCAGTGGTGCCGAGGTCGCGATCGCGCGCCTCGTGGCCGTAGCGCGTGTCGCCAGCGATGGGGTGCCCCGCGGCCTTCCAATGGCGCCGCAATTGGTGCGTGCGACCCGTGACCAGGCGGCAGCACACGAGCGAGGCGCGCGCGCTGCCCGCCAGGCGTCGCCACTCGGTGCGCGCGTCCTCCACCCGGCCGCTGCCGCGCAGGCGCGGGCGGCGCGCGGCGAGCGGGACATCGATGACCCCGCGCGCTTCCACTGCGCCGTGCACCAGCACCAGATACTCCTTGACCACCAAGCCCTCGCGCCACGAGGGCTCGACCGAGCGCAGCGCGTCGCGCGAAAGCGCCGCCACCACGAGCCCCGAGGTGGGTCGATCGAGGCGCCCGAGGAAGCTCGGCCCCGCGAAGCCTGGCTCGATGTCCCACGCGTCGCGCATGGCGCCATGCAGCGACTCATCGTCGCGCACACCGACGCCGCCGTGCATGGCCAGACCTGCCGGCTTATCGAGCACCACCAGCCCGCCGTCGTCGAACAGGACGTCGACGTCGAGCTCCACGGGCTGCTACTGCAGCTCGGCGAGCGGGATCAGCTCGGGCTTCTTGACGCGGTAGCTCTGCTCGACGATGCGCTGCAGCTCGAAGAACGCCGCTTCGAAGCGGCGGTGTTCAGAGGGCATGCCCTCGAAGTCGGCGTAGAAGTTGCCGGTCCAGCACTCGTCGCCAACGCAATTGCCGTCGACGAAGATGATGATGGCGCGCTGCAGATCGGTGACGCCGGCTTGCAGGCGATCGGTGCGGGCCGATTCCTTCATCGACGGCCACAGCGGCAACCCGATGGCGGTGGTGCCCTGCACGTCCATGCCCTGCCCGTGGAAGAAGTAGAGCACGGGGTAGCCCTGCTCCTGCATCTCCGGCAGGAAGTAGTCGGGCGGCAACAACACGCCGTACTGCTTGGACGTGCCGAGCACCTCGCTGTCGTAGTCGACGAGGAACGAGAAGTCTTGCAGGCGACCGGTGGGCGACTCCATGTCGTCGATGCCGCCGCCGTAGGCTACGTCGCGCCCCTGCGCCGGCATGCGCGACGACATGAAGGAGAAGAGCGTGAACATGCGATCGACCACGTCGGGGCCCACGTGGTTGCCGTCGCCAAGCACGTCGTCGCTGGCGGGGCAAACGGCGGGATCGCCGTAGCGCAGGTACGCGATCTTGCCCATGGCGGCGCGCGAGTAGTCCGGCAGATAATAGATGTAGCCGTCGGTGACGCCGGGCAGCGAGTCGAAGTTGTTGAACACCTTGGCGTCGGGCTGACGCGTCTGCAAGTCGTGAAACAGCGCGTTGGTGATCTGCGCGGTGTTGAGGAAGTCGCGGATACCTGCGTCGAGCCAGACGTCGAGGCGATCCACCTGGCTCTGCGGCATGGCGTTGAAGTAGGCGCCCGGTGATCGGTCGAAGGCCCGTTGCAGCGAGGGCGCAAGATCGTACGCGCCGTTGCCCTCGCCGAAGTCGCCGGTGTCCGCGACACCGTCGAGACCCAGGTCGTCGTAGCTCTCGCCCTCGTCGTGCCGCAGGTTTGCCTCGCTCCCCTCGGGGTTCTGCAGCGTGTCGAAGTCGTCGCCCGCGGGATCGGGGTTGGTGATGGCGTTGAAGCCGGGCTCGTCGACGCTCGCGACGCCGTCGGCGCCCAGATCGCGCCAGCGCTCGCGGTTGTTGATCAGCACGGGCTCGGCCCAGTCGCGCATGCCGTTGCCGTTCATGTCGAGCGCCACCGCGAACTCGACGGGGACGGTGCGCGCCTGCGGATCCTGCGGGTCATAGTCGCCCGTGCGACCCGAGGTGCCGTCACAGAAGGTGATCGCGTCGTAGCTACCGTCGGGGTTCCACTCGGCGTTGTAGAAGCTCGGGATCACGCGCGGGTTGGCGCACAGCGACGCCTTCTGCTGCGCTTCGTCGTCGGCGTGGGGCACCACGTGCCACGCCTCGTCGACGCCCGGCGGCAAGAAGCTCGACTCGGGGTTGTGGTAGAGCAGGTTGCCGTAGGCGGCCAACAGGTCGTGCACGATCTCGATGAGGCCGTTGCGCGTGAAGCTGCCGCCGCGCCCCTCATCCGGGCCGCGGTACCAGTGGTTGAAGTCTGACTGGAACATCGAGCACTGCGAGTCTTCCACCGCGAGCTGGTAGCCGGGGCGCGCGGGCTCGCCGCCGTCGGGCAGCGGCCACACGTCGTGGATGCCGCACTGCAGCGCGGGGTTGCTGGGGTCGTCGAGGCTCTCACCGCGCGCCATGGCCGCCTCGAGCACCTCTTTGGAGCAGAAGCCCGACAGGTGGCTGCGCTCGAGCATGCCAAAGAAGAACTCGGTGTCGGCGAAGGGCGTGCCCATGACGCCGACCACGTCGTAGAGCGAAGGCTCGGAGAAGCCCAAGCGGCTGGCGGTGCCGCCACCCATGGACACGCCGGCCAGGGCGCGCCAGGTGAAGCAGCGCTTGTCGGGGTTGGCGTCGACCACGGCTTGGTCGCATGCAGGCAGGCCGTTCACCTCGCCGAACACGGGTTCGGCGGGGGGCGGCTCGACGCAGGCGGCGGTGGGGACGAGGGCAGCGACGACGAAGGGCAGGATGCGACGCATGGCCCTCCTCTAGTCGACCGATTGCCAAGCGACAATGCGGGATCCCCGCAGCGGAGGTCCGCTGCATTGATCGAGCCCGGCGCAGGGACTTGCCGGGAGCCTCAGGAGCACCGCAGCCGCGTACCTCGTGGTACGCGGCGAGGACGCGACGCAGGGATCGCGGCAAGGACCAAGCCCGACGACGGTCAATGCAACGGACCTCCGCTGGAGGGCCTGTTACGCACTGCGCCGTTCGCGCTATGTGAGTGGGCGATGAGCATGCCCTCGAAGTCCGAGCTCAAGAAGAACCTGCGCATGCTGCAGGAGGCGCTGCGCGATCGCCCCATGGATCTCGACGCGCGCATGCGCGTCGCGCGCACCTACCGGCTGCTCGGCCGCAAGGACGACGCCGTCGCCCACTACGCCGCCGTGGCGCGCTACCTCTCGCTCGCCGGCCACCCGCTGCAGGCCATCGCGGTGCTCAAGGAGCTCCTGCAGGTCGACCCCAAGCACGACGAGACGCTGCTGTTCCTCGCCAAGCTCTACGCGCGCACCCGCGCGGCGGACGCGAGCAACCGCGGGCGCGTGGCAGTACCGATCCTCGAGGCGCGCGACGTCGAGCAAGCAGGCACGCTGCAGACGCTGCACGACGGCATCCCGCTCACCACCACGGGCATTTGGCGCGCCATCGCGCCCATGCGCGCGGAGGACCTCGAGGTGGTGAAAGCGCCAGAGGACATCGGCGCCGAGGTGGTGGCAGAGGGCGCGCCGCCAGTCAAACGCGCCGCCATCTTTCCCGACGACGAGGCCACCGCCGTCGATCACGACCAGCCACCGCGCGAGGGCACCGGCGACGCCATCGAGGTCACCGCCGCGGATCTGGGCGAGGACTTCGCGCCTTTCCCGCAGGTGACGCCCGGCGACGTGGTGCTGCCGCAGGTGCCGCTGTTCTCGTCGCTCTCCCCCGAGGCCTTCGTGCAGCTCAGCCACGCCATGGTGATGCAGAAGGCGCCGCCGGGGACGCTGGTGTTTACGCAAGGCGAGCCCGGCGACTCGTGCATCGTCATCAGCCGCGGTCGCGCGCAGGTGTTTCGTACCTCGTCGGAGGGCGACGAGATCGAGCTCATGCACCTCTCCGAGGGCGATCTGGCGGGCGTGTTCGCGCTCATGTCGGCGCAGACGCGGCAGGCGAGCCTGCGGGCCGTCAACGAGCTCGAGTACTTCGAGATCGACAAGGTCGCCGTCGACGAGCTGATGCAGACCTGGCCGAGCGTGCGCGCGGCGCTGCACACCTTCTTTCGCGAGCGCCTGCTGCTCAACGTGCTGGCGTCGTTGCCCTTCTTCCAGAAGCTCGACGCGCGCGAGCGCCTCGACATCATGCGCCGCTTCCACGACCGCGACTACCAGCCCGGCGACGAGCTGTTCTTCGAGGGGGCCGAGAACGACGGGCTGTGGGTGATCCTCGAGGGCAAGGTGCACGTCGGCAGCACCGACGTCGACGGCAGCGTGCAGAAGCGCCTCGAGCTGGCCGCCGGTGACTACGTGGGCAGCCTGGCCCGCGTCGACGCCGCGCAGGCGGACCTGTCGGCCGTGGCCAAGACCGTGGCGGCGGCCGCAGTGCTGCCGCACAAGGCCTTCTCCGAGCTGCTCGAGCAGCACAAAGACATCGCCGCCGCGCGCGAGAAGTTCCGCAGCGCGGGGATCCTCATCGGTGAGCACGTGTTCGCGGGCAACGGCACGCTGGCCGGGCACCTGCTCGGCGTGCGGGGCTGAGCTCCGCGCTGACCTGGCTCAACCGTGCGGCGCCTGCGCCGCCGCGCGCGCCACCGCCACCGCGCTCGCTCCGCGCACCTGCAGCGGGGCGCCCTCGTCGCCACTCTTGAGCAGCGCCAGAGCGCTCGGCCGCGCGCCGTTGTGCAGGGGGGACACGCTGGTGACCACGCCGACGCTTTGGCCGCCGCTGGTGATCGCGTCGCCCGCGCGCACGAGCGCTGCGGCTGCCTCGTCGAGCACCAGGCCCGCCAGGCGCTTGCCGACCTTGGCGTAGCTGTCGAGCCGGGCGATCACCTCTTGGCCGGTGTAGCAGCCCTTGGCCCAGTGGATGGCGTCATGGAGCGCGAGCTCGAGCGGGTTGTGCGCGTCGACGAGCTCGCCGGCCACGCCCGGGATGCCTGCCGCGACGCGCAGCGCCTCGGCGGCGCTCTCGTGCAGCGGCGCGGCGCCGGCGGCAATGGCGTCGTCGAAGGCGCCCGGACGCTCGAGGTCCACCACCAAGAACGACGGCCGCGCCGTGCCATCGATGTCGACGTGATCGAAGCCGCGCGCCACCAAACGCCCGCGCGCCTCGACGAAGGACCAGCGCTCGAGCGCCCCCGCGCCCGCCACCATGCCCTCCACGAGGGCGGGCGCCCCTGCGCCCGCCAGCTCGGCGCAGCTCCCGGTCGCGCTCGCGTCGGTGAGCGCCACGTCCTCGCTGAACAGGTAGCGATCGAGCCAGGCGACCAGCGCGGCGCCACGCCCCCGGCCGCCGAGCAGCATGACACCGGCCGCGCCGCGATCGAGGTACACGACCACGTCGACGACGCGGCCCTTGTCCGTCAGGAAGGCGTTCAAGCGCCCCTGCCCAGCACCGAGCTCACCGACGTGGTTGGTGGACAAGCGATGCAAGAATGCGCGGGCGTCGGCGCCGCGCACCTGCACGCGTGCCCGATCATCGGCGCGCCAGACGGCGGCGCCGCTCTTCAAGGCGCGGAGATGGGAGAGGGCGGACACCCGCCCGCCCTAACGTCGTGTGCTTCGGCGAACAAGGGCCCGCTACTTCTTGAAGGTCACCACGACCTCGCGGCCCTGCAGCACGGCGTCGTAGGGCGCCGCCTGCTTCATCTCGATGGTGATGCGAATGGTCGGCGTCGCGTCCTCGATCTCCGACGGGGTGATCATCTTCACCGGGCTATCGAAGAAGGTCGCGTCGAGGTGGTTCTTGTTGTTGCGCAGCGGGATGGTGGCGTTTTGGATCTCGAGCACGACCAGGTTGTCGCCCTCCTTGCGGATGGAGAACTTGGCCTCGGCGTTCAGGCGCGCGAACACCACCGAGCTCGACGCGGTGTTGCGAAAGCCGATGTAGCTCATCTTGAGCGGGCCGCCGCCAGCCTGGGCCACGTCGAGATCAGCGGTGGCACGCCCGAGCGATCCCTCCATCACCAGCGCGGGCGCGTCGCTGCGCGCGCCGCGGTCGGTGGACAGCGCGAGCTGCACCGGCTTCTTGCTCGTGAAGCTGGCCTCGCGCTTGCCCGAGGGGAAGAGCGAGATGGTGACCTCGCTGCCGCGGGCGCTGACGTCGTAGTCGACGTTGCGCGACAGCGCGATGGACAAGCGCGACAACGCCGTGCCGCGCGCATCGTGGCGGGAGACCGTGATGCCGGTGAGCGCGGCGGCGCCCTTGAGCGCGGCCTGATCGAGCGTGGCGGGCTCGGCCGCGGTCTCGAGCAGGTCCACCACCAGCACCGGCGGGGCCGAGCGCGCCCAGCTTTGGAACGTGAGGGGCTCGCTGGCCTTCACGACGACGTCCACGCGCTCGGCGCTCGGTCGCACGTCGATGCCGGTGAGCTGGGCCGTGGCCAGGGCGGGGGCGGCGGCGACAGCGAGGGTGACAAGGGCGGACACGCGCAGCATCGGCTGCCTCCAGGGTCTCGGCCCGACGCTAGCAAGGTCCGGCGCCGACTCGAAATTTCCGGCGCGCGCGCGGTCCGCCCCTGGCGCCAGCAGGGCCCGTGGCCGCCCGTCAGAAGAGGGGGAAGGTGGCGTCCACCGGCCCCCCGAGCAGGTGGTGGCGCACCTCGCCCGCGAGGTAGAGCGAGCCGGTCACCAGCACCGCCCCGCGCCGGGCGCGTGCGAACGCCACGGCGCGCTCGAGGGCGGGGGCGAGCGCGTCGCTGTCGCACACGCCGAAGCCGCGGGCGAGGGCGCGCGCCACCACCTGCGCGGGGTAGGTGCGTGGGCTCCGACAGGCGACCGCGCTCACTCGCTGAGGCCGTAGGGGGGCAAGCGCCGCGGCAAAGGCGTGCGGATCGTGCCCGCTCAACATGCCCACCACCAGCGCCAGCGGGCGCCCCGCGAGCGCGGGGTCCGCCTGGACAACCTCGACCAACGCGCGGGCCGAGGTCTCGTTGTGCGCGCCATCGATGATCAGCGGGGGGACCTCGAGCACACGCTCGTAGCGCGCGGGCCAGCGCACCTCGCGCAGGCCCCGCACCACGGCGGGAGCGCGGAGCGGCACGCCTGCCCCCTCGAGCAGCGCCAGCGCCAAGCTCGCGTTCTCTTGCTGGTGACGTCCGCGCAAGCCGACCACGAGGCGCTCGTCGGGCTCGACGAAGGCGAGCGGCGCGCCCACGGCACCTGCGACGTCGACGAGCACGGCGCGCGCCGCGGGCTCCTGCTGCACCGAGAAGGCGGGCACGCCGCGCTTGAAGATGCCGGCCTTCTCCGCGGCGATGGCCTCGATGGTGGGCCCGAGCAGCTCGGTGTGATCAAGCCCCAAGCGCGTGATGCCCGTGGAGGCCGGCTGCACCACGTTGGTGGCGTCGAGCCGTCCGCCGAGGCCCACCTCCACCACCGCAACGTCGACCCGATGCCGTGCGAACGCCAAGAGCGCCATGGCGATCATGCGCTCGAAGAAGGATGGCGCATCGCTCATCGCCGCGGCGGCGGCATGCACCACGTCCTCGAGCTCAACGAAGCCGCGCTCGTCGATGAGCGTGCCATCGAGCACGATGCGCTCCCGCGCGCACGACACGTGGGGACTGGTGGTGAGGCCCGTGCGCATCCCGTGCGCGCGAAGGACGCTCTCGGCGATGGCCGCGGTGCTGCCCTTGCCCTTGGTGCCCGCGATGTGGACGATGCGCAGCGCGCGCTGCGGGTCACCGAGCCGCGCCAACAGCTCGTGCATGCGCGAGAGGCCGAGCTTCGGGCGCGTCGGCGAGGTGAGCAGGCGCGCGAGCGCGCGTTGGTAGCTCAGAACGTGAACTCGTCGGTCAGCTCGACGAGGTGCGCATTCTTCAGGTGCAGGCCCGCGAGCTCGTTCTTGGTTGCCTCGTAGAACGTGGGCTTCAGGTGATAAATGAACAGCGGGATCTCGTCCCTGTTCTTGAGCTTCTTGAGCTCGGTGGCGAGCGTCCGCGGCGTGTAGTGCCCCGCGACGTCGGCCAGCGCCTGCATGTGGTTCGGAAACGACAGCTCCACGAACATGCCGCGCAGGTCCGGGATCTGGTTCGCCACTTGCCAAAGCCGCGTGGTGGGGCCGGTGTCGGACGAATACAGGATCGAGCCGGTGGCGCCCCGGATGATCATCGCCATCGACTCCACCGGGTGCGTGACGGGGATGAAGCGCACCTCGTACTCGCCCTCGACGAGCGGCTCGAGCGAGCGCGTCGAGCTCTTGGCGCGGGTCGTGGCGCGCACCGGCCGCCGGCTGGCGCCCGCGCGCCGCGAGGTCGCGGGCCGTGAGCTGCGCCGCCCCTTGGCCGGCGTCGTCGACGCGACCACCCCAGCCGGCGGGATGCGGAAGCTGCTCTCGGGCTCGTGCACGTCGATCTTCATGACGGGCGCCTGCGGCGATGGAATCCTCGTGAAGTCGGGCCACAGGTAGTTGTTGAAGTACGACGACGACAGGGTCTCGGCGGTCTCGGGGCCACAGTGGAGCACCACCGGCTGCGCGCGACGCCCGATGACCTGATCGGCGAGCAGCGCGAGGTCCTTCACGTGATCCATGTGGCTGTGGCTGATGAGCATGTGGTCGAGCTTGACCTGCTCGTCGAGCGCCAGGCTGCGGCACACCGAGCCAGCGTCGATGGTGATGCGCTCATCGATCAAGAGGCACGTCGTGCGGTGACGTGGCGTCTCTCCACCGTGGCAGCCGAGCACCCGGACGCGCATCGTTCGTCAACCCTCGCAGGGCCACCGCGAGGGCGTCAAGGAATGCGCCGGCGCGACGGGACGGCGGCGGCGACCGTGCGCGGTGTGCGCCCGATCACAGGTCACCGTAGCGGTGGCGCATCTCGAGGAACTCGAGGAACTCGCTGAGCTTTTCTGTGTCGGGCACCACCACGCCGCCCTCCTTGCCGGCGAGCACCAAGCGGGAGCGCTCGAGGCGCTCGAGCACCTCCACCGCCTTGGCGTCTTCGACGTTGGTGCGCTGGGCCAGGTCGGCAGCGCCAAGAGGGATGTGCACGGCGCCCTGCTCGTCCGGCGGGATGGTGCGCGCGTGCAAGAGGAGCGCGTGCACGATGCGGCTGTTGGCGTCGCCCAAGAGCAGGTTCTCGATCTGCGCGTTGGCGTCGTCGAGGCGCTTGGCGAGCTTCTTGATCATGCGCACCGCGATCTCGGTGTTGGCCTTGATCATGGCCTCGAAGGTCTTCGGATCGAGCACCAAGAGCTGCGCATCCTCGTCGATGATGGCGGTGGCGTTGCGCGGCTTGTCGTTGATGATGCTCATCTCGCCGAAAAACTCGCCGGGCCCGAGCTCGGCGAGCAGCTTGTCCTGCCCGCGGATGGTGCGCATGAGCCGCACCCTGCCCGACTGGATGACGAACATCTCCTTGCCCGAGTCGCCCTCGCGGAACAGCACCTGTCCCGCCGGCACGCTGCGCCCGAAGCGCTCGATGAGGCTGCTCACTGGCTCGCTCCTACTTGGTCTTGAACTCGTACACGCCATCCCAGTCTGCGGGCGGCGGCTCCGTTCGGAAGTGCGCGATGCGCTCCAGGTACACGGTGGAGGGCGGATCGACGCCGCGCAACGCGATGGCGCTCTTGAACGAGCTCTCCGCCTGGTCCCACTGCTTGGCGCGGTAATGCCGCAACCCGGCCTCGAAGACGTCGATGACCTTGGTCATGTGCGACGGCGGTTTGCCGCCGGGCTCGAGGCGGCCGAGCAGCTCATAGATGTTGACGGGCTCGCGCTTGCCCTTGACCCGCACGGCGTCGAGCCAGCGGCCATAGGCCACGGCGCGCGCCTGGTGGTAGGTGGCCTCACTGACGATGATGTGCGTGCCGTAGTTCTTGTTGGTGCCTTCCAAGCGCGAGCCGAGATTGACGTTGTCACCGAGCACGGTGTAGCTGCGCATCCGCTCGGAGCCCATGAAGCCCACGCGCATGAGGCCGGAATTTAGTCCGATGCCGATGTCGAGGACGGGCTTGCCCTCGGCGGCCCAGCGCTTCTTCATCTCGTCGAGCTTCTCCAGCATGTCGATGGCCGCGAGCGCCGCGCGCGCCCCGTGGTCGTGCTGCACGATGGGCGCGCCCCAGAACGCCATAATGGCGTCGCCCATGTACTTGTCGAGGGTGCCCTCGCGCGCCAGCAGGATCTCGGTCATGGGCGTCAGGTACTCGTTCAGGAACGCGGTCAACCCCTCGGGCGTGAGCTTCTCCGACATGGTGGTGAAGCCGCGGATATCCGAGAACATCACCGTCATCTCGCGCTCGGCGCCGCCGAGCCCGGCGAGCTTGGGATCTTTCAGGAGCTGCTCCACCACGGTGGGCGCGAGCACCGACGTGAATTCCTTCTTGAGGCGCGCCTTCTCCCGGCCCGTGGTCAGGTAGCCCCAGACCGTGATGCCCGCCCAGGTGAGCGCCATCTGCAGCACGATGGGTACGTCGTGGAACAACAGGAGCTTGCTGGGGAAAAGCACGAAGAAATCGAGGGCCAGCCACGCGAGCACCAGGCCCGTGAAGAACATGACGCCCCAGTTCACGGCGAGCCGTGGCAAGACGAGCCCGAAGACGAGGGCCAACACCAGCGCCAGCACCAGCTCGAGCTGCACGACGCCGATGGGGCGATCGAGCGCGGCGCCGTCGATGATGTTCTGCAGCGCGGCAGCGTGGATCTCCACGCCGGGCACCATGGGAGAGAACGGCGTCACCCGCTGATCGAAGGTGCCGATGGCGGTGACCGCGATCAGCACCACCTTGCCCTTGACCGCGGCGGCGTTGAAGGTGCCGTCGTGGATGTCGGCCAGCGAGACGCGTGGGAAGGCGCCGCGCTTCTCGTCGGGGAGCGAGGGATCGGCCGGCCCCGACGGACCGTAGTAGTTGACCAACAGGCGGCCGTTGAGATCCACGGGCACGTCGACGATGGTGCCGTCGTCGCGCGGCAGGCCGATGCGCATCAGCGCGTGATCGAAGAAGGGGTGGCCGATGAGGCCCGGGTTGCCGCCGAAGAACAGCGCCGCCGCCGACAACGACAGCGAGGGCACGAACGCGTCACCCAGGCGGTACACCATGGGCTGGCGGCGCAAGGTGCCATCGGCGTCGGGGTCGGCGGAGAAGAAGCCCACGTTCGACGCCGCGGCGAGGAACTCGGGTTGCGGCAAGACCAGCTCACCGTGCACGGCGGTGACCAGCCGCAGGTCCGACGCCTTCGCGCCCTCGGCGACGGCGAGCTGCGCCACCTTCTGCTCGGCGCCCTTGGCGGCAGGGTCGTCGAGCTCGGTGTACTTCCAGCCGTAGCCGTAGCCCTCGATGACGAAGGACGAGAGCGCGTCGAGCTCGGTGGCGTAGTCGGTGCGCGGCGCGCCCTGCTCGGGGTTCGGCTCGGCGATGAAGCCCTGCACCACCCTGGTCGCATGGCGGTCGAGCGCGGCCGCGAACACCTCGTCGCTCCTGGTGCGCGCCGCGAAGGCGTCCTCGAGGTCCTTGGCGGCGAGCGCGACGCGCGCGATCTCCGCCGCGGCGGGCGCGTGCCCCTCCGACGCCGCCAGCGCCATGGTGCCGGCGCTCTCGCTCAGCTTCGCGCTCGCGAGCTTCTCTTTCAGCTCCCGCGTGGCGACGTGATCGAGCCCCGGCGGATCGGCAAACACCATGTCGAACGCCACCACCTCGGCGCCCGCGGCCACCAGGTTGTCGACGATCTTCGAGAAGCGCGCGCGGTCCCAAGTGCCCCAGCGGCCAAAGGCCGCGATGGTCTTCTCGTCCCCCGCCGCGATGATGACCTTCGGCTCCACCTCGGCGCGACCGCGCCGCATGAACTTCAAGTCGAGGACCTTGTTCTCGAAGGCCAAGAGCGGCGAGGCGTCCCAGCCGAGCTCGGGCTGCAGGTAGGTGTACGCCGCCGAGGCCACCCCGACCAGCAGTGCGAAGGCGAGCGGGATGAGGGTCTCGCGCGACAGGCTCATCATGGCGTGGGTGGCTCCGCGAGCAGACCGCACTCGTCGAGGGCGCGCCAGGTGGCCGCCATGGCCCCCGGCCGCCGCGCGCGCAGCGAGCGCAAGTGCCAACCCAAGCGCAGCAGCCCTTCGTCGTCCTCGACAGGGTACCAAAAGGGCAACAGGTGCGGCTCGATGTGCAGCCCGCGCAGCCGGGCGACCAGGCGCGCCAAGCCCTGCGGCGCGGGCCACGGTGTCTCCTCGAACACGTCGGGCGCGGGCCGCTGCACGCCGACGAGCCACGTACCGCCGGCGAAGGTGGGCCCAAGCACGGCGCGCTCCCAGCCGAGCGCGCGGAAGGCCTCGTCGAGCAGGTGCGCCGGCACCGTGGGCGCGTTGGCGCCGATGGCGCAGACGGCGCGCGCGCCGCGCTCGTGCTCGGCCTCGAAGGCGCGGCGCAAACGCGCGGCCTCATCGGGCCCCTCGGCCGCCTCGATGCGCGCGCCTGCGCGACGCGCGGCCTCGACGATGGACGGGTGATCGCGCCCCTGGTGCACGTAGAGGGCAACGCGCCGGTTCAGGTCGGCGCCGAGCTGCTGCGCGCGCCAACGACCGCAGGTCTCGGCGAGGTCGAGCAAGAAGCCCTCGCCCAGCGCTTGCACCTGCGCCTCGTCGCGCACGCGCGCAAGGCGCGCCGGGCGTGCCGCGGGTGCGTCGGCGAAGAGCAAGAGCGTCTCCACGAGCCCGACACTACCCGAAACCGAGCCCGAACCTGGGCCCGAACCTGGGCAGCGCCAGATGGGAGCGCACTTGCCCGGCCTCCCCCGATCCCCTAACGCGCCCAGCGAGGGTCAGCGCATGACGGGCAAGCCGATCAGCTACGCCGACAGCGGCGTCGACATCGACGCCGGCGACGCCGCCGTCGAGCTCATCGCCGGCGAAGCCAAGCGCACCCACGTGCCCGGGGTGCTCTCGGGTATCGGCGGTTTCGGCGGCCTGTTTTCGCTCAAGGACGCGCTCGGCGAGCTCGGCGACCCCGTGCTGGTCTCCGGCACCGACGGCGTGGGCACGAAGCTCCTGGTCGCCGTGGCCGCCAACCGCCACGACAGCATTGGGCAAGACCTGGTGGCCATGTGCGTCAACGACGTGCTCACCAGCGGCGCGCGCCCGCTCTTCTTCCTCGACTACTACGCCACCGGCAAGCTCACGCCCGCGCACATGGCGGCGGTGGTGTCGGGCATCGCGCGCGCCTGCGCCGCCTGCGACTGCGCGCTCATCGGCGGCGAGACCGCCGAGCTGCCGGGGCTGTACGCGCATGGCCACTACGACCTCGCGGGCTTCGCGGTGGGCGTGGTCGATCGCGCGAAGATCATCGACGGCAAGCGCGTGGCGCCCGGCGACGCCATCATCGGCCTCGCGTCGTCGGGCTTGCACTCGAACGGCTACTCGCTGGCGCGCAAGGTGCTGCTCGAGGTCATGGGCAAGAAGCTCGACGACGTCGTGGCCGGGCGGCCGCTGGTCGATTGGCTGCTCGAGCCTACGCGCCTGTACGTGCGCTCCATCGTCGCGTTGCTCAGGAGCGGCGCCGATGTGCACGCCATGGCGCACATCACCGGTGGCGGCCTGCCCGAGAACCTCACGCGCGGCTTCCCCTCGTTCACCGCCGCGCGCGTGCATGCCGGCTCGTGGCAGGAGCCCGCCCTCTACCAGGTGCTGCGCAGCGGCGGTCCCGTGCAGGAGCTCGAGCTGCGCCGCACCTTCAACCTCGGTATCGGCTTCTGCGTCGTCGTGGCCCGGGCCGAGGCAGGCGCCACCTGCGCCTTCCTGCGCGACCGCGGCGAGGACGCCCGCGTCATCGGCGAGGTTAGCGCTGGCGCCGGCGAGGTGGTGTTCGCGTGAGCTCGGCGAGCGCCGCCAGCGTCGACGTGCCGCTCATCGCGCGCGCCCCCTGCCCGCCGGACGACCCGCTCCGGCTCGGCGTGCTGGTGTCCGGCAGCGGCAGCAACCTCGCCGCTATCCTCGACGCCGCGCGCGAGCCGTCGCGCGCGTTCTCCGTGGCGGTCGTGGTGAGCAACGTCGCCGGCGTCAAGGCGCTCGAGCGCGCCGCCGCCGCCGGCGTGCCCGCGCTCGTCGAGGATCACAAAGGGAAAAGCCGCGAGGCCTTCGAAGACGCGCTGCACGCGGCGCTCACGGCCCACCGTGTCGAGGCCGTGGTGCTCGCGGGTTTCATGCGAGTGCTCACTGCCCACTTCCTCGACCGGTGGAAACACCGCGTGCTCAACGTGCACCCCGCGCTGTGCCCGGCCTTCCCCGGCATGCACGCGCCGCGACAAGCGCTAGCGCACGGCGCGCGTGTCACCGGCTGCACGGTGCACCTGGTCGACGCCGGCGTCGACACCGGCCCCATCCTCGCCCAGTCCGCGGTCGCCATCCGCGACGACGACGACGAGGCTGCGCTCACCGCGCGCATCCAGGCGGAGGAGCACCGCCTCTTCCCGGCGGTGCTGGCGGCGCTCGCGCGTGGCCAGGTGCGCGTCATCGAGGGGCGGCCGCGCGCGTTCGGCGTGGCAGCTCACGGGCACACGAGCTGAATGCCCGCGAGCGGGTTCTCGTCGTCGGCCAGGGAGCTGGCGAAGCTCCGGCAGATGCCCTCGACGCACAGGGCGTCGTCGACGCACGGGAGGTCACAGGTGCACGGCTCGAGGGCGTCGCCAATGACCACCACCTGCACCTGCACACGCTCGTCGCGCCCCTGCTCGTCGGTGGCGACGAGCTCCACGCCGTAGCTGGCGGGCGCCGCATAGACGTGCTCGAGGGCGCCGCCGCTCTCGGCGTCGGGCGTGCCGTCGCCGAAGGTGGCGCGGAAGCGCAGGGGGCCGCCCTCGGGGTCCTCGCTGAAGGTGGGATCGAGCGACGCGGGTTCGCCGGCAGGCCAGAGCTGGGGTGCCACCACACGCGCGACCGGCGCGAGGTTGACGCCGAGCTCGTCGATGGGGCGCGGGCATGCGGCGAGGACGGCCAGCATCCCAACGAACGGCACGCGAGCGGTGGTGACCATCATGCGGCGTTCTCCACGTCGATGAAGCGCGCGTCGATGCCCTGCGACGTCAAGCGCGCCGCCAGCGCCCTCGGTCCGAAGCGCTCGGTGGCGTGGTGGCCGGCGGCCAGGAAGCCCACGCCGGTCTCGGCGGAGATGGCATGCGACCACTCGGCGGGCTCGCCGGTGACAAACACGTCGAGTCGCTCGGCGACGGCGTCGTGGATCATCGACGCGGCGCCGCCGCTGCAGATGCCCACGCTCCGCACCTGCTCGACCAGCCTGCTGGCGGGGTGCACCGGGCCCACGCGCTCGGCCACGCGCGCGAGGAAGGCCGCCGCTGCCAGGGGCTCCTGCAGCACACCCGCGACGCCGATGAGCTGTCCTTGGTAGCGGCCGAAGGGCCGCGTCTCGACGACACCGAGGGCGCGCGCCAGCTCCGCGTTGTTGCCGAGCTCGGGGTGCGCGTCGAGCGGCAGGTGGTAGGCGAACAGGCTGAGCTCGGCCTTCATCAAGAGGCGCACGCGCGCGCCGAGCCACCCGTCGAGGCGCCGGATGCCGCCGCTCCACACGAGCCCGTGGTGGACGATGATCGCGTCGGCGCGCTCGTCGAGTGCGCGCTCGATGAGCGCGCGCGACGCGGTGACGCCGCAGACCACGCGCTCGACCTCGGGCTTCCCCTCCACCTGCAGGCCGTTCTCGGCCGCGTCGGTGAAGGTGGCCGGCGAGAGCCACCCGTCGAGCAAGCGAGCCAGATCGTCGCGGTGCACGCGCATGGCCGAGTTGTAGCGCGAGTCGCGCGTCAGGGGCAGGCAGCGCCGGGCGTGACCTCGCGAGCGCGGCTGTCCACCGACAAGACCGAGAAGTTCCCGCTGGCACGGCGCACGGTCAGGGCGTCGACGACCTCGTCGTCCTCCATCGTGACGCACCATTCCCGGGGCGTGGCCCCGTCGTCGATGCGCACGCGCACCGGCGTGGGTCCGCGCGCCATGCAGTCGGCGTTGGTGGCGAAGGTGGCCTGCGCCTCGCAGAAGGTGGCGCACGACAGCCCGCCCTGCGAGTAGTCGTAGCAGGCGTTGCCGAGCGTGCCGTCGCAGTCGAGCAGGCAGCACGCGTAGTTGGTCGAGAGCGCCACGCTGCCCGGCGAGAGCTGGCAGTCGTCGGCCAGCGCCGCGCGCACCACGAAGCTGCCGTCGCCACCACTCTCGTGCACGATCTGCTCGTCGATGATCCAGATCTCGCCTGCTTGGCGCGGCTCCTCGGCGCGGCCCGCACCCCACAGCGCGTCGCCGAGGCCGGGGCCCACCGAGCAGCGGCAGCCGGGGCCATCCACGCCGCACTCGAGGCTGCCCGAGGGCTTGCCGCACAGGTCGCCGGCCACGCCGTAGCTCAAGTCGACGTTGGCAGCAGGGGCCGAGGCCGTGCAACCGCAGCCCGGCAGCGCGTCCATCAGCTCGGGGCCCGCCGTGACCACCAGGCGACCGCTGCCGGGGGTGGGCGGGTCGTCCACGGGCGGGTCGTCGACGGGCGGGTCGTTCGGCGGATCGTCCACCGGCGGATCGTCCACCGGCGGGTCGTCGCTGGGCGGATCGTCGTCGCTCGGGGGGTCGCCAGACGGCGGGTCGCCGCCGCCGCCGCCCACGGGGAGCGTGCAGTCGCCGTCGAGCGCGCACACCTGACCGCCAGAGCAATCGGCGTCGCTGACGCAGCGGGGCTTGCTCGGTCCCTCTGGCCCAGGAGCCTCCGAAGGGCACGCCGCCACCAGCACTCCTGTGCAAAGGGCGAGCAGCAAGGGGACAACACCCCGCGTCATGGTGTGGTTATCGGCCCACGATGTAGGCGGTTGTGCCCGCCCGATCCGTCAGCGGGAGGAGGCCCGCCGACGCCGGGTGCCCGCGCCCAAGAGCGCCAGGCCAAGCGCGCCCAGCCATGCTGCGTCACGCGCCTGGGCGCAGCCGAAGTCGGGCCCGCCCGAGGCCTCCTGGTCGAGGCGCTTCTTCGCCGTGGCCAAGTCGATGGCGGCCGGCCGCGAGATGTTGCCTGCGAGGTCGATGGCGCGCACGGCCACGCGGCGAGCGTCGAGCTCGTCCACGGGGAGCCGCGACAGGGACGAGGGCTCGCTCCACTGACCGTCGTCGAGCTGCCACTGCCAGCTCAGGTCGGCGGGGCGCACCACGGCGTCGCTGCCCTCGGCCACCAGCTCGCGCTCTCGCACGGCCAGCGACACGGAGGGCGGCTCGGGATCGACCCACACGGCGGTCTCGGTGCCGAAGGGATCGAGGGAGTTGATGTCGCGCGGATCGCGGGCGCGCAGCGTGACCTTGTGGTGGCCCACCAGGCGCAGCTTGGGATCGCGGATGGTGAGCTCGTCGCCGTCGGGCGTGAAGGGCCCGCGCCAGGCGCCGAAGTCGACCTGCGCCAGGTACTCGTGGTCGGGGTCGACGCCTTCGAGGGTCAGCTCGTCCGTGAGCGCGGCGCGCCGCTCCTCGATGCTCGGCAGCGCGAGCGGCACGCGCTCGGCGATGCGCACGGGCGGCGTGTGCGCGAACATGGGGTTCGGTTCCACGTCGGTGAGCTGCAAGTAGACGTTCAAGAACTCTGGGTCGTCGGTGGGGATGGTCTCGAGCCCGAGCATCTGCACGTAGATGGGGGCGCCGAGCGCGTCCGAGAGCACCGGGCCCACGTCGAAGTCGAAGGCGAGCCCGTCGCCGAGCGCGGCGTCGAAGAGCGTGCCCACCAGGCCCTCGAGCACCTCGGTGAAGGCGACACCGGGCAGGAGCTCGTTGTAGGTTTCGACGAAGCCGCTGATGTTCGGCCCGTCGATGATGCCGATGTGCAAGGTGCTGGTGCCCGGCTCGTTGAACACCGTCATCTGCAGGTCGATGTCGGCCTCGACGCCGAACACGCGCGCGAAGCGCTCGTTCATCAAGACGTAGAACGACACCTCCACCTTCGGCCAGTCGATGAGCAGGTGCCCCTCCTCGTCGGTGCCAGCACCATAGGTGACGATGGGCGGCTGGCTCGGGTTGAGCGCGATGATGACGGGCGCGTCGGGCGCCGCGTACTGGCGCAGCTTGCCGCCGGTGAGCACGTCGACCAAGCCGGCGGACACCGGGAAGGCGCCGCCCGTGAGCTGGTGCACGCTGTCGGTGGACAGCTCGAGGCAGAGCGCGCCCGAGTTGTACACGCCGAACAGGAGCTGGTTGACCGCGTCCTCGGCCAGCGACGCACCCAAGTGGTACACGGACCCGTCGTACACGCCGGTGAGCGGCTCGGCGTTCGGCGCCTCGAAGCGGAAGCCGCCATAGAGCGCGTTGAAGTCGTTACCGGCGATGACTTTGGCGCAAGGGTGCGGCACCGGGAAGGACGCGTCGGTGAGCGAGGGCGCGGCCTCGAACTGCGACTTGAAGATCAGGTCCATGCCCTGCGCGCCGTTCACGTTGGCGGGGTCGTTGACGTCGAAGGCGCCGGCCGTGGGGCCCACGCCGTAGCCGAGGTCGAGGGCGGAGTCGGGCAAGACCCCGGGGGCGAAGCTGCCAAGCTGCAGGCGGCCCGAGGCGGCCAGCGGGGAGCCGTCGAACTCGTCGAGGGCGTTGGCGATGGCGCCCTCGAGGATGGGCGGCA
>JADZDP010000009.1 GCA_020850995.1 Deltaproteobacteria bacterium
GCGGGCGCCGCTTCGCGTGTAGCGCCGCGGGGCCCGCGGGGCATGAACTGGAGGCTCTCGGGTGGGGCCCCCACGCGGCCTGCCCCGCGTGGGGAGGGCCTGACGGCAAGCCCTCCTGCAGCGCTCAGCGCGCCAGCGCTACCCGCCCGACCAGCGCAGTCAGCACGCCCGTAAGCGCGAGCCACGCCATGTCGAGCACCCCGTGCCCGGGGATGAGCGCCACGTCGACAGAGCCGAGCGCCGCGCGGCACAGCAGGAAGCCCGCCACGCCGAAGGCGAGGCCGGCCAGCGGCAAGCGCAGCGCCTTGACGCCGAAGCCGAGCGCGAGGGCGCCCACCACGCCCACGCCGGCCAGCAGCGCCACCACGCCAGCATAGGAGCCGAGGCCAGGCACGAAGCCCATCCAAGCCCCGGAGCCGACCACCAGCGCGAGCCCAAGGCCCACGGTTGGCTTGGCGGTGGCGAACATGCCGTCCTTCTTTCGCGCGCGCACGAGCGCGAAGCCAGCGAGCACGCCCGCGATGCCGAGCCCGCCGGCGGCATGGTCGCGGGTGCCCTTCTTGGTGGCGGCGCCCGCGTCGAGCGCGCCGGCGCCGTAGCGGATCGGATCTTTCAGGTCCTTGGCCGTCGACTCGAGGATCTGCTCCACGCGGTCTGGGTCGGTGACGCCGGTGGCGACGACGAGCGCCGCGGCGGCGGCCGCGTGCGGTGTGGCCATCGAGGTGCCCTGGAAGGGGAAGAAGCCGTGGCTCGAGGGGTCGCCCACCGCGATGGTGTCTTGCAGCACGCCATCGGGGATGCCGTCTTTGTTCAGATCGACGCGGGTGTCACCGCCGGGTGCGGCGAAGTCGAGCTCCTTGCCGTAGCTCGAGTAGAAGGCGAGCTTGCCGTCGGGGCCGAGCGCCGAGATGGCCACCGCGCCGTCGTAGGCCGCCGGGTATTCGACCTTCTGACGCCCGCCGTTGCCGGCCGCGCACACGACGGTGACGCCCTTGTCGTGGGCGTACTTGACCGCCTTGGCCAGGGTCGAGGAGTACATGCCGCCGCCGAGCGACATGTTGATGACCTTGGCCTTGTGATCGGCGGCCCAGCGGATGCCGTTGGCGATGGACGCCACCGAGCCGGAGCCGCCGTCGGAGAGCACCTTGACCGGCATGATCTTCGCCTTGTGGGCGAGGCCGACCACGCCGTAGGCGTTGTTGGTGGTCTGCGCGATGGTGCCGGCCACGTGCGTGCCGTGGGCGTGCCCGTCGGAGGGGTCGGCGTTGTCGTTGACGAAGTTCCAGCCGTCGACGAAGTCGGTGTCCTTGAGGTCGGGCACGCGCTTGTAGCGCGAGTCCTTGCCGCCGTGGAGCTTGCCGGGCGACACACCGGTGTCGAGCACGGCCACGATGACGCCCTCGCCGCGCGTGCGCGACCACGCGTCCTCGGCGTTGACCATCTTCATGTGCCACTGCGACTTGTACATGGGATCGTTGGGCGCCGTGGGCGCCGGTTTTTGCGGCGCGTCGTCGACGGGGGCCTCGAGGTCTTGGTCGAACAGGCCATAGACCGCGTTCGGCTCGATGCCCTCGATGTCGCGGCGGCCCTTGAGCGCGCGCACGGCGCGCTCGATGTCGCCAGGGGTGCCGCGCAGCACCCACAGGTTGCCGTCGGCGAACTTGGTTGTGTCCTCGAGGTCGAGGCCGGTCTCGCGCTCGATGGCCTCGATCGCCTCGTCGGAGAGGTCGTCGTCGAAGTCGACCAGCAGCCCATCGGTGGCGATGCCGGGAGGGGTCTGCACGTCGAGACCCGCCTCGCGCCACGTGATCTCCCGCAGCTCTCCGTCGGTGGCGAGGGGATCACCAGGGGCGTGCTCGTGCGGCGGGCCCGCGTGCGACGAGGCGGGGACGGCGACAAGGAGGAGCGCGGGGACGAGGGCCGCGAGGACGCGAGGGCGCTGCATGCAGACTCCGATCGGGTGCACTGACCTTCGTGCACTGTAGCGACTTCCTTGTAGGCACGCCGGTTCCGCTGACGAGTGAGCCTGGGGTGAGACAGCGTGGGGGTAGGTGTGCTCCGACGGGGGAAACAGGCCACGACCGGCTCCGGATTCCGCCTCATGGCCACCGGCCGGGCGAGGCCTGCTCCCGGGCCGATCGGGGGCCACGGGTCGTCATTGAGGCCCCTGCCTCGCGCTGGTAGGGCGAGCCCATGACACCCGGCACCCCCGTGAGCGGCGCATCGCTGCGCAAGAGCTTCCTGTCGTACTTCGAGAACAACGGGCACGTCGTGGCTCCGTCGAGCCCCCTGGTGCCGCAGGGCGACGCGACGCTCTTGTTCACCAACGCCGGCATGGTGCAGTTCAAGGACGTGTTCACCGGGCGCGAGACCCGCGCCTACAAGCGCGCCGCGTCGTCGCAAAAGTGCGTGCGCGCCGGCGGCAAGCACAACGACCTCGAGAACGTGGGACGCACCGCGCGCCACCACACCTTCTTCGAGATGCTCGGCAACTTCTCGTTCGGCGACTACTTCAAGGAGGCGGCCATCCACCACGCGTGGACCTTCCTCACCAAGGACCTGGGCATCCCCGCGGAGCGCCTGTCGGTGACGGTCTTCGAGGGCGACGCGCAGACGCCCCCCGACGTGGAGGCCGAAGAGCTGTGGAGGAAGATCGGCGTGCCGCAAGGCCGCATCTCGCGCCACAGCGCCAAGGACAACTTCTGGCAGATGGGCGACACGGGTCCCTGCGGGCCGTGCACCGAGATCCACTTCGACCGCGGCCAGGTGAAGGGCGCCTTCGGCGGCGACGACCCCGAGGGCGACCGTGTCCTCGAGATCTGGAACCTGGTGTTCATGCAGTTCGATCGCCAAGCCGATCGGTCGCTCATCCCCCTGCCCGCGCCCTCTGTGGACACCGGCATGGGCCTCGAGCGCCTGGCCATGGTGATGAACGGCTGCGCCAGCAACTACGACAGCGACCTGTTGCGCCCGCTCATCGGCTTCTCCGAGGACAAGCTCCGCAAGAAGTATGGGTCCTCTGACAGCGCCGACGACGTCGCCATGCGGGTCATCGCCGACCACGCGCGCACCACCGCGTTCCTGGTGGCCGACGGCGTCTTGCCCGGCAACTCCACGCGCGAGTACGTGCTGCGCTCCATCATGCGTCGCGCCATTCGCTTCGGCGAGCAGCTCGGCTTCAAGGACCTGTTCTTTCACGAGCCGGTGCTGCGCGCGGTGGAGATGTTCGGTGACCACTATGGCGAGCTCAAGGCGGCGAAGAGCCTGCTCGAGAAGGTGGTCAGCACCGAGGAGGAGGCCTTCCGACGCACGCTCAAGAAGGGCCTCGAGCTGTATCGCACCACCGTGAAGGTGAGCGGCAAGAAGCTCATCGCCGGCGACGTGGTCTTCGACCTCAAGGCGACCCACGGCTTCCCACCAGACTTGACGGCGCAGATGGCGCGCGAGGATGGCCTCGACATCGACTGGGAGGGCTTCAAGAAAGCCGAGGCCGCCCACGCCGAGGTCTCGGCGGGGGAGCTTGGCACCGCCGGCACCGCCGACCTCTTCAAGCTGCTCAAGGGCGAGGTGGGCGCCACCGTGTTCCTCGGCTACCAGGCCGAGGAGGGTACGGGCCGCGTGGTGGCGCTCGTCAAAGACGGCAAGAAGGTGGGCGCCCTCGCGAACGGCGAGAGCGGCCTGGTCGTCTTGGATCGCACACCTTTCTATGGCGAGAGCGGTGGTCAGGTGGGCGACGCTGGCGAGCTGCGCTCCGCCAAGGCCGTGCTGCGCGTGACCGACACCAAGAAGGAGGCCGAGCTTCACCTGCACGCGGTCAGGGTCACCCAGGGTGCCCTCGAGGTAGGCGAGGCCGTTTCGGCGCACGTCGACCGCGAGCGCCTGGAGCGCACGCGCAGGAACCACTCGGCGACCCACCTCTTGCACTGGGCGCTGCGCAAGGTCTTGGGCGATCACGTCACGCAGAAGGGCTCGATGGTGAACCCCGAGCGCTTGCGCTTCGACTTCTCGCACTTCGAGGCGATGACCGCGGAGCAGCTGCGCGAGGTGGAAGACCTGGTGAACGGGGTTGTGCTCGACAACGTGGCCGCCGACATCGGCGAGCACGCGCTTGAGGACGCGAGGAAGAAGGGCGCGATGGCGCTCTTTGGCGAGAAGTACGGCGAGCGCGTGCGCGTGGTTGCCTTTGGTCCCTCGGTGGAGCTGTGCGGCGGCGTCCATGTGCGCCGCACCGGCGACATCGGGCTGTTCCGCGTCACTAGCGAGGGCCCGCTCGCCGCCGGCGTGCGCCGCATCGAAGCGGTCACCGGCAAGGGTGCGCTCGAGCTCGTTCGCAGACAAAGCTCGCTCCTGTCCGACGCCGCGCGCGTCCTCAAGATCGGCGTCGACGAGGTGCCCGCGCGCATCGAGCGGCTGATGGAGAGCCTGCGCGCCGCCGAGAAAGAGCTCGAGAAGGGCCGCCAGAAGGCGCAGACCCAGGCCGCCGGCAGCGCCGTCAGCGCCGCCGAGGACGCGGGGGGCATCAAGCTCTTGTGCCAGCGCGTCACCGACGTGGATCCCAAGTCCCTGCGCGACTACGCCGACAAGCTGCGCGATCAGCTCAAGAGCGGCGTGGTGGTGCTCGGCGTCCCCGGCGGCGACGACAAGGTCACGCTGCTCGTCGCACTCACCAACGACCTCGTGGGCAAGCTGCACGCCGGCAAGCTGGTGGGCGAGCTGGCCGCGCTGGTGGGCGGCAAAGGCGGCGGCAAGCCCGACTTCGCCCAGGCGGGCGGCACTGCGCCCGGCAAGCTCGACGAGGCGTTCGCGCTTGCTCGTCAGCTCGTGCAGCGCGCGGGCTGACGCGCATCGGCGAGGGCGCCGCGCGCTCCAATCCGGGCCGCCACTTGTAGCAGCCGGGGGCGAGGGCGAGGGCGTACGGTCGTTACCGCGGGTCCAGTATTCGTTGATCGGAGGATCGCGAAGGGGCTTGCCACGAGGGCAAGGAGCAGCGGAGGCGCGTGCCCGTTGGCACGTGCCGAGCACGCGACGCAGCCATCGGGGCAAGGACCGAGCGAGGAACGAATCAACGAATGCGGGAACCGCTGTAAGACAAAGGGGCCGCCATGAGACCGCTGGTCGTCTTCCTCGCTGTCGCATTCGGGGTGAGCTGGGCCCTTGGGGGCGTGCTCGCGCTCCTCGGGCGCGACCTGCACATCGCGCTGCGCACCGCGATCATGATCGCGTACATGTTCGGGCCCGCGCTCGGCGCCGTGCTCGCGCAGCGCGTCGCCGGTGAGCGGCCATTGGCGCCGCTCTCGGTGAGCCTGCGCCCGAACCGCTGGTGGCTGTACGCATGGCTGATGCCGCTCGCGTTGCAGCCGATCGTGCTCGGGGTCTCGCTGCTCTTGCCGGGCGTGGAGTGGTCGCCCGACATGAGCGGCTTCTTCGAGCGCCTGGCCGAGGCGCTGCCCAAGGAGCAGCCCAAGGAGCAGATCGAGGAGGCCAAAAAGCAGATGCTCGCCATGCCGCCGGCGCTCTACTGGACCATGCTCCTAGCCCAGCCGCTGGTCGCCGGGCTGAGCATCAACGCGCTGGCTGCGTTCGGGGAGGAGCTCGGCTGGCGCGGCTGGCTGTTCCGGCGCTTTGCGCCGCTCGGCTTCTGGCGCCGCGCGCTCGTGGTGGGTGCGCTGTGGGGACTGTGGCACGCCCCGGTCATCCTGCAGGGGCACAACTACCCGCAGCACCCCTCGCTCGGTGTGCTCTTCATGACGCTGTTTTGCGTGCTGGTGGCGCCGCTGGCGGACCTGGCGCGCACGCGCGGCCGGTCGGTGTGGGCCGCCGCGGTCATGCACGGCACCATCAACGCTGCTGGGGGGCTGTCGATCATGTTCGTCCGGGGCGGCGGCGATCTCGTCGTGGGCATGACCGGCGCCGCCGGCCTCCTGGTGCTGGCCGGCGCCAACCTCGTGCTGTGGCTCTTGGACCGCGCGCGCGGCGGAGCGCTCTTGCGCCCCTGAACACTCGAGATCGCCTGCCAACGGGGGAGTGCGCAGCCGGCGCGGGCCTGGTAGGGATGGGTCGCATCGGTCGGCGTGGGGAAGCGCGCTGCGCGCCCAACACTGGCGGCCGACGACTGTGCGAGGGTTGCTCGAGGGAGGAACGTGTCGGTCTCGCCGATCCGCATCGCGGCGCGTCTCGAGTACGCGACGCTCGACGAGCTTGAAGCGGGCTTCGCCGAGCGCGTGGGCGAGCGCGAGGTGTTCCTCGCGCACGGCTCCTATGGCGCCCTGCCCGACGAGCCGCGCGTGGGCGCCAACGTCGTCGTGGAGATCACCACGGCCAGCGGCGAGACCGCCGTGGCGCTCGAGGGCGTCATCGCCTGGTTGTACCCGCCCGCGCTGGTGCCCCCCGGCCGCGAGCCCGGCACCGGCATCGCCATCGACCGCCTGCTCCCGGGCTGCGAGGGGCGCGTGGCGCGCATGCGCAAGCGTGGCGGCGCCGGTGTGCGCGTGCGCCCCCCAGGTTCGCGCATCAAGGCGCCGACCATCGAGCGTGCGCGGCGAGATCCCGTCGTGCACCGCCCGCTGCCGGCGTCGCTGTTCGAGGTGCCAGCAAGCAAAGGCGCGTCGCCGCCCCAGGAGGCATCGTGGCATGCGCCGGCGCCGCGCCTGATGGGGCTCGCGCTCGATCGCACCGTCGACCCCGCACCCCAAGCGCCGCCACTCCCGCGCGAGGACCCAATCGGTGAGCGGCCGGCGACGCCGCCGCCGAGCTCAGCAGCGCCTGCGGCCGTGGCGCTGGACGCCCTGCCCGACCTGCCGAGCGCGCTGCCCCCCTCGGCCTTCGAGCAGGTGCCCACCGACGTCGACCTGCTGCGCTCCATCGAGGGCGCTCCCAAGGCTGACGACGTGGCACGCAGCGCGAGCTTCGAGCGACAGCCGCTGATCGACGTCACCGGACCGCGCTCGCCGATCGCGGCGGCCGCCCTGGCCAGCCCGGCGGTCACCGTCGTCCCTCTGGGCGACGATGGGCCCGAGCAGCCAGACGAGCCGCTGTTGGTGTCCGACGAGGACGTCTCGCCGGTCGACGAGGACTCCACCGGCAGCCACGAGGTGCCGGCCTCGAGGTTGCCGAGCCTCGACGCCGAGGAATTCCACACCGCTGAGCATGCGGCGGTGCCGCCGCCAAGCTCGACGCCGAGCGCCGCAGACTGGGAGGGTCGTACCGAGCACGGCTTCGACGTGAGCGAGCCCACCGCGGAGGCGTCGTATCCCGATCAGACGGCGCTGCCGGTGCGCCCCTTGCCCGACCCGGCGCGATGGCCCACGCCCGAGGCGAGCCCCCATCGGCCCATCGGTATCGCGTTCATGGTGGCGCGGCGCACGAGCGAGCCTGTCGGCCTCGAGGTGTTGAGCTGGCCCGCGCAGGGCACCAAGCGGATCGGCGCGCTCGACGAGGCGCGCGCTGCAGGCGGTGACGCGCTCGATCAGGCGCTCGCGGCGAGCTCGTGGCTGGCGCGCGACGCGTCCGCGCCGCCGCCGGAGCAGCGCGCTGGCGTGGCCCCCTATTTCGATCCCGGCCTCACCGACCCGGGCCACCGCGTGGTCGATGTGGTGGGAGCTGCCGTCCAGGCCGCCGAGACCGAGCCCGACGAAGGCGACGTGTTCTCCGATGGTGATGCGCCCGCGCTCTCGGCGAACCCGGCGCTCGATGAGCGCACCGTCGCCGAGGAGGTCGGCGCCCCGGCCGACGACGGCGCAACGCTCGCGAGCGACGCTACCGGCGACGGCATGCGCGCGTCGGCGCCGCTCTTGCCCGACGACGAGGTCGAGACAGATCGCGCCCTGCAGCGCCCGCCCACCGAGGCCTCGGCCGCCACGCGCAACCGCCTGGGAGTTCTGCAGCGCTTCTTGGGCAAGCGCTAGAGCTCGAGCGCCACGCGGGTGACGGCGGCGCCCTCGTCACGCCTCGAGCTGCACCTTGGTGAAGTCTGCCACCTCCACGAGCTGATCCTCGAGGCGGGCGAGCAGCCCGAGCCGGGCGTCGCGCAGCGCGGGGTCGTCGGCCATCACCAGCACCTTGTCGAAGAAGCGATCGACCGACGGGCGCAAGCGCGCCAAGTCCGCCGCACCACGCGCGCGCAGCTCGGCGAGGTCGACGCCGGTCGGCGCACCGCGGGCCTCGACGCCCGTGAGCGCGTCGTAGAGCGCGCGCTCGGCGTCGTCGACCAGGCGCGCGGGGTCGACCGCGGCGGGCGCCAAGCCCTTCTGGCGCGCCTGCGCCAGGATGTTGCCGACACGCTTGAAGGTCGCGGCCAGCGACACGAAGGCCGCGCCCTGATCGGCGCGCAGTCGTGCCAAGGCGGTCACGCGCGCGTCGACGTCGGGCAGGTCGTCGACCCCGCCACGCGCCGCCATGGCAGCGTCGACGATGTCCTCGGCGCCCGTCAGGCCCTGCGCGGCGGCGCGCTCCACCAGCACCCCGCGGACGCGCCCGCGCAGGAACTCGACGGTGGAACGGATGAGCGCCACGGGGTCGACCTTGTCGAGCTTCTTCTGCGTGCGATAGGCCGACACGGCGAAGGTCACCGCGTCCTCGAGCGAGAAGCGGAAACGCTGCGCGATGATGATTTGCGCGCACCCGATGGCCGCGCGCCGCAGCGCGAAAGGATCGGCCGAGCCCGTGGGTGCCTTGCCGATGCCGAGGATGCCCACGATGGTGTCGAGGCGGTCGGCGATGCCGACGATGGCGCCCTCGATTCCCGTGGGCAGCGACGCTCCGGCGTGGCGCGGGGCATAGTGCTCCTCGATGCCCACGGCCACCACCTCGGGCTCGCCGTCGTGGCGCGCGTAGGTGCGGCCCATGATGCCCTGCAGCTCGGGGAACTCATTGACCACCCCGGTGACGAGGTCGCACTTGCACAACGCTGCCGTACGGAACACGCCGACCAGCACGGGCTGAGGCAAGCCAATGCGCATGCCCTGGTGCGTCGCGAGCGCTTGGATGCGCTCGGTCTTTTCGGCCAGGGTGCCGAGCTCGCGCTGGAACACCATGTCCTTCAAGCGCGGGGCGCCCGCCGCCAGCGGGCGCTCGCGATCGGTGCGGAAGTAGAAGGCGCCATCCTCGAAGCGCGCGCGCAGCACGCGGGCGTTGCCCGCCGCCAAGGCGTCTTTTTGGGGGCTGTCGCTGCCGGCCACCACCACGAACGCCGGACGGAGCTGTCCTGCACCGTCGACCACCGCGAAGTACTTCTGGTGCTCGCGCATCTCGGAGACCAAGAGCTCTTTGGGCATCTCGAGGAAGCGCTCTTCGAAGCGCCCGAGCACGGGGAAGGGCTTCTCCACGAGGTTCTTGACGATCTCGAGGAGCGGCTCGTCGGGCAACAGCCCACCGCCCGCCTGCTTCGCGAGCCGGTCTGCGAGGTCGCGGATCATCTGCTTGCGCTCGGCGCGGTCGAGCACCACCTGGCCGCGCTCGAGGGCCGCGCGGTACTGGCTCACGCTGGTGACGCTCACCTCGGCGGGCGCATGGTAGCGATGGCCGCGCGTGGTGTGGCCGCTCGTGACGTCGGCGAAGCGCACCGCGAGCGCACGTCCGCCAAAGAGCGCCAGCAACCACTGCACGGGCCGCGCGAACACCTGCTTGTGCGAGGCGCGCCCGTCGCCCCAGGACATGGTCTTCTTGCAGGGGATCTTCGGGAGCACGCCCTCGAGCAGGGCGGGGAGCACGTCGGCGGCGGGGCGGCCGGCCTCGCGGCGCTTGGCGGCGATGACCGTGCCCTTCTTGCCGGCGACCTCGTAAAGATCGCCTGCGACCAGGGAGTTCTTCTTGAGGAAGCCCTCGCCGGCGGCGGTGAGGGTGCGCGTGCCGTCGGCGCCCTCGCTCCACGCGACGCTGGCGGGGGGCCCCTGCAGCTCCTCCTCGAGGTCGGCCTGGCGCGCGGCCACGTCGTCGACGATGACCACCAGCCGGCGCGGCGTGCCCTCGGCGAGCACACGCCCGTGTGGCAGTCGCGCCGCGGTGAGCGCCTGATCGATGGCGCCCTCGAGGAAGGCGAGCGCCGGATCGATGAAGCCGGCCGGCAGCTCTTCGCAGCCGATCTCGAACAAGAGCTCAGGCATGGGATCCCTCGACGAAGAGCGCGCGGTCGGCGCCGGTCAGCATGGGGAAGCCGCGCGCGGCGCGCGAGGCCAGGTAGCGCTCGGCACAGCCACGCGCGAGGTCACGGACGCGCCCGATGTAGCCGGCGCGCTCGGTCTGACTGACCACGCCGCGGGCCTGCAGTACGTTGAACGCATGAGAGCACTTGAGCGCGTGCTCGTAGGCGGGCAGCACCAGCGCCCCTGGCTCGGCGACGTCGAGCAGGCGTTTGGCCTCGGCCTCGAACTGATTGAATTGCGCGAACAGCGTGCCGGTGTCGGCGTGCTTGAAGTTGTAGTGCGACCACTCGAGCTCGTCTTGCTTGTGTACGTCGCCGTAGCTGATCTTCTGGCCGCTCGGCAGCTGGGCCCACACGAGGTCGTACACGTTCTCGACGTTTTGCAGGTACATGGCGAGCCGCTCGAGCCCGTAGGTGAGCTCGACGGAGACGCGCGGCAGGTCGAGGCCACCGCACTGCTGGAAGTACGTGAACTGCGTGACCTCCATGCCCTGCGCCCACACCTCCCAGCCGAGGCCGGCGGCGCCGAGCGCCGGGTGCTCCCAGTCATCCTCGACGAAGCGCACGTCGAAGGCGACGGGATCGATACCGAGCTCGCGCAAGCTGTCGAGATACTGCTCCTGGATGTCCTTGGGGCTTGGCTTCAGGATCACCTGGAACTGGTAGTAGTGCTGGAGACGGTTCGGGTTCTCGCCGTAGCGCCCGTCGGCAGGACGCGACGAGGGCTCGACGTAGGCCACGCTCCAGGGCTCCGGGCCGAGCACGCGCAGGAAGGTGTGCTTGTTGAGCGTGCCGGCGCCCACCTCGGTGCGCGTGGGCTGCACGATGAGGCAGCCCTTGTTGGCCCAGAAGCGCTGCAGGCGCAGGATCACCTCTTGGAAGGTGGTGGCCGGCGGCGCCGCCGTCGACGAGGAGAAGCGCGTCGACGGAGGCGCGGCCTTGGCCCGGGCCGCGGGTGTGCGCGCCGTGGCGACCTTCTTGTTCGCGCGCGCTGGCTTCTTCGATGGCGCGCGCCGGGCGGCGGCGGAGGCGGGGCGCTTCTTGGCGGCGGGCTGCTTCTTCTTGGCGGGCATCGGTGCTCCCGGCGTGGCGCGGGCGCGAGCAAGCGCCCGCGCGCGCGAAACGTCGCAGAATTCGTCGCGGAAACGGTCAGCGCTTGGCGGCGATGACCTCGATCTCGATCATGACGTCGCGCGGCAGGCGCGCCGCCTGCACGGTGGAGCGCGCGGGCGGCTCCTTGGAGAAGCGCTTGGCGTACAGCTCGTTCATCTTGCCGAAGTCGCTCATGTCGGCGAGCCAGCAGGTAGTCTTGACGACGTCGTCGAAGCTGCACCCAGCGGCGCTCAAGAGCCCGGCGATGTTGTCGAGCACGCGCTCGGTCTGCACTTCGATGTCGCCCTCGACGAGCTGATTGGTCTTCGGGTCGAGCGGGATCTGCCCAGAGCAGAACACCAGCTCCTTGGGCGCCACCGCGATGGCCTGAGAGTAGGGGCCGATGGCCTTCGGGGCTTGGTCCGTCGAGATGACACGCCGCATGTTCGCTTGCTCCTTGTCGGTGACAGGGGTCCCGTGTTGGCCCATGCGCGCGACGCTGTCCAGGGTTGCCCCGCGCCGGGGCGGCGCGACGCCGGGGGAGCGGCGGGTTGCCGCGGTCAGCCCAGCAACGAGCGCAGCAGGATGGACTCGGCCAGGTCGTCCACCAGGGGCGAGCCGGCGAAGGGACCGCACACCTGCGCCAGTGAGGCGGGCTTCATCAGGCGGTCGTCGAAGCGACCGTTGGAGCGCGCCCGAACCGCTTGCGCGAGCGCGAGCACACCCGCGCGGCCGCCGACCGCGGGGAGCCCGCTGCCCTCGAATTGGGTGTCGCGCTCCCGCGCCGTGAAGACGGCGCCCTGCTCGTCGATGACGTCGATGAAGGCGAGGCGGCTACGCAACCCGAGGATGATGACCGCGACATCGCCCCACGCCAGCGTCGCCTGTGCGCCGTCTTTGCGTACACCCGCGAGCCCGTCGTCACGCACCTGCAGGGCGCGCGCGACGAAGCGACGGCCATCCTGCAAGACGTCGTCGCGGTGGAACACCGCGGAGGCGAGCCCCTCGGCACTGAGCCGCTGCGCCAGCCCCGACGCCTCGTCCGCCGTCGGTCGCGAGGTGAGCGCGCGCGGCAACGCGGCGACGGCGTGCTGCCGCGCCTCGTATGGCGTCCATGACAAGGTGCGCGCCAGCCGCTCGGCGCGCTCGTCGACGCCGAGGTCGCTGGTCAGGACGGCGATGATGTGCCCCTGCATGCAGCCTGGAGACTATCAGCCGTCTTGGCTGCGCGCGCGCTCGACGCCGTGCACGCCCTTGACCGCCTCGAGCGCCTTGACGATGCGCCGGAGCTGCTCGCTGTCGGCGATGCTGCACTTGAAGGTGTTCACCGCCTGCCCGTCGGCCAAGGCCTTGCAGTTCGCCTCGCTGATGTTGATCGAGTTCTTCGAGAACACACCGGAGAGGTCGGCGAGCATGCCCTCGCGGTCGTCGGTGACCACGCGCAGCGAGATGGAGCGCGAGAAGCTGCTCGAGCTGTCCCACGAGACGTGGATGCGGCGCTCGGGGTCGAGCTCGAGGACCTTGGTGCAGTCCTTGCGATGCACGGTGAGCCCACGCCCGCGCGTCACGAAGCCGACGATGGGGTCGCCCTTCACCGGTGAGCAGCAGCGCGCGTAGTGCACCAGCATGTCCTCGATGCCCTCGATCTTCACGCCGCTGGCGTTCCTGCGCGCGACGCGATCGATGAGCTCCGAAAGCCGGCTGCGCTTGGGCGCGGCCTCTGGCGGGCGCGTGCGCACCTCGTCGGGGAGGGCGCGCTCGATGATGAGCGAAGGCGCGAGCTTGCCGTAGCCGACGGCGATGAGCAGCTCGTCGAGGGTGCGGTACTTCTCGGTGGCGAACTTCTCGAGGATCTCTTCCTTCAGGTACCTGCCGGGGCTCTCGCCGTAGCGCTTGAACTCCTTCTCGACGAGCTCCCGGCCGATGGCCGCGGCGCGGTCGCGCTCGGCGGTGCGAAGGTGGGCGCGGATCTTGGTCTTGGCGCGCGACGTGCGCGTGAACTCGAGCCAGTCCTTGTTGGGACGCTGCGCCTTGTTGGTGATGATCTCGCAGGTGTCGCCGTTTCTCAGCGTGTAGCGCAGCGGCACGATGCGGCCGTTCACCTTGGCGCCGGCGCAGCGCATGCCGACGTCGGAGTGGATGGCGAAGGCGAAGTCGACCGGCGAGGAGCCGCGCGGCAACTCGATGACGTGACCTTGGGGCGTGAAGATGAAGACCTCGTCAGAGAACAGGTCGAACTTGACGCTGTCGAGGAACTCCGAGGGATCTTTCAGGTCGCGCTGCCAGTCCATCAACTGGCGCAGCCACTGAAAGCCGCTGCGCTCGCTCTCCTTGGCCTCGACGGAGCCCTTCTCCTTGTAGACCCAGTGGGCGGCGATGCCCTCCTCGGCCACCTCGTGCATGTCGCGCGTGCGGATCTGAATCTCGATGCGCTCGGCCTTGGGCCCGATCACCGTCGTGTGGAGCGACTTGTAGCCGTTGGGCTTCGGCATCGCGATGTAGTCCTTGAAGCGGCCCGGGATGGGGCGCCAAAGACCATGGATGTGCCCGAGCGTCTCGTAGCACTGCCCCACGCTGTCGACGATCACGCGGAAGGCGATCAGGTCATACACCTCCTCGAAGGGCAGGCTCTTGGTGGCCATCTTCTTGTGGATGGACCACAGGTGCTTGGGACGGCCGGTGACCTCGAGCGGCTGCACGCCGGACTTCTTGAGGACATCCGAGATCTCGTGCGTGACATCTTCGATGAACCGCTCACGGTCTTTGCGCGTCTTGCCGAGCTTGTCGGCGAGCTCCTCGTATTCGCGCGCGTTGGTGTAGCGAAAGGCGAGGTCCTCGAGCTCGATCTTCAGCCACGAGATGCCCAAGCGATTCGCCAGCGGCGCGTAGATCTCCATCGTCTCGCGCGCGATCGCCTCCTGCTTCTCTGGCTTCATGTGCTCGAGCGTGCGCATGTTGTGCAGGCGGTCGGCGAGCTTGACGAGGAGCACGCGGATGTCGCGGCTCATGGCCACGAGCATCTTGCGGAAGTTCTCGGCGAGCTTCTCCTCGGCGGTGTTGAATTTCACCTGCCCGAGCTTGGTAACGCCGTCGACGATGGACGCGACGTCTTTACCGAACAGCTCCTCGACCTCCTCGATGGTTGCCAGCGTGTCTTCGACGGTGTCGTGCAACAGGCCCGCCACCACGCTGGCCTCGTCGAGCTTGAGGTGCGCCAGGATGTTGGCGACGGCGAGCGGGTGGACCAGGTAGGGCTCGCCCGTCTTGCGCACCTGCCCTGCGTGCACCTTGGCGCTGTAGACGTAGGCCTTCTTGATGACGTCGAGGTCCGCCTTGGGGTGATAGGCGAGCACCGCGTCGAGGATGTCGTTCAGTCGGGTGGCCTGCGGAGCGTTCATCGGAGCCTTGAAAAGTGTAGCGCCCACCCCGGGCAGGTGCGTAGTGGAGTACGCACTTTCATGGGATCCACGCAACCAGGCGTTCTTCTTACTCTCCTTCGCCTTCGCCCTCTCCTTCGCCTTCGCCTTCGCCCTCTCCTTCGCCTTCGCCTTCGCCCTCCCCCTCGCCCTCCCCCTCGCCGGGGCACTCGTCCGCCGGGACGTAGCCAGAGAAGCCCGCGCAGCTCCAGTCGAGGGTGCCGGAGTCGTTCACGCACTGGGCCGCGTTGAGCGACTGCGCGGGGTCGCAGGCCAGCAGGCACAGCGGACGCGGGTCGTCGCACTGCTCGCCGCCGCACTCGTCCACGGGGAAGCTGTCGGTCCGATCGCAGGCCTCGACGTGGTCGATGCAGGTGGACTCGAACTCCTGGCCCCCGCACGACGACACGCAGGTGAAGGGCGTCTGGCCGCCACAGTCGCCCGTGCGGCAACCCGTGATGCCCGGGTCGATGCACTCGAGGACGCCCTCGTCGCAGGCGTAGCCGGGCGGGATCACGTCGCAGGTGCAGGTCGACTCGAGCACGCCGCCGATGGGGGCGCAGGTCTCGGAGCCATCGGCGCACAGCGCTGCCCCAAGGAAGGCACGCGTCACGCAGTCCATGATGCAGGCGGTGGGGAAGGGCGGGCACCCGTCGTCGGGCACGGGGCACACGGCGGGCGACGAGCCCGCGCTGGCCGGGTCGGCGCAGACGCCGCAGGCGCACACGAGGCCGCTGTCGCAGTCGAGATCGTCGCCGCAGGTGCTGCCAGCGGGGCTCCCGGGCACAGGATCTGGACCGCGCGGGCAGCGCGCCAGCGCGAGGCACCCCAAGGCGGCGAACAGGAACGCGAGGGGCTTGTGCACGCCCTCGGGATACCACACGCCCACGAGCCCGGCACCGAGCCGGCACCATCGAGCGAGTACCAGCGAGCAGCGCGAGCCTGGGGTCTTGACGGGCTCCGCCTGCCAGGGGGAGGGGCTTGCCACGGCCCCCCAAGAGAACTCAGAGCGGCACCCGCAGCCGGAAGGTGGCCCCCTGCCCCGGCGGCGACGCGACCCGCACCTCGCCGCGGTGGTCGTCGACGATCTTCTTGACCAATGCGAGCCCGAGGCCGGTGCCTTCCTTCTTGCCGTGCGTGGCGAACTGCTCGAACAGGCGCCCCTCCATCTCTGGCGGCAGGCCTGGCCCGGTATCGGACACCGCGAACTCGACCTGATCGCCGATCTGCTCGATGGAGATCGTGAGCTTGCCGGTGTCGCCCATGGCCTCGATGGCGTTCTTGGCGAGGTTGGCGATGGCGCGCTTCATCTTCAGATCGTCCATGCGCAGCGCGCCGCGATAGGCGGCCTTGACGTCGAGCGTGATGCCCGGCTTTCCGGCGAGCAGGCGGCGCAGCATGTCGTCGATCTCGAGGGTGAATTGTTGCAGGAAGACCTTGCGGATCAAGATCGAGCTCTCGCCGCGCACGAACTGCAGGAGCTCCTTGATCATCGAGGTCATCTGATCGCAGTTCTTCAGCACGGTCTCGGCGTTGGTCTGGCGTTCCGTCGGGTTCTCCTCGACGGCCATGAGCTGCACGTAGCCCGCGATCACGGTCATGGGTGTCTTGAGGTCGTGCACGATGCCCGCGAGCATGGTGCCAAGGCGCTCGAGCTGCGCCTCTTGCCTCGACTTCTCACGGCGACGCGCCTGCTCGAGCGCGGCCGAAAGGCGCCCGGCGAGCAAGGCGAGGATGCGCTCGTCGTCGGCGGAGAAGGCCTCGCGCCCTTGATCGCGCAGGACGGCGACGGCGCCATGCGCACCCCCGTTGCCGCCCTGCTGGGCCAAGAGCGGCACGGCCAGGAAGGGACCGGGTTTGACGCCCAGCTCGCCGGCGATGGCGGCGGCGTGCCGCCCATCGGCGGCGGCGTCGGCGACGCGCACCGCTTGCTCGGCGCTGATGGCGTGCCCGAGCAAGCCGGTGCCAAAGGGAACGAGGCGGTGGCGATCGCCGTGCGCACCATCGCCGAACGACGCGCGCACCGCGATGGACGATGCGCCCTCGAGCAGGCCCACCAGGGACGCGTCGCCGTCCAGCAACGAGCGCGCGCGCTCCATGGTGACACCAACGAGGGCTTCGATGCTCTCGGCGCGGCCAAGCGCGCGCTCCACCTCGACGAGCAGGTCGAGCTCCTGGACGCGCCGCTCGAGCGCGGCCCGGCTCTTCTTCACCTCTTCGAACAGCAGCGCGTTCTTGAGCGCCACCGAGATCTCGCTCGCCACCGCCTCGAGCAGGCGCTCGTCCTCGACGCCGAAGGGGCCGACGCGCTTGTTGAGCGCCTCGACCACGCCGGTGGTCTTGCCCTCGGGCGACACGATGGGCACCGCCAGGAGCGTGTGCGTGCGATAGCCGGTGCGCTCATCGAAGGAGCGGTCGAAGCGGCCGTCTTGGTAGGCGTCGGCCAGGTTGAGCGCCATGCCCGACTTGGCCACCGAACCGGCCACACCGCTGCCGAGCGGCAGCGTGAGGTTCTGCGCCGTGCCTTCGGAGATGCGGCTCCAGAGCTCGCCGCGCGCCTCGTCGACGAGGAAGAGCGTGGCGCGCTCGCAGTCGCACAGCTCGCCCACCTTGCCGATGATGGTGCGCAAGAGCTCGTCGAGCTCGAGGCGGCCGGCCATGGCCCGCGCCACGTCACGCATGGCCTCGAGGCGCCGTTTGGAGAGCCGATACGCCTCCTCCAGCGCCCGGTTCTCTTCTTCGAGCATGAGCTGCAGGTCGCCGATGGGCAGGCGATCGGTGCTGCTCGACGCCAGCAGCACGCTCGGATCGGTGCGCGGATCAGTGCGCGAATCAGTGCGCGTCATTCCATGTCCTCCCGGTCTTGCCGTCGACCTTCAGCGGCACCGCGAGCGGGAACGCGTCGCGCATGGCGAGGCCCGCCACCTCCAACGCGCGCGCGGCGTCGCGCTCGGGCGCTTCGATCACCAGCTCGTCGTGCACCTGCAGCAGCATGCGCGCCGCGGGCACCGCACGCCGCAGCTCCCGGTTGGCGTCGAGCATGGCGCGCTTCATGATGTCGGCGGCCGAGCCCTGGATGGGCGTGTTGATGGCCAGGCGCTCGGCGCGCGCGCGCTCGGCGCCGTTCTTCGAGTCGATACCGCGCAGCGTGCGGCGCCGCCCGAGCAGCGTGCGCGTCTCCTTGTCGACGAGCGCGCGCTCGCGCTGCTTGCTCTGCCAGTCGCGCACCCCCACCAGGCGGTCGTTGTAGGCGTCGTGGTATTCCTTCGCCACCGCGCGGGGCACGCCGAGCTCGCGCGCGAGGCGCTGCACGCCCATGCCATAGAGCAAGCCGAAGTTGATGGCCTTGGCTGCGTTGCGCTGGTCCTTGGTGACGTCGGCGAGCGGCACGCGGAACACCTCGCTGGCGGTGCGCTGGTGGATGTCTTCGTCGCGCCGGAAGGCGTCGACCAGCACCTCGTCGCCCGTGACGTGCGCCAGGATGCGCAGCTCGATCTGCGAGTAGTCGAGCGACACCAAGAGCATGCCCTCGTCGGCCACGAAGGCGTCGCGGATCTTGCGGCCGAGCGCGGTGCGCACCGGGATGTTCTGCAGGTTCGGGTTCGACGACGACAAGCGGCCGGTGGCCGCGCCCGCCTGGTTGAAGGTGGTGTGCACGCGACCGCGCTCGTCGAGCAGGAGCGGCAGCGTGTCGACGTAGGTACCCTTGAGCTTGGCGATGGTGCGGTGCTCGAGGATGACGCCGGGCAGCGGGTGCTTGTCTTTCAGCTCGTCGAGCACGCTGGCGTCGGTGGACGGACGATCCTGCACGCGCTTGATGACGGGCAGGCCCAGCTCCTGGAACAAGAGCTCCGCCACCTGCTTCGGGCTGTCGAGGTTGAAGGGGCGTCCGGCCAGCGTGTGCGCCTGGCGCTCGATGTCGTGCAGGCTGATCGCGAAGTCGTCGGACAGGCTCTTGAGCCGTACGGGATCGACGCGGATGCCGGCGCGCTCGATCTGACCGAGCAAGGCTTCGAGCGGCAGCTCGAGGTCGCGATAGAGCGTGCCCATACCCGCGGACTCGACGCGCTCGTCGAGGAGGGGGGACACCCGCAGCGTGCAATCGGCGGCCTCGGCTTCGTAGGGCGCCACCTGCTCCGTGGCCACCTCGTCGACGCGGCGGGCGTGCTTGCCGGTGCCGAACAGCAGGTCAGCGTCGATGCAGGCATGACCGAGGGTGCGTCGGGCCAGCTCGGCCACCGTGAAGGCCTCGGCGTCGGCGTCGAGCAGGTAGCTCGCGATCATCGGGTCGCTGGCGATGGTGAACGACGCGAAGCCCGCGCCGATGAGCGTGGTCTGATCGGTCTTTCCCTCGTGCGCCACGATGCGCTTGCCGCCGTCGGCCAGCAGCGGCGTCAGCGCGCGGCGCAGCTCCTCGATGCCGAGCTCACGTGCCGGCAGCCACGCTGCCTGACCCGGCGCCCACGCCACGGCGATACCTACCAGCGTGGCGCGCGGATCACTGGGGCGATCGACCTCGGTGCGCACGGCGAAGGAGGGCGCGCGCCCGAGCTCGACCGCTACCTCGCGCAAGCCCGCCGCGTCGACGACGCAGCGGTACGCGCTGCGATCGAGGGTGGCGGAAGCCGCGGGCTCGACGCTTGCCGTGCTGTCCGCCGTGGACGCTGGGGCTGCGGCCA
>JADZDP010000010.1 GCA_020850995.1 Deltaproteobacteria bacterium
GTCGGACGTCCACTGCTTTGGCCCACTCAATGCCGCGATCCACGCTATCGACGCATTCTCGCTCTTCATCTCGTACCTCCTGGCGAGGCACGTTGCGGCGTGTCAGTTCACCCGGGAAGGTGTGCTCGGGCGGGCGGATACCCCGTCGGCCGGAACGGTGACTGAATCTTGATCCGCCTGGTCCCCGACCACGCAACGATCGCTCGCGACCTGCACGGACTGCACCTCGACCCGCTCGTAGCCAGCCGAGCACACACCTGCTACCGACCCGCCGCGAGCGCGGTCTCGTCCTTGCGTGTGCTGGCCCGCTCCAAGGGAGAAGTGATGCGAAGTGGTTGTCTGGCCATGCTCTCCATCGTGTTCGCCGCAGCCTGCGGCACGCCTCCCGGGCCGAGCGAGGGTGAAGGCGATGGACCTGGCGGCGAGGAGGGCGAAGGCGAGGCCACCATCACCGATCGAGGCGTGTGCGAGAGCGACAGCGACTGCGACGAAGGCGCGCTCTGCTCGAACTACACGGCCGGCGACTTCCGCCAGCACTGCACTATCCCCTGCTCGGACGACGCGTCCTGCGAAGTCGGCGATGGCTACCGCTACCAATGCCTTCCCACGAGCGACGGTGAGCGGCAGACGTGCGCGCGCGTCTGCGACGGACCTGGACAGTGCGGCGACCACGGGCCTTGCGTGGAAGACGATCGCGTCGACGACGGCCTCTGCGTGCACCCACCAGGAGACCTCTGCACCGGCGACGCCACCTGCGCCACCGACGAGGCGTGCGTCTACCTCTTTGGCGACTACGACTGGACCGGGGTGTGCGGACCTCGGGCCAGCGTTGGTGGCAAGCGCACCGGCGACGCCTGCGATGCCACCGTGACGCAATCCTCTCTGCCCGTCGCGCAGCAGTGCGCCACCGGCTTCTGCGATCCCCACGGTGTCTGCTCCGGACCCTGCGGAAGCAACCAAGACTGCCCGGGCGACACCTTCTCCTGCCAAGGCTTCGCCACACCCACCCGCCAGGGAAGCGACGTGGTGGGCTGGTGCCTCATCGGCACCAACGAGGGCGAGCCCTGCGAGCGCGACGCCGACTGCCAGAGTGGCGAGGTGTGCGCCTTCACCGCGCACGCCGACGGCTACGTGCAGAACGTCTGTCGCGCGCCGCTGCCCGAGGAAGGGGCGGCCGGTGAGCCTTGTGCGCCAGCATGTCAGTCGGCCATGTGCGTTGGCGGCAGCTGCAGCCGCGCCTGCCTCGACGACGTGGACTGCGACGCCGGCTTCGAGTGCGAGCGCATCAGCCACGCCACGGGCGGCGAGAGCGGCGCCTGCGTGCCCGAGTAGGCGTCGAGGATCGTCGAGTTTCCAGCCGCGAGAGCGCGGGTGCGGGCGCGCCATCGTTGGCCAGCGCCGCGATCCCCAAGGCCGTGCTCATGGGGCAGCGATCGCCAATCGCCGGCGCGGCGCCCTTCCCTCCGGGGCGGGAGCCTTTCCGAGTTCATCGACACGCCCGAGGACGCTATGCTCCCGCCGAGCATGCAAACCCCCCTGTTCGGCAAGCGGGTGCTCGTGGGCGTGGGCGGCAGCATCGCCGCATACCGCGCGTGCGACGTCGTGCGGCGCCTGCGCGAGCTCGGCGCCATCGTGCGCGTGGCCCCCACGCGCGCGGCCGCCGCCTTCGTCACGCCCATGACCTTCGAGGCCCTCTCGGGCATGACGTGCCTGGGCGGCGTGCTCGACGTCGCGCACGGGCGCATCCCCCACGTCGAGGAGGCGCACGCCAGCGATCTCGTGCTGGTGTGCGCCGCCACCGCCGACCTGATGGCCAAGATGGCCCACGGCCTCGCCGACGAGGCGCTCTTGGCCACGCTGCTCGCGTTCCCCGGTCCCGTGGTGGTGGCCCCCGCCATGGAGAGCCACATGTGGTCGCACGCGGCCACGCAGGCCAACGTGGCCACGCTGCGCTCACGCGGCGTGCACCTGGTGGGCCCCGTGGAGGGGGTGCTCGCGTCCGGTCGCAGCGGCGCTGGGCGCATGGCTCCCGTCGATGACCTGGTGGAGGCGGCGGCCTGGGCCGTCTGCGACAAGGATCTCGCGGGCACGCAGCTCGTGATCACGGCCGGACCCACGGTGGAAGATCTCGATCCCGTGCGCTTCCTATCGAACCGCTCATCGGGACGCATGGGCCTGGCGCTGGCGGTGCAAGCGGCGCGACGAGGTGCGCAGGTGAGCTTGGTGCACGGGCCCTTGCGCATCGCGGTGCCCGCGGTGCCCGGGCTCACGCCCATCGCCGTGCGCAGCGCGGCCGAGATGCACGAAGAGACTACGAAGCGGGCCGCGCGCAGCGACGCGGCCATCTTGTGTGCGGCCGTGGCCGACGCGCGCCCACGCACGCTCGCCAAGACCAAGCTCAAGAAGAGCAAGGGCGAGCTCACGCGCGTGGAGCTCGTGCCCACGCGTGACATCCTCGCGGACCTGGGCGCCGCGCGAAAGAAGAAGAAGGCCAAGCGCCCGGTGCTGGTGGGCTTCGCCGCCGAGACCGGCGAGGTGCTCGCCTACGCGCGCGGCAAGCTCGCGCACAAGGGCTGTGACCTCATCTGCGCCAACGACGTCGGCGAGGCCGGCAGCGGCTTCGACGTCGACACCAACCGCATGTTGCTGGTGTGGCCCACGGAGGAGCGCTGGCTGCCACACGCGAGCAAAGACGAGGTCGCCTGGCATATCCTCGACGAGGTGAAGGCCCTGGTGGCGCGCACCACGAGGCGGCGGTGAAGCGGTTCGAGGATGGCGTGTCCGACGAGGCGCGCGACGACGGCGACGTGGTCGCCGTGGTCGAAGGCGTGCCGGTGCGCACCAGCGACAACGCGGGCTCGTACTACTGCGCGCATGCCTGGTGGACGCTCTCGTGCTGGGCCAGCGAGGCAGACGCCAGCGCGGCGCGCGACCCCGAAGGCGAACCGCTCATCGGCTTCTTGCACGTGCCGGCGGACCCCGAGACCACCGGCGATGCGCAGGAGACCGTGCGCGATCGCCACGCCGTCTTGCGACAGGTAGTGGCGAGCGCGCTCGCCGGCTGGCTCGAACACCTCCCGAAGGACGGGCGCGTGCTGTTGACCGGCTTCTCCACCTTCGCCGGCGTCGTCGATAACCCCACGGGCGCGTTCACCGGCGATCTCGACGAGGTCGCGCGCGCCGTGGCTTTGGCAACCGGCGCGGACGCACGCATCGACGCGGCGGCAAGCGTGGTGCGCGGCCGCGGGCTCGAGGTGCTGTGCGCGGTGTTGCCCGTCGACGACCGCACGCTCGAACGCGCGCGCGCGGGCTCCCTGCCCGAGCTGTTGCACCGCGTGCAGCCGCACGCGGTGCTGTCCATGGGTGTGCATCGCGTGACCGATCACTTCCGCGTCGAGGTGGCTCCTACCAGCGCCGGGCTCGCGCTCGATGACGGCGAGGGGCGGCACACCTGGGAGCCGCGCCCCTTCCTGCGGCGCGACGAGGTGCGATCGCTGGCGCGCGCCATCGCGCGCGGGGTGTCGCGCCCGGGTCCCGAGAAGCCCTGAACCGCGACGAGGAACGGTGGGCGCCTCAAGGGGGCGTGAGTAGGGGCCGGTTGCTGAGGGGATGCGCTGCGCAGGAACCGTCCGCGGCGATGATCCCCCCGCGGGCGTGGCACTCGATCGTGGCAGACGACGCGTCAATCTTCTCGCGCATCTTGCGATGGCGTTCTCTGATCTCGGCGCTGTCTTTGTCGAAGTTCTCGAGGTCGCGCTCGGCGCTATCCAACAGCCGATCAACGAAGCCGACCGCGCGCCCCATGACGCCGTGCGCTTGCGCGAGGAGCTCGGGCGTGCGCGCGCCGGCCTTCACTGCGCAGTCGGCGCCGAGCACGCCACCCTCACACGCGATCAGGTAGTAGTAGGTCGAGGAGCAGCCCTCGGTGGCGTAGCTGAACTCGCCCTCGCCCTGCGCCATCTTCTTCACGGACACGTCGTTGCAGGCGAGGTCGCGCTGGGCGCTCGTCTTCGCGAGGTCGTAGGCGTCGTCCTCGAGCGCGGACGCGCCCCCGCAGGCAAGCGCGACCGTACAGGCCAAAACCAAGACGAGACGGAATGTGTGTCGCATCGATTCCTCCCAGAGCGCGCTGCACCATCGGTTCCGCGCTGGAGCGGGTCCATTACAAAACGTCGACGGTGTTCCCATCCCGGCTGCGCAGCGTGGCTACCGGCGAGTGGCGTCGGCCGATGTGATCGGGGCCACGAGCCCCGCCGTAGAGCCGCGCCGCGCCACGAGCTCGCGCAGCGCGCGCCGCACGAAGCCCGGGCCCCCATAGACAAAGCCCGTGTACGCCTGCGCGAGCACGGCGCCCGCGTCGAGCTTGGCCTCCAAGGTGGCGCCGTCCTCTATGCCGCCGGCGCCCATGAACGCGAGCTTGCCCTGGTACTCGCCGGCGAGCGCGCGCAGGAGCTCGGTGGAGCGCGCGAACAGGGGAGCTCCCGAGATGCCACCCGACCCCTCGGGCACGGGGCCGACGAGCCCCGTGGGATCGATGGTGGTGTTGGTGAGCACGAGGCCGCGGCAGCCCGCCTGCACGGCGGCGTCGGCGCAGCCGCGCGCGTCCTCGATGGCGAGGTCGGGGGCGAGCTTCACCAGGATCGGGCGCGGCACCTGGCGCTTGGCGTTGTCGCCGCACACCACGTCGAGCACGCGCAAGAGCTCGTCTTTCTGCTGCAAGGCGCGCAGCCCCGGCGTGTTGGGGCTCGAGACGTTGACCACGACGTAGTCGGCCACGTCGGCCACGGCGGCGAAGGACGCACGGTAGTCGTCGGCCGCGTGGGCGTTGTCGACCACCTTGGTCTTGCCGATGTTGACGCCCACGGGCACGCGCACGCGCCCGGCCGTGCGCCAGCGCTCGAGGTGTCGGGCGCATGCTGCCGCGCCCTGGTTGTTGAAGCCCATGCGGTTCTTGAGCGCGCGATCGGCGGGCAGGCGAAAGAGGCGCGGCCGCTCGTTGCCCGGCTGCGCCTGCGCCGTCACCGTGCCCACCTCGAGGAAGCCGAAGCCGAGCGCCTGCCAGGCGGGCACGGCGACGGCGTCCTTGTCGAAGCCGGCGGCGAGGCCGAGGGGGTTTGGGAAGGTGAGGCCAAAGGCTTGCACTTGCAGCGCGGGTGCGCGCGCCACGTCGGTGCTCGGCAGATCGACCGAGCACACGCGCGACCACACCGACAAGGACGCCATGGCCAGGTGATGCACGCGCTCGGCGTCGATGCTGAACAGGAGCTTGCGCGCCAGGCGCCACGACGCGGGTGTGGGAGGTGCGGGGGTCACCGGGCGGGATGTCCGGGCGATGGAGTCGGCCACGTGGGGGCCTTATCATCCGATCATGGCCACGCGCATCGGGGGCGGCGAGAGCTTCATGCCACCGGCGGGCGCCGATTCCCGCATGGATCGGCAGCGCGAGGAATTCCTCCGCCAACTGCGGGAGACCCAGCTCGCGCACAACAACCGCGAGGGCGAGGCGGTGCTCGACCACGTGGTGCGGGTCTTGCGCAAGAACCGCGAGCTCGACGCGGCCGAGGGTACCCGCGAGCGAAAGAACGACGCGGGGCAGGGGCCCGACCGCAACCGCTTGAGCGAGCGCGTCGATCGCGCGGAGCGCGCGCCCGAGCGCGGCGCCGAGCGCAACGCCGAGCGGAGGCTCGACGACGCGCCGCGCTTGATCGCCGAGTTCCAGCGCGAGCAGGGCCTGCCGCCCACCGGGCGCCTCGATCCGAGCACGGTGAACGCCTTGCAGGAGCGGGGTGCGCTGCCGCCCGCATCGCAACCGGTGCAGCCGGGCACCATCCACGTCGAGCAGCCGGGTCAGCTCGAAGACCCCGGTCGCGCGCCCATCCGCCCCGAGGACAAAGAGGCCATGCGGCGCTTGCAGTCGATGCAAGAGCAGGCGGCGCGCACGCGCGTCGAGGGCGGCCCGCGCAAAGACGGCGCGCCGCGCACCGAGCCGAAGAACGTGGAGCGCGCGCTCGAGAAGCAGTCCCTCGATCGGCAGCGTGAGCGCCCCATCGATCGCGCACCGGGCAGCGAGCGCTCCGGGATCGACGCGCACGGCGCCGACCGCGCCAAGGATCACGCGAGCGTCGACGCCGTGCCCGATCCCTCCCGCCTGTTGGCGTCGCTGCTCTCGCCGGGCCTCACGGGCAAGCGCAGCCAAAGCGATGACGCCGTCAAGGCCTCCACGCAGCTCGACGCGCCGCCAGCCGCGCAGAAGGGCGAGGCCGCCGATCCCAAGAAGACCAAGAGCACCAACGAGGACAACAGCGAGGCGCTGCGTGACTCCAAGGTCGATCGCGTCGTCGACCAGAAGCCCACCGTGCGCCGCGCGCTCAACGAGAGCGCCACGTCGCGCATGGCCGCCGACCGCGAGATCAAGCGCGATCCCATCCGTCCGCAGGCAACGCCCGAGAAGCAGGCGGCCTCTGCCGACGTGGCCGCGCGCGCGCCCCAGAGCTCCACGCCGATGGCCGACGACAAGCTGCGTCTCGACAACGTGCTCGCACAGCAGCAAGCGGTGGAGCGCGGCGTGCAAGAGGCCACGGGCGATCCCCACGCCACCAAGGGCGCAGGCGAGAAGGCGGGCGAAGGCCAGGGCGTGCGCGGCCAAGGCGGCGCACAAGGCGGCGGCGCGCCCGAGGTCGCCGGCGCCGACGCTGCCGCGCCCACCGTCGACGGACCGCCGGGCTTCGAGACCGTGCAGGGCAACGCCAAGGCTGGCGACGACGACTTCCTCGACGATCAACGCGGCAACGCCAACGTCAAGCAACAGGGCGACGATGGTGAAGGTGAGGGCGAGGGCTTCTGGAGCGTGCCGCCCCTCTCCGAGCAGGTGCGCGCCGCTCTCGATACCATCGTGCGTGACGACGACGCTGCGGGCGCCGCCACCTACTCGTGGGACGTCACCTTCCATCGCCCCGGCGTGTACGGTCCCGGCCAGCCGGCGCCCGAGATCTGGCGCCTCGCCGTCGAGCGCGCCACCGCCTTCGATACGGTGTGGCGCGAGGCCTGCGACGCCATCACCATCAAGTACCTCTACCTCGAGCCCGACGCCGATCCGCCCACCATGGATGACTTCGTGCTCGCGCTGCGGCGTGCGCGCGTGCGCGACTGAACGGCGCTGCCGGTCCGCGTCGTCGTCGGGCGCGTCGTCATGGCCGATCACCCGCGCGGCGGCAGCTCCAGCTCGAGGCGCGCCGCGCGCACCGGCACGCCCTCGCGCTGCGCGGGTGCCGCCAGCAGGCGCTCCTTCACACACGCGGCCATGGCGTCGCCCGTAACCTCGTCGACGCCGATGCGGCCCACCTCGTCGACGTGGAGCTGCACGCGCAGACGTGTCTCGGCGGGCAGCTGGCATGCCTGCAGCGCGTCTGCGCCTTTGATCATGAGCCAGCTCGTGAGCAGCGCCGCGCCGTCGAGCGCCAGCTCGCTGGTCACCTTCACCGTGCGCCGCATGCGGCCCTCGGGGCCGGGTCCCAATCGCTCGGCACCGACCAAGGCGCGAAACCACGGGTCGCGCAGCAAGCGATCCTCGGCCGCGCGGGTCTCGTCGTCGTCGACCTGATCGATGTGGCACACGACGTCGCGGCACACGATGGCGGTGCTCGGCGGGAAGAAGGCGCGCAGGCGCGCCACCAGCGCCTCGTTCGGCTCGCCGCCTTCGAACACCTTGTCGAGGTTGTTCGCCTCGTGCCCTTCGAGCTCGGCGCCGAGCTTGGCCACCAGCTCTCGGCAGAGCGCGAGCTCACTGCTGCCGGCGTCGTCGGGCGCCACCTCTGGCGCGGGGACGGGGACTGGCATCGCCGTCGGCGGTGGCGCCGGCTCGGGGCAGGGAGCGGCTGGCGCTGTGCTCGGCGCCGCCGTCTTCGCGGGCGCCGCGCCGCCCCCGTGCGAGAGCAAGATCGCAACGGCGCCGGCGAGCGCGGCGTTCAGCACGATGCTCGCCCACAGCGCCTTCACGTCCTGCTCCGCGGGCCTACAGCTCGGACAGCGAGCGGCTTCCCGCGAGCTTGCTCGGCGGCCGCGGCGGGCCCGACTGCAGCTCGTCCTTGATGATGTCGTAGCGGTCAGCCGGGTACAGCCCCGCGTCCTTGACCTTCAAGAGGTCGGCGCGCAGATCGGCCATCTTGAGGGAGCCGTTGCCGAGCCCTTTGGTGGTGTGGGAGCCGTCGTTTACCGCCTTGAAGGTGAAGGTCGACTCCTCCATGAACATGCGCAGCGCCAGGGTCTCGGGCGCGTTCGGCTCGAGCGCCACCATGGCCTCGAAGATGCGCGTGGCGCGCAAGAGCTTCTCGATGGCGACGCCGGACTCCACCGGTGTCAGGAAGTTCGACTTCTCCACCTGGCCGTAGGTGGCGCCTTCGAGGTTTGGCACCACCACGAACTCGAAGGCGCGCGCCTCGAGGTTGAGCTGCTGGCTGGTGTTCGAGCCCGCACTCTGGCTCACGGAGTACGACTCCACGGCGTTGAGCTTGAGCCCGAAGGCCGGGTCGCGGTTGAACGACTCGCCCGCGGAGCTCGAGGTCGACTTGTGGGTGCCCTTGAGCGTCTCGCGCTTGATCTCGCTGGCGTTCGCCATGCCCTGCACTTCTTGCAGGAGCGAGGTGATCTCATGATGCATCTCGCCGATGGACAGCTCCTTGTTCATGAGCTGCGCCTTGGCGGCCTTGATCTCGTCGGCGCCGGGGAAGGCCTTGTCCTTGAGCGCGTCGCGCAGCTGGAGCACGTCTTTCAGGACCTGCGGGTAGCCGGGGATCATGGTGCGCAGCTCGGAGAGCGGCGGCAGGTGCGAGCCGTAGCCGAGCTGGTCGATGCGTCCGGTGCCCGGGCCGCGGCCGTACTCGTCGCGCAACAGCAGCTGCGGCGGTACTGGTCCGAAGGTCCATGCCTTGGTGACGGTCTCGTTGATGCTGTGGATGTCCTTGATGTAGCGCTGCAGGTCGCTCAGCCTCACCGCTTGGCCAGGCCGGCCGCAGTTGCGCTCGTGGATGTCCTCGACGCGTACCTGGCCAAGGGGCGTCCCCGCCATGAGCTGCGCGATGGCCGCCTTCATCTCGTGCACGGGGTTGCAGCCGGTCGAGTAGCGCGACGAGTACACCGAGTAGTTGATGGCCGAGCTCGCCGCGCTGTTGAAGTTGCGTGCGGCGCCCTCGAGCTGCAAGAGCTGCTCGAGCTTGGCGCGGTAGCTCGCGTACACGCCCTTGCCCGGCACGAGCGGCAGCGGGCTCTGCGTGCCCTCGAGCGCCGCGAGCGCTGCCTGGGGCAGCGCGTTGCGCAGCTCGCGCACAGCCTCGGGCCCGATCATGGTGTTCACCTGCTCGAGCAGGCGCGCGAGCTCCTTGGTCTCGCCGGCGATGGCCTGCTGCTGCTCGAAGGTGTCTTGCGGCCCCTTGGGCGCGCTGGTCTGCCCCACCTCGGCGGTGGTGGGCGTGCCCTCGACCTTCTGGGCGATGCTCTCGCCGATGCGCATCGCCTGCTGCCCGATGCGGGTGTCGGTGATCTTCATTTCGCCAACCTCGCTCCCAGAACTGACATGGTGGCCGGACCGCCCTTGAGCGCAGCGAAGGCGCGCGCCACGAAGCCGCGATCGCCGGTGACGGTGAGCTTGTCGCTGGTGGCGCCGCCGCCAAGCATGGCGCGCACCACGCTCTCGGGCGCCTCGATCCACGCCGTGCTCTCCATGGCCAGGCCGCCCGCCGAGCTGGCCTCGGCCGCGCCGAGCGTGAGCGTGAAGTAGGAGCGGGCGCCGTCTGTGGCCACCACCTCGAACTGCAGCGTGCCCTTGGGGCGCGTCCGATCTGGCGTGCGCCACAGGTCGCAGAGGAAGCCACGCCAGACCTCCCACACCGGAACGTTGAGCTGCTCGGCGGCTTCGAGGGGTGTCATGGATCCTCCTGCTGACGGATGGCTGGCCCGCGAGAATAGCCCGCACCTGGGCCCTTTGGCGCGCCGCCCGTCCAGTCGTCTGATCGCCCGACGGACGTCGCGCCTATGAGCCGTGCGCTCCGTCACGCCGACACACTCCACGTACCCGGAGGTCGTCATGAGCAGGATGGGAATCGGCGGCGTGGACGTGGAAGAGCTGATGAGCCGCGTGGGCGCGCACATGGACCGCGAGGCGCGCGCGCGGGCCGCGGCCGTCAAGGCGGCGGAGCAGGCGCAGGCCGAGCAGGGCTGCGGATGCCGGTCCAGCGGCGGCGCCCAGCCAAGCGGCGAGACGCAGGCGAACGCCCAGCGCGCGCCGGTGGATCCCGCCCTGCAGTCGGGGGCGCGCTCGCGCGCCTCGGGCTGCGAGCAGGCGCGCCGCACCCAGGTAGAGAACGCACCCGCCACGCGCGAGGCCACGCCGGAGGCCGCACAAGGCTCCACGCTCCGCCGCGGCCAGCGTGGCGAGGAGGTGCGCGCGCTGCAGCGCACGCTCAACCAGCGCGGCGCCGCGCCGGCGCTCGCCGAGGACGGGCGCTTTGGACCAAAGACCGAAGCGGCCGTGAAGGGCTTTCAGCGTAAGAACGGCATCCCGGCCAACGGCGTGGCGGGACCAAAGACGCGCGAGGCGCTTGCCAAGCAGGGCCCGTCGACGAGCCCCACGGGCCCCGAGCGGCCCACGGGCCCCGAGCGGCCCACGGGCCCCGAGCGCCCGGGGGCGCAGCGCAGCGTCAAGGGCTTCCGCGAGACCAACGAGCAGAAGCTGCAGGACATGTTGCCGCCCCAGGCCAAGCACCTGGCGCGCTCGTTCATCGACGCCGGCCGCCGTCACAATGTCGATCCGGCGGTGCTGGCGGGTATCGCCAAGCACGAGACCGGCAACTTCACGTCGAGCGCGTTTCGCAACAAGAACAACGCCATGGGCGTGTCGGACGCGCGGGGGCCCATCCACATGCCCTCCCACGAGGCGTCCATCGAGAAGATGGCCAAGCTGCTCGGCTCGACCTCGTCGGGGCCCTACAAGAACGCGCGCAGCATCGCCGAGGTGGGCGGCATCTACGCGCCCATCGGCGCGGGCAACGACCCCACCGGGCTCAACAACCACTGGGTGCAGGGGGTGGCGCGCTTCGCGGATCAGTTCGCGCGCGCGCGCTGATCACTGCACCAGCATGGCGCTGGCGAGCTTCTTGGCCGTGGCCTCGTCGACGAGGGCCTCGACGAGGGCCAGGGCGAACGCCAGCGCCGTGCCGGGGCCGCGGCTCGTCACCACGTTGCCGTCCCTCACCACGGGCGTGCTCTTCTGCACGTTGGCGCCCGTGAGCTGCTCCTCGAAGCCGGGGAAGCAGGTGGCGCGCTTGCCCTGCAACACGCCGGCCTTGCCGAGCGCGATGGGCGCGGCGCAGATGGCGGCCACCACGCGCCCAGCCGCGTGGTGGGCCTTCAGAAAGGCCTGCACGCCGTCGTGGTCGCGCAGCTTGGCCGCGCCCGGCATGCCGCCCGGCAGCACCACGGCCTGATAGCGGTCGGCGGCGTGGTCTGAGAGCAGGGCGTCGGCCTCGAGCGCCAGGTGGTGGGCGCCCACCACGCGCTTGCCCACCACGCCGAGCACGTCGACCTTGAGCTCGGCGCGCCGCAGCACGTCGATGACGGTGACGGCCTCGATCTCCTCGAAGCCGTCGATCAAGAGCACGGCAGCGCGCGACATGGGTGACCTCCCCTGCCGCCAATAGCAGAGCGCGCCTGCCCTGGCAGGGTCAGGGATCCGGCGTGGCGCGCAGATCTGGGGAAGGTCCTGGCCGGGATCGGGGAAGTGAGGACGTGGACCCGCACCCGCTTCTCCGCGCGCGTCGACCCGCTACCCTTCGGTTCGCCGTGGACCCCGTGCGCCCGACCCTGCCGACGCCCTGTGCAGCCCTCGCGTGCGCGGTCGCGGCCGCGCTGGCGACGGGCTGCCTCGGCCACGCGCGCCCCGTCGAGCTCGACGTACCCACGCTGGCGCCGCCCGCCGCCACCGGCGGTATGCCCATCGAGATCCGCGAGGGCGACGTGGAGCTGGTGGTGCAGGGTGAGCCTCTCGATGCCGCAGCCACCGACGCCACGCGCGCACACGTGGCCCGTGTGCTGCTGCGCGTCGTCGGCACGCCGGCGCAGGGGGCCGGCAGCGCGCGCACGCGCCTCACGCTCACCACGCCGCGCCCGGCGCTGTTCGTCACCGGTCCCTATCGGCGCTACACCTTCGCGCTCGAGACCGAGCTGCCGGGCGGGCGCGTGGTGCACACGAGCGCGCTCACCGTCGTCGCTGACGACGACGATCTGTTCGCGCTCGAGCAATGGGCTGGCATCGCGGCGGCGACGCAAGGCGCGCTCGCGCTGGGGCTCGCGGGCCTTGGCCTGGTGTTCGCCGACAACGATCCGAACGAGGCCGCGGCCTGGCTCACCTTCTCGGCGCTGCCCACGGCCAGTGGCGCGCTCGTGACGGCGGTGATGGCCGCCGCCCTCGGCGGCCACGCGCGCGCGCACGCCAGCCGGCGCGCCTCTGACGCGCTGGTGCAGGCGCTCGTCGAGCACGCCGCCGACGTGCGCGGCGAGCTCGAGCGTCGCGGCGACGTGCCCGCCGCACCGCCCGCCGCGCGCGGCGCGAGCGCGGTGTCGTTGGTGCTCCATGATGAGCTCTCGTGCCTCTCGCAGGTCGACCTCGAGCGCGACCTCGAGGCCATGGTGCCCGCGTCGACGAGCGCGCGCTTCACGCTGGATGCGAGCGTGCGCCCGGGCCCCCGTGACGAGGTGGTCGTGCGCCTGGTGGTGACGCGCGTCGGCGCGGCCGCGCCGCTGGCCGAGCGTGAGCTGTCGGTGGCGCGTGGCGACTGCGGCACCTTGGCTCGAGCAGTGGCGCGCATCGCGCGCATGCAGATCGAGGCGTCGACCATGAGCCCCGCGCTGGGAGGCGCGCCGTGAGCGCCGAGCTGCACGTGCTCCCTGGTGGCGCGGCGCCCGTCGCGCCCGCGCCCGTCGTCGTCGACGAGCTGTTCCTTGCCCACGCGGCGTTCTTGGTGCGCACGCTCGAGCGCATGACGGGTGACCGCGCGCAGGCCGAGGACCTGGCGCAAGAGGCGTTCTTGGTGGCGCACCGTCGCCGCGCCGATCTGCGCGCCGACGGCAACCCGCGCGCGTGGCTCTATCGCGTCGCGATGAACCTCTTGCACAAGAGCCGCCGCAGCTTCGCGCGCGAGCTGCGCTTCCTCGGCCGCATCGTGGGCGAGCGCGCCACCCACGCGCGCGCCGGCGAGCCCGAGCAGGCCACGCTCGCGCGCGAGCGCGCCGCCCGCGTGCGCCGCGCGGTTGCGCGCTTGCCCTTGGTGCATCGCGAGGTGTTCGTGCTCTTCGAGATCGAAGGGCTCTCGGGCGCCGAGATCGCGGTGCTGCTCGAGGTGCCCGTGGCCACGGTGTGGACCCGCCTGCACCGCGCGCGCGAGGCCTTTCGCGTTGCTTGGGACAAGACGGAGGCGGCCACATGAGCGACCCACGACGCCTGCTCGACGACCCCGAGGCCCCGGCAGAGCTGAAGGCGGCGCTAGCCGCCGAGCGCCACGTGGGCGCGCTCTACGACCCGAGCGCGCTCGGCGCGCGCGTGGCGCAGGCGGTGGCGGCGGGGGCGCCCTTGTCGGCCGGCGCCATGGCGCACGCGTGGTGGCTCGGGCCCAAGGCGCTCATCGTCACGGCGGCGGTGAGCGCGGCGCTCGGTGCCGGCGGTCACGCCGTGTACATCGCCGCGACCGCGCCAAGCACGGTGCCGCCCGTCGTCGCCCCCGCGCCCGCGCCGATGGCGACCGCGCCCGCCGCACCCATCGTGCCCGTCGAGCCGGTGCCCGCCTCGTCGACCCCCGCGCCCGCCGCGCCGCGCGCGCCCCGGGCGCCGGCCGCGCTCGCCGACGAGCTGCGCCTCTACGAGCGCGGCGAGGCGGCGCTGGTGGAGGGCCACTACGAGGTCGCCGTGCGCGAGCTCGAGCGCTACCTGGGCGAGTTCCCCAAGGGCACGCTGCGCGCCGAGGCCGAGCTCGGGCTCGTGCAGGCGCTGGCCAAGAGCGGGCGCTGCGATCGCGCCCAAGCGCGGGTGCGGCGCGCGAGCGGTGCGCAGCGTGAGGCGCTGCGCGCGGCTGCGGCGCGGTGTGGTGGCTGACGAGGTTCGTGGGACGACGAAGAACGAAGAGACGACGACGACGACGACGACGACGACGACGAAGAAGAAGAAGAAGAAGAAGAATTTGGGGCTTGTTGTCTCGCCTCAATGACAGGACGGCTGCTCTCGCGAGAGCAGATGGCGGTGCGTTCCTGCGGCGCAGGCGTGCTGAGTGACAACGTCACTGCGGGATCGAACGGCCCCCCTTCTAGATCTTCCCCCATAGGAATGGGGGAAGCCGTGCCGGGTTCGTCCCCCTTCTAGATCTTCCCCCATAGGAATGGGGGAAGCCGTGCCGGGTTCGTCGCGCCGGAGTGGCGAAGGTGGCACGGCCCTCTCCAGTCCTCTGGGGAGGGATCTAGGGAGGGGTCCTTCCTGCTCTCCCGGATGCTCGGCCGACTCAGCAAGCCGGCCCTGCCCAAGGGCACCGCCGACTGCTCTCGCGAGAGCAGCGATCGTCGACGAAGGTGAGACAACAAGCCCCATCTTCTTCCTCCTCTTCTTCTTCCTCTTCTTCTGTGCCGTCCTCACCGCTCCACGCAACGCAAACGCGCGGCGGCGCCGGAGCCCCCACCAGGGCTCCGGCGCCGCCGCGCTCGCCGTGCTGCGCGTCGCTCAGGGACCCGCGGGCTCTTCGCCGGCCGCGGGCTCCTCACCAGCGGCGGGCTCCTCCTCGCCGCCGTTGACCGGCTCGCCGGCCACCGCCAGCACCTGAATGGAGAAGCCGCTGATGCCCAACGACACGGGCATCTCACCCTCGAGCGGGTTCGGCGACAAGTCGAAGGTGCCGAGCTCGTTCACGCCGCCCTCGCGCTCACCCCACGCGAACGAGTCATCGATGTGAAAGGTGACGCCCACGTCGACGGCCTGGGGCATGTTGTGGTTGACGTTGACGGCCTCGGGGCTCAGGAAGGTGACGCGGTACTGACCGCCGCTGGTGTCGACCACGGCGCCCGGGTAGGGCGCGGGCCAATTGACGGGCTGCGACGAGTCGAGCGGCATACGGAACTCGGGCGCGTCGAAGTCGGCGTGGTACTCGCCTTGGGCGCGCGGGCCGAGCTCGGCGTCGTCGTAATCCGACAGCGCGTAGTCGACGGCCAGATCGCCCGCGTGATCGCCGCCCGAGAAGGGGACGTGCGCGGTGGCGCCCACGGTGAAGCGCGTGTTCGACAGTGTCACACGCATGAGCGGGTAGGTCCCAGGCGGGATCGAGCCCACGTCGACGTCGACGAAGGTGGCGCCGGCGACCAGGTCGGTCTCGACGGGCGTGTCGCTCTGCAAGAGCACGTGCGGCTCGGTGTCGAAGGGCGTGCGCAACAGCTCCACCGAGAGGATGCCGGCCTTCAGCTCCGACGGGGTCTGCCGGCCGAGCACCTCCTCCAAGACGGTGGGCACGCACACCATGCAGTCCTCCTCGGCCGTGAGCGCGGCGACCTTGAGGTTCTTGCCCGTGGTGACGGGTGTGAAGGCGTCGCTGCCGCCGCAGGCCGCGACCACGAGACTGCAGGGGATCAAAGGAACCAACGTCATCAAGCTACGCATGGCAGCGCTCTCCTCGGTTCAAGTTGCGCGCGAGCGGCACGGGCTCGACGCGCGTTCTCACATCGAGAACACCACTGCTTTTCCGCTCGCGCGTGAAACCTTCCCGGATCCGGATCTGCGCATGCGCTCGCGGCAAAAAAGGAACGCCGCCCGAAGGCGGCGTTCGCGAGCA
>JADZDP010000011.1 GCA_020850995.1 Deltaproteobacteria bacterium
CGCAGGGACACGAGGTCGGCGAGGAGGCGCGGCGCCGCTTCCCCGGCGGCGTGCTGGTCGACAGCCCGCACTACGACATCGCCGGCCGCGTCCGGCAGACGCAGGCCTTCCTGGCGGGCGGCGCCAAGGTGATCTTCGAGGCCTCGTTTCTGCACCAGGGCGTGTTCGTGGCGGTCGACGTGCTTCAGCGCACCGCGCGTGGCTGGCACCTCCTCGAGGTGAAGTCCTCCACCAAGGTGAAGGACGAGCACCACGCCGACATCGCCGTGCAACGCTGGGTGGCGCGAGGCGCCGGCGTCGACGTCGAGCGCGCGTACCTGCTCCACCTGAACGGCGCGTGCGAGTACCCGGCGCTGTCCGACCTGTTCACGCGGGTCGACCTCACCAAGGAGGCGCGCGCGCTCGAGGGTGAGGTCGCCTCGGAGGCGCGCGCGCAGCTCTCGATGCTCGCGGGCTCGCGCCCCAAGGTCGCGGCGGGGACGGACTGCAACAAGCCCTACCCCTGCCCCTTCTTCGATCGCTGCCACGACGAGGTGCCCGCGCACCACATCTCGACCTTGTACCGCATCGGCGCGAAGTCGCTCGAGAAGTACACGGCCGACGGCGTCGAGCGCGTCGCCGACCTCGACGAAGCGAGCGTCAGCTCCGAGGTCGGCAAGCGTCAGGTGCGCGCCGTGACCACCAAGCGAACGGTGGTGGAGCCAGGCCTGGTGGCCGCGCTCGCCAAGCTGCGTGCGCCGCTCGCGTTCCTCGACTTCGAGACGGTGGGCTTCGCCATCCCGCGCTACCCGGGGTGCTCGCCGTGGATGCAGGTCGCGGCCCAGGCCTCCGTCCACGTCGAGGTCGACGGCGAGCTCGTGCACCATGAGCACCTGGCGATGGGCACCGGCGATCCGCGACCGGCGCTCGCGCGCTTCGTCATCGAGCGGCTGCGCGGTGCGCGCACCATCCTCTGTTGGAGCGCGCAGTTCGAGCGCGGGCGCCTCAAGGAGATCGGCGAGGCCTTCCCGAAGCTGAAGAAGCCGCTCGACGACGTCTGCGCGCGCATCGTCGACCTGCTGCCGATCGTGCGCGACCACGTCTACCACCCGGGCTTCAACGGCAGCTTCAGCCTCAAGTCGGTGGCGCCCGCGCTCGTGCCCGCGCTTGCCTACGACGGCCTCGAGATCGGCGGCGGCCAGGACGCGAGCGCCGCGCTCTACCGCATGCTGTCGGGCAAGCTCGACGCCGAAGCGGAGAGCAAGGCCCGCGCGGCGCTGCTCGAGTACTGCGCGCTCGACACGCGTGCGCTGGTCGAGATCCTCGCGGCATTGCGGAAGCTGGCTGCGGGACACGCGGCGAAGCCCGCTCGGGCGGCGCGGTCGGCCGGCGGCAAAAGGAGAGCGCGTGTCTGACGTGGGCGCGTTCGACGCCGGTACCGTGCGGATGGACGTGATCGAGGTGCGTGGACCGGTCGCGGTCATCGGCGACATCCACGGCCGCGCCGACTTGCTGGCGCGGTTGCTCGCGCAGCTCGGCGACATGCCCGTGTTCGTCGTCGGCGACGTGTGCGACCGCGGGCCCGACACGCGAGAGGTCATCGAGCTGTTGCTCGCGCGCGGCGCGCGCGGCGTGCGCGGCAACCACGAGGACTGGTTTTGCCAATTCGTCGACGGCCGCGGCTTCGACAGAGTGGCGCTCTCCGCCATGTTCGGTGGCCTCGCCACGTTGCGCTCCTACGGCATCGAGAGTCGCTCGCCGCGCGAGATCGAGGCGCAGCGCTTCAAGGTGCCGCTCTCCCACCGCGAATGGTTGAGCGCGCTGCCGGTGGTGATGCGGCTGCTCGTCGACGGCGCGCGGTATTGGATCGCGCACGCCGGCGTGCCGCTTTCACTCGCGGTGGGCATCGACCCGGTTCGGCGGATGCGCGAGGTCCTGCCGGAGCATCACTGCGACCTGCGCTGGAGCGCGCTCGACCCGGACAACATGGACGTGCTCGATGGGCCGGTCATCTACGGCCACGTGCCGGGTAAGGAGCCCGTCGACGCGGGGCACGCGATCGGTATCGACACCGGCGCCGGAAGGCACGACGGCGCGTTGACGGCGGTGGTGTTGCCCGCGCGGCGGTTCGTGACCGTGCGCGCAGAGCAGTGAACGCAGCGACAGCGCCAGGGGGGCGGCGTTGCGGCCGTGGGCTTTGCGCGACGCGAGCGCAACCCGCCGCATCGCACAGCCGCAGCTTGATCGGTCGGCGTCCACAAGCACACGCGCCGAAAGCCACCCATTGACGCGCGTGTCGGACTCTGCACGATCCGAAGCATGGGCAAGAAGGCGAACGTCGCGTACGAGATCGACGTCGAGTTGCAGGCGCACGAGCTGGCCGCCGTCCGCCGCCTGCGCTACCTCGACGAGATCATGACCGAGGTGCTCGACTCTGCGCGTCCGTTGGGCGTCGATGGCTTCGTCATTCTGTCGGGCGACCGCTTCGCCTTGGAGCACCTCGCCGGCGAGATCGCGCACGCGGTCAACCACTCGCGCGGCGGGGGCGCCCGGCTCGAGGCGCTCAACGGTGCCGCGGATGCGATCGAGTTGGCGCTGGAACACCAATCGTGAACGCGAGCTCGTTCGGCAAGCGTGCGTGCGGGAGCCCGAGGAGGTGCGCGCAGCGGGACTGAACCGCCTCGCCTCGCAGCCACCCAGGGCCCGCTGGTCCATAGGAATGTGCTTGCGGGGCGACCGATTGGCGATCCCGGGCGCTCAGGAATCACCATGCGCGCCGCCCACACGCATGACGTCGCGCACCCCGCCGTCCGGCCCGAGCGCAAGAAGCTCGTGGCCCGCGTCGACCACCCAGCAGCCTCCAGCTACCGCCTGCCGCAGCCGCTCGGCCAGCCACGAGGCGAGCGCGTGCGCGTCCTCGTCGCTCGCGAGCCGGGCGCGCAGGGCGTCGATGAAGGCGTCGCTCGTCGCCAGGGGCTCGCCGCGCGGCACCAGGGGCGCGGGCGCGAGCCACGCGCAGGTGCCAGCCGGCGCCACGCCCGCAACGCGCACCAGCAGGCCCCAGGGCTCGAGCACCTGCCGCGCGTAGCGGCAAGCGGCGTTGCCGCGGGCGTTGCAGGGGCCGGACACCTCCACGAGCTCGCCGTCGCGCGCGACCTCCGCCGAGGCGCGCTCCTGCCCGCGCTCCACGTGAAAGAGAAACGCGTCACCGCGCGATGCCGCCGCCGCGCGAGTGCCGATGCAGTGGTGCATCTCTTGCCCCTCGCACAGCACGGCGTCGACGCTGGCAAGGAAGCGCACGCCAGGTGCTGTGGGTGGAGGGATCGGCGGCGGCGCGGTGAGCCCGCCGCGAGCGGACAGCCGGGGACGCATGTGATCGAGCATCAGCGCACGCACGAGCTGGCGCAGCTTCCGCGCCGTGGTCGGGCGCTCCGCGTTGGCGAGCAGCTCCGCGAAGACGTGCACCTGCACGGCAGGCGGATCGGCGCCGACGCCGAAGACCACCGCCACGCGGCAGACAAGTTCCGCGAGCTCATCCTCGGGGGCCTCCTCGACGAGGCGAAGCTGTGCTTCGAGGTCGTCGGCCGGTCGGCGCACGCGCACGCGCTCGGCGACTGCTTGCAGGTGCAAGGCGCTTCGCAGCGGGCGGCCGAGCGGGACGGAGCGCAGCACCCAGAGGTCCTCCGGGTCGGCGACCTCGGCGAGGAGGGCGAGGGTCTTGCGGACGGCGCGCGCGGCGTTTCCGGGCGGCGCGAAGAAGGAGGGCCAAAGAGCGGCCCGGTCGACGAGGAGCGCCGTGTGTTCCGGGCGGTCCCAGGCGCCGAGCGTGCGCTCAACCTGGGCGAGCGCGACGGCCGCGGCGCGGTGCTTCAGGACGTCGCGCGCGACAAAGGGGTGATGCAGGAACGGCGCCGCGTACAGGAGCGGCGTCGCGTCGAGGAGGCGCAGCCGCTCGTCGAGCAGCGTGAGCTCGGCGGCGGGCCGGACGCGCTCGGCGCTGCGCCTCAACGCGGCCAGCAGGAGCCGGGTGACCTCGGCGCGAAAGGGATCGGGCGCGGCGGCGGCATCGAGCGCGACGGCGTGGAAGCCGCCGACCCCAAAGAGCTCTCCCTGCGGCAAGACGGGGACGCCGACCGGGCGCTCGCAGGGGCGCGTGCCTCGCACCGCGCGGGCCACGTAGGTGACGACGGCGCGCAGGCCCGAGCGCGTGGCGGCGTGCTCGGTGGAGCGACCACGGCGACCGGTGACGCGCAAGGTGTGCGCGGCGGTGCACACCTCGAGGATGGCGTCCTCGGCCGCGAAGCGCACGCCGTCCTTGAGCTCGGAGGCCGACCAGGCCTGGGCGCTGGAGATCACCCATTGAGCGTGTACGCGTGCAGCGACGAGATCTGTCGCGTTTCGCCGGTGCCCCTGCGCTCACTCCTCGTCCTCGTCGGGGATGAGGTGGAACGCCCAGTACCCGCAATCCGTCCCCTTCGCCGCGCCCTTGGTGGTCCAGGTGCCCACCAGCACCAGGTCGCCCGCGGCGTTCTCGAGCAGGTCGAGCTTGGCAGTGCCGCTCTCGCCGTCGTCCTGCGTCCAGGAGCACGCGAAGGTGCCGGGGGTGTGCGGCTCCTCATCCGCGGACAGCTCCGCCCGTGTGCCGTCCTCGACGACCGCGAGCACGATCTTACGATGGGGCGCGCTGCCCACGACGCGCGCCCGCGTGATCTCGAAGTCCTTGGGCGGCCCCTCGACGGAGAACGCGTAGCCGCCGTACGGGCGCGCGGGCGACTTCTTCCGCTGCTCCTCGGCCGCGCGCTGCGCGGCGTGGTTGGCCGCCTCGGTCAGGCTGATGCGGCGCGCGTTGGGCGCCGGCTCGATGACACCCTCCATCAACACCGGCTGCCTCCAGCGCCGCTCGAGCTCGTGCACCAAGCGCTCGACGAAGCGCTCGACGTGCTTGCCCGCGACCGAGACGACGAGCAGGTTCGTCGCCTGGTTGTCGCTGTTGGCACCCGGCATCTCCCAGTAGTGAAACACCGGGTGGGTGCTCTTCGCCGTGCGCACCGCTTCCCAGGCCTCGGAGACGTCGGCGGCGACGTCGATGTCGTAGCCCAGGCGGGTCACGAGGGCGTCGAAGTCGGTGGTGATGGCGATCCCTGGCTGTTGCTTCTTGCTCATGGTGCCCTCCTCCGTGGTCGTTGGTTGGTTAGGGTCTGGTGGGGTCGGCCGTCGAACAGGCCGCTCGGCCGTGCGGGCGCTTGCCTCACCCGCTCCTCGTCTACGAAGGCGTTGCTCACCACGCGGTGCTCGAGGGCCAGGGCGGCGCCGAGGTTGCGCATGACGCGCCAGGCGACCGCTATCAGCACCAGCAGGCCCATCGAGGCGACCTGGCCGAGGTTGACGGTTTTGATGGGGACGGCCGACCACTGGGGAACGTCGAGCATTGCGAAGCCGGCGCCGACGTCGCCGCCGGGTGGATTGACGATCAGCTGCAGGCGCTGGTGGCGGCCCTTGAGGTTCACGAGCAGGATCTCGCGGGCCAGCGCCTCGCTCGAGCCGGGGGTGATGGGGCCGGTGAGGTAGAGGATGCCGTGGTCTTCGAGGGTGTCGGGCTTGTGATCGGGCATGGTGCCGGGTCTCCGTGAGGGAGAGCATGCGGCGGAGATCGGTCAGGATCTGTCGCTGGCGGGAGCACGGAACGCGGAGCAGCGGCTCGTCGTTGCAGCTCGACGTCCATCGCATCAGATCGCCCCTAACGGCGCGTTCATGCGCCGACGACGCGAGATTGAGCTTCGGGGAGCGCTCGTTCATCCGTGCGTCGGATTGACGAGCTGTAGCCGCACGGCTACATTAGTGCTGTGCTGGAGATCCGCAAGTCAGCGGAGTTCGCCGCGTGGCTCGATGACCTGCGGGACCTGCGTGGGCGCGCTCGAGTGCAGGCCCGCATCGAGCGGCTCGCCGCCGGCAACCCCGGCGATGTGAAGCCCGTTGGCCAAGGAGTGTCGGAGCTGCGCATCGACTACGGCCCTGGCTACCGCGTGTACTTCGTCAGGAAGGGCCGGACGCTCATCGTCCTCCTAGCCGGAGGCGACAAGACGACGCAGGCGGCGGACATCAAGACGGCGCTGCGGCTCGCCCGCAACCTGTAGGAGGACGACATGGCAAAGACGAAGACCACCCGCTACGACGTCGCCGAACATCTGCGCACCCCCGAAGAGATGGCGGCCTATCTCGAGGCATGTCTCGACGAACCGGGGGCTGACGCGGCGTCCATCGCCAAGGCGATCGGCGACATCGCGCGCGCCAAGGGAATGTCGCAAGTGGCGCGCGAGGCTCGCATGTCACGCGAGAGCCTGTACAAGGCCCTGTCGGGCGACCGTAGCCCCGACTTCGACACCGTCATCAAGGTCCTCGGCGCACTCGGGCTCAAGCTTCACGCGGAGCCCGCGTAGCTGCTCTTGCTGCTCAGCTGGGGTCGATCGCCACGCGGACCTCGCTCCTAAGCATACGGACCGCAGCCTCGGTGAGCGGCGCCCATTGCCCGGCGAAGGGGGTCTTCACGGGGCGGATGGTGGTGCGCTCGGATTCGGCAAGGTCCTTCAAGATGCCACGCAGGGCCTTCTTGTGGTCGCTATCGTCTATCCCCCACGCGCGCGACATCCGCTCGACGGCGATGTCGAATGCACGCCCGCTCAGCACCTCGGGTTCGAAGGGCGCTCGTGTCGCTTTTGCCTTGATTCCGTCAAGGAAGTCGCGCGTCCTCTGGAAACCTTCCTCGTCGAGCCCGACGAGCACCACGTCCCAGAGGTCCCTCGTCCCCCCCGACGAGCCGAGGAGCAGCTCGCGGTGCGAGAAGAACGGTTCGCGAGGCAAGGTGCCGACGCCGGTCTTGACCTCGACGAGGCGCTTGTCTTGGCGGAAGTCGAGCACGTTGTAGCCGCCGAGCCATGTCGTTGCCTCGGTGCCGCACCGCACCGCGTAGACGGCCTCACCGAGAAGCCCCATCAGCTCCTCGTCCGTGACCGTGCGCGCCTTCTTGTCGCCATGCGGGTAGTAGAGCGCGCGCAGGTAGTGGGTGAGTTTGCTGAACGCCGCCCACTGTTGCAGGATCTCGGTCGCCGCCCTGCGACCGGCCGCTTCCGGATCTCTGCAAGGCTCGTCAATCGGTGCGGAGCTTATCGACAGGAGGACGCCACCGGACCTAAATAGGACGTAGTCAATCGGCAACGTCAGACGGGGGAATCTCTCATTTTGCACATCCTTGTTCGGCCACGGCAGGAGGATCTTCTGCGCGTCACCGGCCAAGGTGCCAGGGAAGACCGCGGCCAGGATCGCCGCCACGTTCCTGGCGTTCGCCGCCTCGGTCTTCTCCCGGCTTTCCTTGGGAAGCACGATCTCCAGGACGACGCTTAGAGTGAACCCTCTTGGCTGCATATTGTCATCAAGCTCGGTCTTCCCGCGAGCCGGGTCCCAGCGCGCAGCGTCGACGGTGAGGGATAGCCAGATCGGCACGTTGCGCCGCGCGGCCGATTCGATGCAGGCCAGGTCCCACCCGTTGTCCGACTCCCATTCGGCGAAGTCCTCGTCCGGCCACTTATCGCGGCTCGGCAACTTCAGATCGCTGCAGAGGCGCACCCACTCCTCGCCAAGCCCGGCCTCAAGTCCTCGTAGCAGAAGTCGATTTTGCGTCGCGTTGTCCATGCCGCCTCTTATCCCCCCCCCCCCTGAGCTGTCCGCAAGCACTCCGAGCGATCTCACGCTTGGGCCGGTGCGGCAACGCTGCACCGACCGCGACAACCCGTGTCGCAAGCCCATCGCAAGCTGTGGCCAGAGCACACCTCCACCATGGCCCGCCGCGAGCCCCTGCTGCGCCAAGAGCTGCACACCCTGCGCGATCTCGCCAACAGCGCGTCTTGCGCAGCCCCAGAGACGCGCAGACGCCCATGCAGCGGCTCACTTCAGCGCGGACCAGGAGACCGCGTTTGTCGAGCTGCTGCTCCGCCGGGGCGCAGGCTCCCGACGGGCGGGGTGTCCGCGCCGCCAGGGCGCGCCTTCCAAACGACCGAGGTGCCGCCCCGGGGCAGACGCGAGCTTCTCGCGTGGGCCACCGAGCACAACGTCGTCGACCTGCTCGAGGTCGAGCTCTCGGCCCTCGGTATTCCTGGCGTCACGTTCAAGGTGATCGACGTGCTCGCGCGCCGACCGCGCGAGCTGCAGCTCTCGCACGACGCCGGCACCATCGAGGATGGCGTGGTGGCGATGCAGGAGCAGAAGCGCGCGCAGTTTCCGTCGGTGCTCGAGGGCCAGGACGGTGCGGCCTCGCCGCTCGACGAGGTGGCGCTGCTCGCGCTCCTCGACGGCGCCGCCGACGCGCGCGGCCAGGTGACGCGAGGATCGCAGGCAGCCGGAGGCGACGGGTAGACTCCGTAGGCCCGCGACCCCCGCCGAGCTCGAGCCGCTCGCGCGGGCTTCCTCGCCGAGCACGCGAGAAACGCAGGTGCGACAGCCCCTGACGCTTCCGTCCACCATGCTCGCCTCCTGGGAGACGCCCTGGCGAGGCGCGACAGGGTCTCGCCGAGCTCCATCCCGACGAGGCCCAGTATGAACGACGCAAACCCGTCCCAAGTCGAGCACCCAATCCACGCCGAGCGCGAGCGCTTGGCGCTCGCCTACCTGCGCGACCATTGGCACCTCCTGCGTGGCGACCTTTTCGCGGACATCGACGCGCGGGCCTTCACGTCCCCAGAGCGCCGCGCCTACTACATCGCGCTTCGCACCTACGCACACGGCGGAGATCGACCCGAGCCGCCCAAAGAGATCCCGTCCCTCCCAGGTCCAGACGACAGTTCCGAAGTGTGGCAGGTCTGGCACGCCGGCGCGGCGCGCGCGGTCCGCATCGCCGCCAAGCGCATCCTTCGGGTTGCCGCGGCGTGGTTGGAGGTCCCAACCGGCGATGGCATCGCCACCCTCGACTTCGCCGTTCGCCTGGCGATGGAGCGCCTCGCGGCTGCCTGGGGTCAGGCGCCGCGCCGCGCCGCCGACGTCGTGCGTACCGCTCGCCTTGGCGCCTCCCTCGAGGTGCCGTTCCCCGCGCTGCGCCGCGGTGTCGGAGGAATTCCCTTCGGAACGCTCGTGTTCCTCCGCGGGGAACGCGGGCTCGGCCGGGTCAGCCCTAGCACGCGGTGGGCCATGGCGACGGCGCGCCAAGGCCTTGCGACCGCGCTGTGGGGGCGTCGACTCACCGAGGCCAGGGTCGCAGACGATCTGGTGGCGCTCGGCGCTGGTGTCGAGCTCCGCGCGCTGCGGAGCGGCGCCCTTACCGATGGCGAGTGGTCGGCGGTCGCGCACGCCCGAAACGACCTCGCACTCCTGCCGCTCGTCACCGCCGGTGGGGAGTCCCCGCTGCAGCTCGGTCGGCTCTATTTGCACCTTCATCACTGGCGCTGCGACGGCGAGCCGGTGAGCGTGGTCGTGCTCGATGGGGCCGAGCATCTCGACATCAAGCCGCGCGACCTCTTTGTTGCCGCGCGCATGATGGGGAAGCGGCTCTGTCACCCCGGCTATCTCGTGGTCGTCGGAGACGCCGGCTCGCCCTACGAGAGCGTCGCGGACCTGGTGGTCGACGGCGCCGACCTCGACGCCGAAACGGCCGCTACCCCCACGGCCAGAGCCCGGTGATGCGCACGACCGTATCCTCGTCCGGCACCGGCAAGCCGCCACCGGGATCCGAGTCGTAGATGAGCGCGACCTTGCGCCCGCCCAGGCGCTCGTCGACGCAGAAGGCGAGCGAGTGGCCGGGCCCCGCGAAGCTGTCGAGCGGCGTGTACGTCGCGTCGTCGGGCCGCTCGCCGCCCGGGCCGCGGACGTGCTGCTTCTTGGCCGCCATGTCGAGGTGCGCATGCGTGGCCGACGACGCGAGCAGCACGTTCGGGTAGACGTTGAACCGCTCCTTGAAGTCGCGCGCGAAGCCGTGCACCTCGTCGTCCCAGGTGCGCCACGACGTGATCTCGTAGGTGCGCCGCAAGATCCCGGGCTGGTTCGGCTTGTCCTTGTCGAGCGGCGGGGGCGGCGCCCGCCGCGCCCGGGCGATGGCCTCGAAGGCGCGGATGAAGGACAGCTGGCCCTCCGTCTCGGGGCAGTTGGGCCCGCGCCGCTCGCGCAGGCGGGCGAGGGCGTCCTCGACCGGCATGCCGTAGGCCACGAGCGCGCAGCCGCCGATGGTGCCGGCGCGGCCAAGGCCGCCCATGCAGTGGATGACCACGTTCTTGCCGGCGCTCGCGGCCGCGAGGATCTGCTCCACCACCTGCTCCACCGGCTCGCCGCTCGGCAAGACACCGCCGTCGGGGATGGGCAGGCGCAGCACCGCCACGCCGCGCCGCTCCGCCTCCTCCACGAGGTCGCCGATCTTCAAGCGCACGAGCTCTTGGTCCTCGAGCAGGCACACCTGCACGCCCATGCCGTGGCGCTCCACCAGTAGGTCGAGGTCGGCGGCCAGATCGCGCTCCCAACGCGCGCCGGACTTGGAGCCCGCGTGCTTGCCGGGCGCTAAGGTGATGCCGATCTTGCCGGGCAGCTCGTCGAGCAGCCAGGCGACGTCGATGGGGTCGGTCGTTGAGGTACGGACGCCGGGATGCCTGGTGCCCCTCGCGCTCGCGCTCCCTCGTTCGGTTCGTCCCTTCTTGTTCATGGTTCGACGCTGGCAGGTTCAAGCGACAGAACCTGTCGCTCTTCGACATCGTTGCCCATACGACAAGATCTGACGCTGGCTCCAGCCATGCTCATCCCATCGGAGGACGGCATGGCGCGCAAGCGATACCGCAACCTGAAGCTGCAATCGGCGCAGGAGACCCCGGCGCTCTTCGATCTCGACACCGAGGCGCGCCTGTGGCTCGCGCGCGCCGCGCTGCACCAGTTCCTCATCGACCACAGCGAGGAGGAGCTGCCCGGCCCGCTCGGCCGCGCCCTGCGCGTGGAGCTCCCCGACGAGGTCGACGACGACGGCCGCGCCATGAGGCGGCGCCGCGCTGCGCGCTCCACCCGCAGGGCCCTCACCATCGCGGCCTTGGAGGAGCGTATCGATGCGCTGCTGCCGCAGGCCGGTCGGAAGCGCGGGCGGCTGTCGCGCGCCGCGCGGCGCGTCACGATGATCTTCGGGCTGGACGACGTCAATGCGCGCGTCCTCGCCTGGTTCGCCGCCTGCGAGTTGCACGGCGAGTACAACCTGCTCGCCCGCATCGGCGAGCTCGAGACGCACCGCCAGCGCTTGCTGCTCGCCTCCGCCGCGCTCGACTTGCCGTGCCGCGTGCTGGAACCGGTGCTCGGTAGGAAGGGCGCCCTGCTGCAACATGGGCTGGTGATGCCCGATGACAACTCGTCGATTGCCTCCTTCTCCCTGCCGCGCAAGGTGCTCGCGCTCCTTGGCGCGGAGAAGCCCACCAAGGAGCACGTGCTGTCGAGCCTGCTCGCCACCGGCCCGGCGCCGCGCTTCTCGCTCGCCGACTTCACCTACGTGCGCGAGCTGCCGCTGCTCTCGCACCTGCTCTCGGGCGCGCTCGAGAGCAAGGCGCGGCCCGTGCACATCCTGCTGCACGGCCCGCCGGGCACGGGCAAGTCGGAGCTGGCGCGCGCCTTGGCCGCCTCTGCTGGCGCGCGGCTGTGCGAGGTGCCCACGGAGGACGACGACGGTGACGAGCTGCACGCGGCGGGGCGCGCGAGCGAGCTGCGCCTGCTCGACGCCGTGGCGGGCGCGCAGCGCGGCCGCTACTGCATCTTGGTCGACGAGGCCGACGATCTCTTGCCGCGCCGCACGCGCACCTTGTTCGGCGGCTTCATGGACGGCAGCGTCGAGGGCAAGGGCTTCTATAACGAGCTCTTGGAGGCCACGCACACGCCGATGCTCTGGACCGCGAACACGGCGGAGAACCTCGACGAGGCCCACCTGCGACGCTTCTCGCTCATCGTGGAGCTGCAGGCGCCGCCGCGCGCTCATCGCCACGCCATCGCCGAGCGACACGCGAGCGAGGCGCGCATCGACCCTGGGCTCTTGCGCGAGATCGCCGACGACGAGCGCCTGCCGCTCGCTCTGTTCGAGACTATCGGCAAGACCGTGGCGCTGACGCGGGCGAGCGCCGACGTGGCCGCCTCTGCCGGGCTGCCGCCCGGCCCCGACGAGCGCAGCGTCGTGCAGCAGGTGGCGCGCGGCTATCTGGCCGTGACCGGCAAGGCGCCGCCGAGCAAGGCGCGCCCGACGCGGATCAGCTACGACCCGTCGCTCATGAACGCATCGCTCGATCTGTCGGCGGTGAGCGCGCGCTTGCAAAAGCGACCCCACGCGACGGTGCTTCTGTCTGGGCCACCGGGCACCGGCAAGTCGGCGTGGGCGCGCGCGCTCGCCGACTCGCTCGGCCGCCCGCTCCTGGTGCGTGCGCCCTCCGACCTTCAGTCCATGTACGTGGGCGGGACCGAGAAGAACCTGGCGCGCGCGTTCGCAACCGCCGAGGCCGACGGCGCAGTGCTACTCCTCGACGAGGCCGACACCTACCTGTTCCCGCGCGGGGAGGCGCAGCGCAGCTGGGAGATCTCACAGGTCAACGAGATGCTGGTGCGCGTGGAGAGCTTCGGCGGGATCTTGATCGCTACCACCAACAGCGATCGGCTTGATGAGGCGATCCTGCGCCGCTTCGATCTCAAGGTGGAGCTCTTGCCGCTCAAGCCGGAGCAGCGCGCGCGCCTTTTCGTGTCGCTGTGCGAGGCAGTCGGCGTGCCGGCCCCGGGCCAGGAGGAGGTGGCGGGCGTCGCAGCGCTCGACAAGCTGTGCGCCGGGGACTTCGTCGCGGTCGAGCGCCGGCTCGGCTTCTGCGACGCGAAGAGCGCGGCGGACGTGCTGGGGGCGCTCGAGGAGGAGCGCGCGCACAAGAAGGGCGCGGCGCGCGGCAAGATCGGCTTTGGGGGATGAGCGGACCGCGCGTTTGCGCTAACGTTTTCGCGCATGCAAACATCGACTCCTCGGGTGCTCGCGCGGCTCGTAGGCCTCGGTAACAAGCTCGCCGCATCTACGCCACGCGATGACCCAGCCGGGTCGCTGCACGCGCTGATCGCTTTCGGGCGGTTGCTGCTAGCCGAGGGCGCGCGGGTTCCCGACCATGCCGCGCTCGTGCGCTTCCTTGCAGAGGTCGCGCCCCACGTCGACTCGCGAATGCGTGACCTTCGGCGCGACGCGCTTGCCGTGGTCGACCGTGCGACACCAGATCAGCGCGCCGGGATTCGCCGCGTCGCGGGCGCGCTTGATCTGCTCGGCCCGCTTAGCGATGCGCGCGACGAGGTCACACACTCGCGCGTGGTCGCCAACATCTTGGCCCCCTCGCGCTCGCCCGACCTTGGCCTGCTGCCGCTGCGCGCACTCTTCATGTGCATACCAGCACTGAAGGACGCATTGGTCGACGATCTCACTGTCGAGGCTGAGCCATGGATCGACGTCCGGCGCAGCGGTTCCATGGATAGGCGGCGCCGGCCCGACATTCTCGTCACTACGCGCTCGCATCTGGTGCTCATCGAAATGAAGGTCGACTCCGATGAGCAGCCGCACCAGCTCCGTGACTACCGGAAGTGGATGCAAATGACCACGCGTCGCGATGGTCGCGAAGGCGTCCTCGTCTACCTCACGCCGCCCGAGCACGCAGGCTCACGGTCGCTGCGGTCGGGGTTCGTTCACGTCACCTTTCAAGACCTATTCGACGCCTGGCTGCCGATCGCGCTCTCTGCCGCGACGGATGCGCACGTCTATTTTCAGCTCTACCTGGGGACGATCGCGCAGCACATCATACATGTAGTCCAACCGGGCGCGCCCCTCGAGGCCTCGTCGGTTGCTGGGATGTTGATTCTCGCCGGTCTCTTGGAGGATTCCGCATGAGCATCGAGCGCGAAGTTCTATCGTTCGTCGCGAAGCACCCCGAGCTGTACCGCATCTGGGAGGACCTCGACGACGAAAGCGCCGATACGGGCGCAGATCGCCGTTTGCACGATGCGTGGGACAAGCTCGCGAAGCCCGACGCCAAGGCGGCCGACGCTGCGCTGCGATGCGCTACGCGGCAAGTGGAGGACCTCGTCACGGACGCCCGGGCGCGCTTTCGCGAGATCGCTCCGAAGGCGCTCGCACGAAAGGGAACGGGGTCGGGCAAGGTCGGCCGCGAACGATGGCATGCGTACGACACATTTCAACACACCAAGCTCCATGGCGCTGGCGTGACATTCTATGTGCTACCGCACGAGGGCGCGCGCCTTGAGCTAGTCGGGGCGCTGTGGGTGCCTCAACGTTCGCTCAAGGCGCATCCCGCATTCTATGAGGCGTTTTCCTCGCTGCGCGCGGCGAAGAAACATCACAAGCACCATGAGACCGGTGTCGAAGCGTTCGCAATCGCGACGAGGGTCGATCTATCCGGTGACCAGCCGCTCGCGACGATCGCTGAGTCGGCCGCCGCTCAGACGCTCACCGCGGCGAAGGTCATCGCGGCGAAGCTCGGCATCAAGATTTGACCCCTGCGCGCTCGGTCGCCGGTTGCGCCGTGAATTTCCGTCGACGACGAGCGCGCCGTATGGCGGGTCATCGTGGCCGTCCGATTGTGTTTGCGACCAACCCGGTCGCACCCGCACCGCATGCTCTCGCCGGAGTACAAACCCGCCATGGCCCGCCGCGAGACCCTGCCGCGCCAAGAGCTCCTGCAGCTGCTCGAGCAGCCCGCCGTCGACGCGGGCTTTCGCGGCGCCGCCGCGCGCTACCTCCCGCACCTCGAGGCCGGCGCGCGCCTCGGCAGCGCCAGCGTCGTGCGCGGCGTCTGGCGCCTCACCTTGCGCGACCTCGCTGAGCGCGCACTTCACCACGGCGCCGGTACCTCGACGGTGCCCGTGGTGCGGCTCTTCTACGACAAATACCAGGAGGCGGCGTTCGTGGAGCTGCTGCTCCGATGGGCGCGCAGGCTTTCGAGCGGGGAGGTCTCCGCGTCGCCAGCGGCGGCCCTTGAGCCGACCGAGGTGCCGCTGCACGACAAGGGCGCGCTTATCGCGTGGGCGACCAAGCACGGGGTGGTCGAGCTCCTCGAGGTCGAACTCTCCGCACTTGGCGTCCTCGGCAAGAGGCTCACCGTGGGCGAGGTGCTCGCGCGCCAGGCCAAGGCCCCGCAGCTCCTGCCCGACGAGGCCCTGCTCGCGGCGCGCGCCTTCCTCGCGCGCGAAGCGCGCGTCGTCGTCCCTCCCGTGCCCACCCATGAGCGACCGCCCTTCCGGCCCGAGCTCGTGGCCTTCGCCGAGGCGGTCGCGGCGGAGCGCGCGCTCTTGCCGCCCGGCAGGAGCCCGGCGGCGCGCGTGGGGCTCGACTCCCACCACAAGCCGCCAATCATCTTCCTCGATCGCAACTACCGGCAGCACGGCGTCGAAGTCGCTTCACCTGTCGCTGGTATCAAGCGCTTCATCTCCCACGAGGACATCGGGGAAGACATGTGGGGCCAGGTGCTCGACGGCGTGCTCGACCTCCTGGCATGGCCGAGCAGGGACGAGCTCGACCTCCTGGTGCGCGCGTTGACGCCGCAGTGGGCAGAGCTGCTGCGCGCGCTCGCGCGCAAGCCGTCGCGCGCCCTGGTCGATGCGACGGCCGCCGCGGAGCAACGAACCGAACGCGTCGCCTTTCGCGTCGTGCGCCCCCGCTCGATCGACATCGTCGTGCAGACGCGCGCGACGCCCGGCAAGCGCGGCAAGCTGCCGGCGGGCACCATGGCCGACGGCTGGTCGCGCGGCGCCGAGATCGAGCGCCACAAGCTACCCGACGGCGTCAGCCCGGAAGACCTCGCCATCATCGTGCGCTTGCACAGCCGCTGGAGCTCCACGCACGGCGCCGACTACTCGGCCGCGAACCTGCGGCTGCTGGTCGATCACCCGCGCGTCTTCTCGCAGGACGGCGAGCTCATCGCGGTGTCCCACAAGGATGCGCGGCTCGTCGTCAAGGACGCGGAGGGCGCCAGCGAGATCCTGGTGGCTGTCGGTGACGAGCGCGTGGGCCCCGAGCTGTTGACCCGCCTGGTGCGGGAGGACGGCGCGGTAATCGACGACGGCGATCCGCGGCGGATCGTCATCACCAGCGTCGCGTGCGAGCACCTGCCGCTGTTGTCGGCGCTCTTGTCGGTGGGCGGCCAGATCCCAAAGGAGGGGCGCGACGAGCTGATCCGCGCGCTCACCCCGTGGGAGAACGAGCCCACCGTCGAGGTCGACGCGAAGCTGCTCGGCACCCAGCTCGCGCCGGCGCCGGTGCTGGTGGCTCGCTTGATCCCAGACACACGTGACGCCGCGAGTGGCGCCGCGAGTGGCACGGCGAGCGCCAGCGGGACCGCCGGTGGCATGCTGCTCTCCGTCGTGGTGCGCGCTCTGCCGGGCGCCGTGGCGTTCTCGCCGAGCGCGGGCCCCGAGCGGATCGTGGTCGCGCGCGAAAGCGAGCGCGTCTTCTGCGTCAGGGACCGCGAGGCGGAGCGCGCGCTCATCGGTGCCTTCCTCGCCGAGCTGCCGCTCGAGCGCGCGATGCAGGAGCAGGAGCACGTCTTCCGGCTCGCGCCCATCGACGTCGCGCTCGACGTGGTGAAGGCGCTCGGCGAGTGCATGCAGCGCGGCGACGTGATGGTCGAGTGGCCGATGGGCAAGCGCATGGTGGTGGCCGATGCGGGCGCTGCGTCCATGAAGGTGCAGGTGTCGGGTAGCCCGCTGTCGCTCCATGTGCGCGGCGAGGTGAGCGTCGACGGCGGCAGCATGGCGCTCGTCGCCCTGCTCGACGCTGCACGGAGCGGCGCCAGGTACGTGTCGCTGTCGGCCGACAGGTTCGTGGCGATCTCGAACGAGCTGCGCGAGCGCGCGCTGGCGCTCTCTGACGCGTCGGGCATCGACGGCGACCACGTGGTGGGCGGCGCCGGCCTGGCGGTGGCGCTCGACGAGTTGCTCGCGGCCGGCGCGCTCGTCGACGGCGCCGGCGGCGACGGCAACCACTCCGACATCTGGCAACAGTGGCGCGAGCGCCTGAAGGCCGCGAGCAAGGTGAAGGACGACCCGCCGCCTGGCTTCGAGTGTGAGCTGCGACCCTACCAGCGAGAGGGGCTGCGCTTCTTGCGGCGGCTGGTCGCGCTCGGCGCGGGCGGCGTGCTCGCCGACGACATGGGCCTCGGCAAGACCCTGCAAGCGATCGGGTTGCTCTTGGAGCGCGCCAAGACGGGCCCGGCGCTCGTCGTCGCCCCGACGTCGGTGTGCTTCAACTGGGCCCGGGAGCTCGAGCGCTTCGCGCCCGGGCTGCGCGCGCACGTGCTGCCCGAGGCGAGCGACCGCGCGGCGCTCATCGGCCGGCTCAAGAAGCGCGACGTGCTGATTGCGAGCTACGGGCTCGTGGTGCGCGAGGAGCGGCTGTTCGCAGAGCGCGAGTTCTCCACGCTCATCCTCGACGAGGCGCAGGTCATCAAGAACGCCGCCAGCCAGCGTGCGCGGGCGGTGAAGAAGCTCAATGTCCCGGTGCGCATCGCGCTCACCGGCACGCCGCTCGAGAACCACAGTGGCGAGCTGTGGAGCATCTTCTCGGCGGTGGCACCTGGCCTGTTGCCGCCGCTCGACGAGTTTCGCCGGCGCTTCCAGATCCCCATCGACCGGGGACACGACAACGCCCGGCGCCGCGCGTTCGCGCAGCTGATCCGCCCGTTCTTGCTGCGACGCACCAAGACCGAGGTGCTGCCCGAGCTGCCCGAGAAGACCGAGATCGTGGTGCGGGTCGAGCTCTCGGAAGACGAGCGCCGGCACTACCAGGCGCTGCGCGCGGTGCTGAAGGAGAAGATCGAGAGTAGCGACGTCGAGCCTCAACAAAAGCGCGTGCTCATCCTGAGCGCGCTCACGCGCCTGCGCCAGGTCGCCTGTCACCCGGCGCTCGACGCCACCGGGCGCGAGCTCGCGGGCCAGCCGTCGCAGAAGCTCATCGAGCTGATGCGCCTGCTATCGAGCCTCAAGGAGAACCACCACCGTGTGCTGGTGTTCTCGCAGTTCACCCGCCTGCTCGATCTGGTCGAGCCGCTGCTCGAGAAGGACGCGGTCTCGTTCGTGCGCATCGACGGCACGACAAATCCGGCGGCACGGGCGCGCGCAGTCGACGTGTTTCAGTCCGGGGACGCGGACGTGTTCCTGCTCTCGCTCAAGGCGGGCGGCTTCGGGCTCAACCTCACCGCCGCCGACTACGTGGTCCACCTCGACCCGTGGTGGAACCCCGCGGCAGAGGCGCAGGCGTCGGATCGCGCGCATCGCATCGGCCAGACCAGGCCGGTCACCGTCTATCGGCTGGTCGCCGCGGGGACGCTCGAGGAGGGCGTGGTGGCGATGCAGGAGCAGAAGCGCGCGCTGTTCATGTCGGTGCTCGAAGGGCACGAGCAGGGTGGCGGGGCCTTGGACGAGGAGGGGCTGATGGCGCTGCTGGAGGGCGCGATCGAGGCGATGGACGCGAGCAAGGGGCGGGGAGCACGGGAAACTCCTGGGGGGCGCCACGCTTCATAGGGGTGTCCAGCACGCGGCCGGAGAAGTCGACGACGTTGGCGGCGGGCCGCCCCGAGTGGACCCCGGCGATGAGCATCTTCGGCCTCATCCCGGTGATAAGCGCATCGGACGTGGGGGCGGACGTTATTGACCGCCTGTCGGCGCCGATGTTCGGCGGGCTGGTATCGCTGGTGCTGCTCACGCCGGGGGTGGTGCCGGTGGCGTACTCCTTGGTGCAGCGGCGATGGCGGGCGGGGTGAGCGGTGGCGCAGCGCCTAGTCTCGGGGGGCTCACCCTTCTTCTGTCCCGGGACTGGGGAGCCGATCACCGCATGCGATTCGCCACGTACCAGCCGACGTAGCCTGACGATGCCGCAATCGGCCACGAATCCCCGAAGGCGTTGTCGATTCGCGTGCGACCATGTCCCTCATGGAGGATCTTGCGAACGCGCTGGTTGGAGATGCCGGTCGCTGCGGCCAGCTCTTCTTCGATCAGCCGTCGTTCCCGTACATCGGCGAGACTGCTCCCCGCGAGACGGCCAAGGGCCTCGTTCGCGCGACCAACGCCAACGAGCCAGCGCGGCGCCGCGTCGCCGAGCGCATTCACCAGCTTCGTGCCCCCGTGGACGCCCTTGATCGCCCGCTCAAGGTCTCCCGTGTGGAGCCCGAGGGCCGCCGCATATGGCCCGCTCGCTGCTCTCGCGTCGCTGACCGTCGCGTCCGCGATCTCCTCCCAGTCCGGCGGAGGGGTGACCTCATCGACGACGCCCGCGCCCTCGTCGCCCGCTCCGAGGCTATCGGTTTCACTCGCCACGTCGCGGACCTGCCCGGCGTCACCATCTTCGGCAGAGACCCGTAGCCCAGCGGGGCTCTCCCACTCATTCCACCGCTGCTCGAAGCGCACGGCGTCGAGCACAACGCACTCTGTCTTTCCCGGCGACGTGCGAACCCCCCGGCCGATCTGCTGGACCGCTACGCGTGGGCTGAGCGTCGCGCGGAGCATGACGAGCATGTCGATGTCGTCGACGCTGACACCCTCAGAGAAGCGATCGATCGTTAGGAGCACACGCACTTGCGCGTCGGACCGATCGCCCTCTGCGAACTTCTGGAACACTGCGTTCGCGGACTTGCCGGTCAAACTGCGATGGTCGTCGTCGACAGGGTGCGCGATGAAGTCGAACACTAATGCACCCGCGCGGTCGAGCGCCTTCGTGAGGGCTCTCAAGAAAGGCCCGTACTCGTCGTCGCCGACGGGTGGGAGGAAGACGACGACTCGGGTGGAGCGATGCCTCTCGGTGACGCCTTCGACGATCGACGCGACGAGCTTGCTCATCCGCTGAGGCGTTCCCACCAGAGCGTGCCAGACGTTCCGGAGGCAGACCTTCGAGTAGTCGCCCATCTCGATCTCGGGGCGGTCAAGGATCGCCGTGATCTCCTGGGCGCTCGCCGGGTCGCTCGTCAGTGCCTGGAACCGCAGGGGCGCGATGACGCCCTTGGCCGTCATCTCGGCGACGGTCGCGAACGGCCGGTGGCGTTCTACGCTCCGATCGTCCCCGACCCACGAGTTAACGAAGCTCGTGACGTCGAACTTTCGCGCCTCCATACGGCACGGCGTCGCGGAGAGTCCGAGGATCGGCACCTGGTCGTCGCGCAGCGCGTCGAGGAGGCCCGTGTAGCTGCGCAGCCCCGCGGAGACGCGGGGCGACCAGTTGTGGACCTCGTCTGCCACAGCCGCACAAAGACGATTGCGGTCCTCGTCCTTCAACGTGCTCGCGCGGGCAACCTTGAGTCGCGCCTCACATGCAAGGCGCTGTGCCTTCGGCATCATTCGGTAGATCCCATCGAGACGCTCTTGGACGGTTCGTTCGATCCACCGGTTGGGGGCGATGTAGGCCGCGCAATCGGATGCGCTCGCCGCCAGCTTCTTCACCAGCCAGTAGAGGGCGATGAAGGTCTTCCCGCACCCAACCGGGAGATAGAGGAGGTCGTTGATGAGGCCGGACCCGTCGAGAGCGCCGTACACGTCCCACTGCCATCCGCCCCGATACTCTCTGAGCTTTTGTGCCAGCAGCTTCAGAAGCGGGCCGAAAGGATCGCGGTTCCACAGCGCGGGCTCCGGCGGGAACTTGCGCGTCGGCGGGGCGGAGCCTGTTTCCCCCGGCGAGCCCCCCACTGGCGGAGGTGCCCCGCGCTCGGCGTCATCGTCATTGCACTCGTCGGGTTCGATCGGCACCGCCCGGTGCCAAAGCCGCTCCGCCTCGACGAGCGCGCCCATAGCGGCATCCTGCTCACTCGGCGCGTGGACGTTGAGCTCGAGCAGCGACTCGCACGAACTCGTCATGGACGCGCGCGACGCGTTGAAGCTCCCGAGGAGCGCGACCATGGGGCGCCCATCGAGCACGCCTACGATCCATTTCGCGTGCGTCTTCCCGTAACCCTCGTCTTCGTCGTCATCGGTGGCCTGCCCGTCGATGTCGGCGTCATCGGGCAGGACTTCGTCGCCATCGGCTCTGCGATCGCTCTTGAGGCCACGAACCTCCACCTTGTTTTCCTGGAGGTAGCGAAGTGTCTCGCTGGTGATGATCCGTTCGCTAAGCACGGCCATCGACGGGTGCCGCACGAGCAGACGGATGTGTGCGTCGGACCGCCGAATCGCCTTGAAGAGCGGCGCAAGGTCGGGCTTGGCGTGCGCGTTATACGAAACCCAGTAGATCGTGCTTCCGCGAGTCGCGCGCAGCGATCGCTCAACGATGTCGAACGCGGTCTTGGCTACTCCACCTCGTTCCAGGAGAAACTGCGCCACTCGTACCCCCATCGAACGGCCGATCCCGCACTGCCGAGATATCACGAGCCACCGAGTGCCTGGGCTACCTCCCCCTCTCCCGGTCCTTGTCCTTGATCGGTGCGCTCGCTTCGCCGTGGGATGGCGGTCCGTCGTGTGGCTCGTGGCTCCGCGTCCTTCGCCGCTGCTGCCGCCGGGTGGGTAGCGCCTGTCACTGCCTCACTGCTGCTTGCCCACCTTCGCCAGCGACCTCCCCCCACTCGTCGCATGGCGCGCGGCCGCGCGGCCGGCGAGGCACTCGCGGCTCCGAACAGTCTTGGATCCGTGAGCAGCTCGACTGCGACAGCTTCCGTCGCTTCTGGCTGCGATAGTACCGAGAAGGAGGCACGCTATGCACCCGACGTCCGCGCTGCTCGTCTTCACCGATCCCCGCGACGAGCTCGGTCGCGCCGATGTGCGCGCGCACCTGCGCCCCGACGGCCGGCTCGTCCCGCACAAGCTCCTCTCGCCGGGGGTGCTCGACGCATCACTGCATCAGCGCGGGGTCGTGGTGCTGACGCGCGACCCGTCGCCTGTCGCCATCCGCACCATCGGCGATCTGTGCGCGCGGGCGCGGGAGACGCACCGGATCGCCGTGGTCTTGCGCCGCGGCGCCGCCGCCGGGACATGGCCCGCACACCCCGTCTCCGCCATCGCCGACATCCCGGAGTGGCTGTGGATCGACGCGCGCGCCGCGTGGACGTCCTTTGCCGAGCAGTATCCGGTCGAATACGACGGCTGCGCGTTCCAGCAGGTAGGGCGCCTCAGGTACCTGGCCGGCGACCACCGTACCGAGCGCGCCGCCACGTCGCTGTTGCGCTTCCTGTACGAGCGTTTCCCCAGCAGTGTCCGCCAACGCATCGACGGCTTCGTTGTTCCGTCTTGGATCGACACCGGCACGCCGCTGCGCTTTCCCACGTTACCCAGCGCGGCGCAGACCTACGCGCAGGCGTGGATGCTCGTGCCCGATGGAGAAACCAGCCAAGACCTCGAGATCGTCGATCTTGGCGCCGACATGCTCGACGACTCAAGGCCGTCGCCCAGGATGCGGTCGCCCGACCGCGACCGCGTTGCTGCGCGGGCCTTGGCCAACCTCCACAGCGTGCGCGGCGAGTTCGGAGTGCTGCACCGAATCGTCGACGTGCTCGAGCCGAGGCAGCTCGGCGATGAAGGTGAGGCCGTCGCGCCGCCCTCCCGTCGAGCGCTGCTACGTCACCTGATGGTGGCGCTCGGCCATCCACCGCGGTGGCGCGAGGCGCGTAACGCGCACAGCTGGCACCACGAGCTCGAGGCCGGCGGGTCACCAGAGGATTGGTTCGGCGGGCAGCGGGTCAAAGCTGGGCTCGAGGCTGACGACGAGGGTGGGCGCATTGTCATCGTCGCCTGCGATCTCGAGGCCAACCGGCTCCTGCCGCCCGTCATGTGGCGCCGGGCCGCTGTCGCGGGAGAGGTCCGCGACGAAGAAGAGCGTTGGTCGCTCGAACACCGGCGCGCCTGCGCGTTCGGTCCACATAAGCCTGAGGAGATCGACCCGGGCATCGTGCCGCTCGACGGCGCTGGGGCGCCGCGCGCGCCCTTCGCGGTGGTGCGCTACGGCGATCGGCTTCCTCGCGGCGAGCCAGCGCTCTTGGTGCTGGTGGGCCGGCGCACGGCACTGGCGCGCATGAGCGCAGAGCTGCAGCGCGACTGCCACGTGGCCATCGTGGAGTGCCCGATTGACGGGACTGTGTCCGAAGCGGTGCCGTCGTTCCCAGACGCCGCCGCGCTCGTCCGCAAGCTCGCGGCCTTCTCCGAGTCGCGCACCGACCAGGTGTTCCCCTTCGATCCCCTCGACCTCGCGCGCCTCGTCGAAACGGCCACCGTCGAACAGAAGCTCCTCCACGAGATCGAGATCGAAGGCCCGCCCGCCGACCTGCCGGACGTGATGGCCGACTTGGCGCGCATCGCGCGACCGAACGGGAGCGAGCCCGTGCTCGTGCACGTGGCGGTCTCGGAGGGTGTCGTTTCGCGCGAGGCCTTGGTGGACCTCGAAAAAGCACTGGCGACCAAGAACCGTTTGCTGTTCATCGCGTCGCCGCGAGCTGATCGGGAGATGGCGGTGGTCACCGTGTGGTGCGCGTCGCGGCGGCGTGTCCCGCCGCCGCGACGAGCTCTATCGCCAGGCGCGTTGCCTGAATGTCCCTGATTGACCCTTCTTGCTCAATCGCCAGCGACCTCCCGCCGCCCGTCGCGGTAGCGACACGCGCCCTGCGCGTTCGGCGAGCGATTGGCGAGGGCGCACCTGCGTCCTTCGCCAGAGCGTGCCGGCCCGTCGCGCCTCAGCGCGACACGCGGAGCGTGCCGGCGGGATCGTGGCCTTCTTGGCCATGAGCCCGGAGGTCGCTGGCACCATGTCACCTATGGTCATCGATAGACTTCACGGGCACTTGCCTCACCCTTAGATGTCACCTGTGCACCCCACTCATGGTGACATCTAAGCGACTTCAATAAGTCGGCCACCAGTGGCCGATTTCAAGGTGTACGGGCAGCGCGGCGGCTCCTCGGCGCCGCCTCACGGCGTGATGAGCACGCTCTTGAAGCGGCACCTCGCGAGCGCCTCGGTGAGCCTCGCCGCGAGCTCGGCGCGCTCCTGCGCGCTCAGCTCCTGCGCCCGGCGCAGGTCCACGACGCAGCGCTCGTTCGTCACCGTCACCGGCGCCGACAGCGCGCGCGGCGCGCCGCCCTTGCGCGGGGCGGGATCCTTCGCGCGCTTCACCTCGGCACGCAGGCGCGTGAGCGTCCAGCCGCCGCTCGCGCATGCCTGCGCGAGCCGGCGCGTGGTCCGCTCGGCATGCGCGCGGAAGCCGTCGCCGCCGATGTCCTCGAGCGCGATGACGTCGGCGTCCTTGAGCACGTGATAGAGCATCAACAGCTCGTTCAAGTACGTGGCCGGGAAGCCCGGGTAGCGCTCGGTGTCGACGACGGCCTTGTTGGTCTTCGGGTCGACCACCACCTTGCCGGCGGTATCGAGCCGCTTGCGCTGCACGCGCACCTCGCGCGCGTACTCGCGCAGCCACGCGGGCGCCTCGGCGAGCTGCAAGCAGCGATTGAGCGTGCGACGGCTCCAGCCGAGGCTGTCGGCGAGCTGCTGCGCATCGACGCCGCACTCGACCGCGCGCGCCATGCCGTCGGCGACCTCGACGGGCGTAAGGTCGCTGCGGTTCAGGTTCTCCGCGAGTTGCAGCACCGGCACCATCGCGTCGGTGGCCGCCACCACCACCACCGCGATGCGCGTGAAGCGTCGATCGCTCGGGTGCTCGTTGCCGAGCTCCTTGAGCGCCGCGAAGCGGCGGTGGCCGCCGATGATCTCGTAGACGTCGCCCTTGGGGCGCACCACCACGGGCTGCAAGAGGCCATTCGCGAAGATGCTCTTCTTCAGCTCCTCGAAGGGCTCGCGGTCGAGGTTGAGGCGCGGGTTGGTCTGCGACGGCACCACATGGTCGAAGGGCAGGTGCAGCAGCTCGCGCGCGAGCTCGGGGATGGTGATCTTGCTCGTGGGCTCTTCCATCATCGGGTCTCCTCCAAGGATCGGATGTGCGCGAGGTGCTCCCGCCTCGCGCGCGGACCAAGCGCCGCAGCGGGCGGCGGCAGCGTGGCGTGCGGATCGACGGGCAGGCCGGCGACGCGCAGCTCGTAGTGCAGGTGCGGCCCGGTCGAGCGGCCGGTGTTGCCGCTCACGGCGATCACCTGCCCCTGCTCGACGAGCGCGCCGGCCTTCACGCCCGGCGCGAGCACGCTGAGGTGCAGGTAGGACGAGTGGTAGCCATTCGCGTGCACGAGCTTGACGAACTTGCCCGCGCGCGCTCCCTCGCCGACGGCCTTCACGCGCCCGCGCGCGACCGCCACCACCGGTGTGCCCACGGGGACGCCGTAGTCGACGCCGTGGTGCCGCGCGGCGTGGCCGGCGAGCGCGTCGAAGCGATCGCCGAATCGCGAGGTGATGCGCCCGAGCGCGACCGGGCGCGCGAGCAACTGGCCGCGGAGCGCGCGGCCGTCTTGGTCGTAGAAGCCCGGCGGCGCGAGGACACCCTGATAGCGCGCCGCCATGATTGGCGCATCGCGCGGCGGCGCCACCCGCGCGGCGACGAGCACGCCGTCGACGGTCCAGAGCGTGAGCGCGGTGCCCGGGCCCGCGTGGGCGAACAGGTCGAGGCGGCCGAGGAACGCGGCGTCGAGCTGGTCGATGACATCACGCGGCAAGGCCACGCGAGCGAGCGATCGCTCGAGGCCGTCGCTGCCAACGATCAGCTCGACGCGGCGCGCGCGCGCAAGCACGGGCACCAGATCGCCGGCTGCGGGACCGCGACGCTCGACCCGCGCCGACACGGCGAGCGCAAGCGGGGGCACGCCCGCCACGAGCGGCGCGGTGTCGCACGCCGCGGCGTCGCACGCCGCGGTGCCGCACGCAGCCATGGCGATGCCGCCGCTCACCGTGAGCATGAGCGCGCCGCAGTGGGCGCGCGCGCTCGTCACGCCAGATCCCGCGCCAGCTCCTGCCCGACGCTCTGCCACTGCAGGCGCTTCGGGTCGGCGACGTCCTCGAGCTCCTCGCGGGCGTGCGCGAGCACCAGGGCCTCGCGGCGCGCGTGCGCCGTGGGATCGACGGCGCTCTTCACCGCCGCCTCCACCGCGTCCCGGCGCACGTCGGCCAGGCCGGTCTCGAGCGGTGGGTAGCGCTCAAGGCGCGCGCGCCCCTCGATCTCGATCGCCCTCGCCTGCTCGCGCGGCAGGTCGGCCAGCTCGCGCAACAGCGCGCGGTGCTCCGGCGCCTTGGCGATGAGCGCGAGCGTGAGCGTGTGGACGGTGTTGCGCTCGCCCCTGTCCTCTTGCAGCTCGCGCACGGAGTCGGGGAGGGCGGCCCTCGCCGAGGCCTGGGTGTGGTGGCCCTCGAGGATCAGCTCGCGGGCCGAGGCCTCGATCGACGCGCGGAGTGCAGGCGAGAGGCCGCGCAGGCTCGCGAGCGCCGTCTCCGCCTGGCGCTCGACGGCCGGGTGCGGCTCCTCCCGCGCGACCTCGGCGAAGCTCCGCTGCCGCGGCGCGGGCGCACGCCCATCGCCGCCTTCCGTTGCTCGGCCCGTCGGCGGGTGCTGCGCACTGAAGCCCTCGATGCGCTGCTTGAGCTCGCCGATGCTCTGCGCGGGCGGGCCCTCGCGCAGAGCCGAGAAGACCACGGCGTAGGCTGCGTGCGTGCGGTCGCGCTCGGCGGGGTCACCCTTGTTCGCCTTGAACTCCTCGATGGCGCGCTTGGTGAAGCGCTCCCAGGAGCCCATCACGTGCCGGTCCTCGAGCGGGTAGCGCTTGATCTTGTCGGCCATCGCGAGCGCTCCCACGCGCTCTTGGCCGGCAACACCCTCCTGCTCGAGCTGGCGGATGAAGCGGTACTGGATCTTGGGGACGCGGACGCGACTCTTTTCCTCCCGCTCGCGGGCCTGGGTCTTCTCGTCGTGGGGCTGTTCGGGGCGGGCTCGGGTGCGCATGGTTCGACCTCCGTGGCGAACAAGTCGATTCGCCGCGCCGATCTCCCCGCCAGCCGTGCGTGCGCGCGTCACAGCAGTCGCTGACGAGCAAGCGCATGGAATTCGACTCCATGAGGCGTGTGGCCGACGCGGACCGCCCCGGGGCGTTTACCGTGCGCACGTTCGTGCTTGCCGAGCTTTGGTCGGGCGGCGTGGCACGGAGGGCGCGCGGACTCCACGTATGACGACCCACGAATTGACGTGACGGTGGCGGTGACGGGAGCCTGCGGGCATGGCGAACCGATTCCTCCGATATTCGCGAAGAGAAGTACTCATGGCCGGCTCCGGCCTTGTCGTCGCCACTGGCCTTTGCAGCAGCCGCGCCTCGCGTGCACAGCCGGCTGCACCCTTCATCGCCGACGTCCACTGCCACACGTTCAACGCACATGACATCCCGATAGAGGGGTTCCTCCAGGGCTTGGCGACCGGGCATGGCGTGCCCAGGTTCATCGTCGATCTGTTGAAGGATCCCATCGCAAAGCTCGCGCAGACGGCGTGGAGCCTTGCACCCGATGCCGCGGCTGAGATGCTGATCCTCAGCGGGCTACTCGGCGGAGGGACGCCGCCCGCCCCAGCCTCGTCCAAGGCCTTGGCCGCACCGACCCACGACGAGCTGATTTCTGCCGCGGCAGCTCGAGCGCGGAAGCTCGCGCCCGTCTCGAAGGTCAAGCATCATCCGGAGTTGAAGGCGCTTCTCGCGGCAGAGGAGCTGGACGACGGCGATCTCCTCGGCGCGGTGCTCCAAGCGCAGGCGAAGGACGACCCTGAGCTCGCGGCATGGTTGACCGCGAACGGCGCGCCGAAAGCAAAGCCGTTCAGGCTTCCTGCGCCGGGCGCAGCGGACTTCGAGAAGAGTTTCCTTGTCTGGTCGGGGGGCGATTCCAAGGGTTGGCTCGAGACGGCGTTCGACTCGGTGCTTGAGGGCTTGCTTGGAGCAGTGCGCTTCATCTCACGCGTTGCTACGTCACGCTTGGAAATCACGAGGCAGCTCGCGACCGTGGCGCCGGAGATCTCCCTGTTCACCCCTGCCCTCGTCGACTTCAACATCTGGGCCGCGGGGCAGTCCGCGCATTCGTCGATCGCGCAGCAGGTCGAGATGCAAGGAACGCTCAGCCATCTGCACGCCCTCGGGAAGATCCTCCCAGGCAACCGAGCGGTGTCGTTCCACGGGTACGTGCCGTTTAACCCGTACGCCGAGAGCCCAAACCCACGCTACGCGGCGATCGGCGGCGATCCCGAGGACGAATTCAGGAGATGGGACGCAGACGCACCACGCCTGGACGGCGGTCCGTTCGACGTCGTCCGCGCGGCCATACAGGAGCACGGCTTCATCGGCGTGAAGATCTACCCGCCGAACGGCTTCACGGTCTGGAACAACGCTGGCCTCCCCAGCAGCCACCCGTTGCAGCGAGACACGAGGCGCTTGATCGACCTCGCACTGCGGCGCCTGTACCGTTGGTGCGATGAGCAGCGCGTGCCTGTCCTTGTTCACACGGGCAGCTCCAACCTCTTCGCCAAGCAGTTCGCCGAGTTCTCGAGGCCGGACCGGTGGGAGCCGGTGCTCGACAGGTTCAAGGCGTTGCACGTGTGCCTTGGTCACTTCGGCGGAACGTCGAAGAGCAAGGTCGGCGACGAGGGCCGCTACTGGGTCGACCTCGCTGGCGACCTCGCGCATAAGTACCAAGACCGGGTCTGGTTCGATATCTCGGACGCGCAGTCCCCGTTGCCGAGCCAGCAAATGACCAGGCTCGTCGCCGCACTGCAGCGACCCGGCCGCGACCTGCGCCGCCACCTCATCTACGGGACGGACTTCTTCATGAACGACCTCGTGACGGATCCGGGAGAATACCTGCGTAGCGTCGCGAATCAGCTCGGAACGGATGCGTTGTTCAAGGATCTCGGCCCGGAGTTCCCGTCGTGGTTCTTCGGCGATAACGCGATGGCGTTCCTCGGACTTCGCAACAGCAGCGACGGCTCGATCCCCGAGGGCAGCGCCCCCGGGAATCGCAAGCGGCTGCTGGCCTGGTACCAAGGCAAGGGAGCGCCAGTGCCGAAGTGGCTCTGAGGGCCGCTGACCGTCAACGGTGCCGCAGGTCGCGCCGCGCCGATCTCCCCGCCAGCCGTGCGTGCGAGCATCACAGCGGCCGCTGGGGAGGAAGCGCCCGGAATTCGACTTGTCCGGGAGTGGCCGACCTGGACCGCTCGGGATCCGTCGACCTCCGCACCCTGCTTAGCGGGGCGCTACCGCCTGGCGACGTGACGCGCCTGCTGAGGATGTTCGCGCGCACGCTGCGCGATCCTGTCGCGCTCGTGACGCGCCGCTACGCTCTACGCAATCCTCACAACCTACAGCGCCCCGGCGTGAGGCGCTGTCCCGGTTCCTGTTGAAATTGAAGTGGCGGCTCCAACTCGCCCGAGCGCAGGCTCGGGCTTCTTGAGAGAGGGAACCGCCATGAAGAAGATCACGAAGAAGTCGGAAGTGCGCCAGGGGGTCCAGCAGCTCGTGTTGGACATCCCCGAGATCGTCGGGCGCGAGCTGCATGAGATCGTCGTCGGCGCGGGCATGAGTGTCCTCGCGAAGATGCTCGAGGCCGAGCGGGAGAAGCTGTGCGGGCCGCGCTACGTCCACTCGACGGCACGTACGGCGTCGAGGGGTGGCCATGCCGACGGCGCCGAGCTCGCCCTCGGAGGCCGGCGCGTCGCCGTGAAGCGTCCGCGGGTGATCGGCAAGGACGGCCACGAGGTGAAGCTGCGGACGTGGGAGATTCTCGCGGGCGACGACGCGCTCCACGAACGAGCCGTCAAGCAGATGGTGATCGGCGTGTCGACGCGCAAGTACGCACGCTCGCTCGAGGATGTCGACGACGACGAGGTCAAGACACGAGGGACATCCAAGAGCGCCGTGAGCCGCCGGTTCGTTGCGCTCACGCAGGCGCAGCTCGACAAGATGATGGACGCCGATCTCAAGGGCATCGACCTCGTCGCGCTCATGATCGACGGCATCGTCTTCAGCGACCACGTCGTCCTCATTGCGCTCGGCATCGACGTGGACGGCAAGAAGCACATCCTTGGCATGCACGAGGGCGCGACGGAAAACGGCCCCGTGTGTACTGCGCTGCTCACGAACCTGCGCGATCGAGGCATGCCCACGGATCGCTCCATCCTCGTCGTCATCGACGGCGGCAAAGCGCTGCGGAAGGCCGTGGGCGACGTCTTCGGCAAGAAGGCTGTCGTGCAGCGCTGCCAGGTGCACAAATGCCGGAACGTCGTCGAGCACCTGCCCGAGGCGATGCAGGCGAACACGAAGAAGGTGATCCGCCAGGCGTACAAGACGAAGGAGATCGATCGCGCTCGTCGTCAGCTCGAGAACCTCGCCCGCGCACTCGAGAAGGACCACCCGTCGGCTGCCGCGTCCGTCCGCGAGGGTCTCGAGGAGACGCTCACGATCAAGAAGTTCGCTCTGCCCGACGCCCTCACGCGCACGCTGTCGACGACCAACCCGATCGAGAACCTCAACGGCGGCATCCGTCGCGTCTGCAAGCGGGTGACGACATGGAAGGGCGGGACGATGATCTTGCGCTGGGTCGGCGCTTCGCTCGTCGAGCACGCACGAGGTTTCCGACGCCTTCGAGGCCACGCGGGCATGCGCGCGCTCGTCGCTGCGCTGCGGGCTCGCGACGGTGCCGAGGCCGTTGATCAACACAGGAAGGCCGCGTAGTGATTCACAGGGTCGCCGCTTCGAATTTCAACAACGATCGGGACATCGTCCCCGGCGTGAACCAGTGGGCGTACCTTCGCAGCGAGTTCACCAAGCTGACAAGCAGCTGGCGCGCCTCACGCCTCGATGAGCTCCTGCCAGCCGTGCCGCACGCGGGGCCCGTCGCGCGCGCGAACGCCCGGAAGGGTCCGCCGCTCCCCCGGCCAGCTTTGGACGCGTTCGCCTAGCGGGAGGCGCTACGCCGCGAGGAGGCGCGCGTCCCCGCCCATTAACCGACGCGGGGTGAGTCCGCGCTGGGTGTCGTTCGCGGCACGCTTGCGCCCTGAAAGCAGCCGCTGGCGGCAATGCCGCGGCGTCGACCGAGACCGAGAACCGAGAAGGCGGCGTAGGCGTCAACAGCGAATCAACGCGCGCAACCAAGGACGGAGCAGGGATCGATTACACGTCCGCCGACGTGAACTTCGACGTGACAGTGCGGGCCGGTACTCGCGCCGCTGCTACCGAGGAGGCCAGTGACGCGCCCGCGCTCAACGATTTGGCCCGGCTCAACGTCGATGCGCGAGAGATGGCCGTAGATCACCTCGGTGTCCGGAGAGGAAAGCAGGCGCAACACGACACGTAGCCCGAGGCCTCCGTGCCAACCCGCTGCGACGACGACGGAGTCTGCCACTGCGCGCACGGGGGTTCCGTAGGCAGCGGTATAGTCGACGCCTTGGTGGTGTTGTCGGCGGCGCCGATCGAATGGACTAGCGCGTGGACCGAAGCCAGAGCTGATCTTGGCGCGCGCGGACAATGGTAGCGGCGTGGCCATGTGCGTGACGCCGTAGCAGCGCTGCGCGCGAAGCTTCACGAGCGTGCGCCTGCCCGGCACGAACGATGCGTATTGCGCGACGTCGTTGCGCAAGCGTTGAATCTCGGTTGCGTCGCACACACTGCTCACCTGCGTGGCGACGACAAGCACCAGCCAAATCATGGCGAACTCCTTGTGCATGCGATCGCGACGCCCCCTTGCAGATCGAAGCGCAGAGTCGCGCTTGAGGTCGTGCAGATTCCGCCGGCACGCGCGGCGTAGTCCGCCAACAACGCCGTGGGTAATGCGATGACCACGCCGTCAACGTCGACGACGGCGCGGACTGCGCGCACCACCTCGACGCCAGCATCGAGCACCAGCACCCGGCCATCGCGGGTGGCGGCATCGAGCGCGGTGTCGATACCGCCGGGCGCATCGCAACCGCTCGTCGCGTTGCGCACGCATCGGGACACATTGACCATGCCACGTGACGTAGTACCCAATGCCACCGCGCCTTGCGCGACGAGCACGCTCTCGAACGCACCCTCAAACGAGAGACGCAACCCCGCGACGTCGAGCGAGCCGGCACGGGGCGCAGGATCTGCCTTACTACCCGAAGGCTGCGAGGGCGTTGGTGGCTGGTGCGCGGGCTGCTTTTCTGCGGGGCGGCGCGAGAGACGCACCGAGGACTTGTGCTCGGGGAACGTCGGCGCTGTCGCCAGCGACCTCGCCGCGGTCGGCGGTGCCGACGTCCCTGCCGACGACGGAGCACCCGCTTGGCTCGCCTCGACACTCAGCTGCACGCGAGCGCCCACCTCCGAGCGCGCCAGAGAGTTTGTGGCGTTGCAGGCTTGGCTGCCGAGCGCGGCGGCATGCAACAGCACGCTCACCGCGAGCGAGAGCAGGTCGGCTTTCATGGCGACCCTCCGAGGCCGGGCAGCGGTTGCAGCTCGTCGAAGTCGACAGCGCCGAGGTCGGCGACGGGATCGAGCGTCATCGTGCCAAGCTCCGCGGCACCGCGCAGGGCGTGGGCGTCCTCTGCATCGTCCTGCGCGTTCTTCGCGTGCTCGACGGCGCGCTTTGCGGCGGTGGTGGCGACGCTGTCGATGCCGCCCTCGACCTCGGCGCTGCCGAGCAGCGTTGCGATCGAGCCGTTGATCGCGGCGCGACGTCGCTCGCGGCGTTTGCCCGACGGCGCCTCCGCGGTTCCCAGGCCGGCCTTGATCTGCTTTTCGACGGGTGACGGTGGTTGATTCGTCTTGCCGCGCGATTGCGTCGACGGCGGCAGTCGGCCGGCTGCCGTCGCGACGTTTAGGGCCTTGTTGGCGCGATCGGCTTCGCGCTTGGCGCTTTCGTCAAGGAGATCGGCGAGTGCGAGCGCCCATTGGCCAGCGGCATCGCCCCATGCATTTGCGATCGCCGCGCACGTCTCGGAGTCCGTGCGCGCTGTGCAGCCCGACGTTTGCCAAAGGCCCAGCTGCTCCCCCACGAGCGTGTTGGCGGTGGTCACGGCACCGCGCAGCTCGTCCTCGCGCTTGCTGTGGGTAGCGAGCGACTTGTTGTAGGCGACGGTCGCCAGCTTGAAGGCGGACCTCTCGATCGCGCGCGGCTCGGCGGCGAGCGCCCGCTCCGCGAATGCGACGACGAACGCGACGACGAACGCGAGCTTGACGAAGACGAACCGCTTGTGTGTGTTCATTGGCCACCTCCTCCAAGAAGAAAGGGAACTTGTTCGAGGGCCGCGACGCGGGCCCAGCGGCTGCGCTCGTGCTCGAAGCGCTGGCGTTCGGCTTTGTTCGCGCCCGGCAGCGAGGTAAAGCCGTCGATGACGTCGAGCTGCCGCGCGCTTTCGTCCGTAAAGGCGCCGGTCGGCAACTCGCCCTCAATGCGCAGCAGTTGGATCGGCTCGCCCTCGATGCTTTGCAGACGCTTGCCCAGCTTGACCGCGTCGTCGCCGGCGCTGCGAGCCGCGCTCACGACGACGGCGAGAAGCATCAAGCGCCTCTGCTTGGTGACCGCGTTCGGAGTCATCATGTCGAGAGCGGCGAGGCACACCTCGCGCGCCACGGGAGCATCACCGCGCTCGAGCAGCGCGCGTGCTGCGTCCGCGACGATGCGCAACGTGCTATCCGACAGATACAACCGCCACGTTCCGCGGGTCGCGCGTGCGACCAGCACCTCGGCAGCGACCACATCAGGGGGCGCCGCCTCCATGAGCGCGCTGCCGTGCTGCTCCCAAGCGATCATCGCCAGCCGGTTGCGGGTGTCATCGTCGGGCACGGCGTCCGGCTGCAATAGCGCACCAAACACGCCAGCTTGCGCCGCGCCCTCGCGGAACGTCGCCTCGACCGCTTCGACGAGGCGGTGATCACGCGGCAGCGCCGGCATCTGGGGTTGGGTGTTTTGCCATGACGCCGCCGGCGTCGTGGCGCAACCCGCGCCAGCGACGACGATCACGATGATGAAGCCAATCAGCCAATGAAGCATCGCGTCTCCCTTCGCGGGTTCGCAAGTGAACCCGCATAAAGAGAACACGCTCGGCCGATGCTGATCGGGTCAGCTCGATTGGCGCTTCTGGATCTGCGTAGCCTTTTGGAACACCGCCTCGACCGCGCTGCTCATGGAGATGACGACGTCACAGCCAACGACGTGTGCCAAGGCCACGGGCGCACCAACGACGACATCGAACAGCGATCGCGCGTGCGACAACCGCGACAATCCATCGCGTGCGACGCGGACGACATCGGCACCTGCCACCACATAGCGCGCAGTTGCCGTGGAGAACGATGCGACATCGTTGAACGCGACGACGACGGCGCCGCGTGCGACGGCTTCGCCGACGAGGGCGGCAATGAAGCCGAGGCCATCGAGCTGCAAATCGAGATCGCTCGGATTACGCACCAGGCGCAGACTGTGGCGCGCGTGTGCGCGCGCGAGGTCAAAGGCCATGTTGGCGCCTGAGATCGGCGGACATGTAGACTGGCGTCGTCGTCGCAGCCAACGCGGCACCATCGAGCGGCAGGACTTCCCACGCGCCATCGGGGGCCTCGAACAAAATGTGCTTTCCCTGGTCGTCGATGCCGGCGCGGCTCGTAGGGATGACAAGGGGGTCGTCCGTGTCACCGTCGAGGTAGACTTTGTAGACGCGCCCGGTGGCGGTCGCTTCGTCGAACGCGCGAGCGGTTTCGATACCCACGAGGACAGTGCTCCCCTGTAGTGCGATATCGCGCACCACACCGTTTACGGTCATTCTCTGCGGTTCGTTGCTTCCGGCGCGCGCGACAACGACAGTGCCATCATCGCACGCGATGGCGACGCTGCCTTCGATTGAGATGGCATAGGCGGTGAGCGCTACACCAGCCCCGTCGCAGGTACGGATGTCGGTCAACTTGACGTCGAATACGTCACCGCCGACACGAAGGTCCGGAACGACGACGATGCCGAATCCCGTCATGGGCCCGGGAAAATCCCTCCCGTAGCGGTGCAACCGATCGCTGCCGTAGGCGACAAGCAGCTTCCCATTCGCGAGTTCCTCCAGTCGGACGATGCGGACGCCGCGTTCGTTTGGAAGGGCGATCCGAAGCACGCCCTGCACGGTAGCTGGGTCGGTGACGCTGCGAAGCTCGACACTTCCTTGGTGAACTTTGTAGAGCGTTGGTGTTGTCCGACCGAGCGCGACCGCCTGTAGGTGGCCGCCCTCAAACGATAGCGGCAGCGTCTCGACGTGCCCATCGGCGCGCCAGAGCGACATGAGCGCCATCGGGGCGGTAGTCACATGCAGTGCCACTGTGCCAGTGGCGTCCGTACCCATCCACGCGGGAAACCCGGACACCGTAGGGATCGCGCGGATCGGCACCGTGGTGGAAACTACGAGCTGTGATTCTCCTGGCTGTTGTTCGTATACGCGCACGACGTCGTTGGCGGCAATCACCAATGCGCGTGTCATCGACGATGTCGTCGCGACCTCGAGTATACCATTCTCTGCAACCAGCTGCCGTATCTGGTTTGCGATGGCGGGGTCAATCGAGGTGCGATCGAGGTACCCCAATTGTTCATGCATCGAACGGTCCGTGTTGAGAAACGGGCCACGCGACACGGCGCCTTCCGTCGGCCGCAACCGCAGCGTGAACCGGTTTTTTCCAAGCGCACTACGCAAGACCCGCAGGTTGTCCGCGTGCGTGAGCACAGCAACGCCCCCGCCGCGCTCGTGGATGCTGCAAGCGCGTGGGCTTGGACTCCAGGATGCCAAGCCTGCGATCAGCGCTGCAGGCGCGCCCACAATGAACTGCTGCAGCTGCGGCGAGCTCGCGTCGCCGACGTCGACGATGCCGCTCACGTGCAAGGCGGCGTACGACCGATCGCTATCCCCACACCTTCCGAAGTCGACCGACAGCAGCGTCGCGCCGTCCCCCTCATGATGTCGCACCAACCAGGGCTCGTCGGCGGCGCCGCGCACGAGGTGCACCAGGTTAGTGACCCCAATCGCCGTCACAACTTCCCCTTCGGTGCTCGACCGCAGCGAAGCGATGTGCCGGTCGCGCATCGCGTCGAGACTAGCCACGGTGTCTACGCGCCCGTCCTGCAGCCAACGAATCGCACCAGAATCGCAGGATCGGAACACCACACTGCCATCGCCAAGGAGCGCGAGCGGGCCAGGGCAATCGATGTTCTCCACCGGCCACGCGCGGTCGCCTTCCATTGTGACGACGTGGATCGCATGGCCATCAGTGAAGGCAAGGCCGTCGCCCTTCGGCGAGATCGCCGGAAGTGACCACCCTGGCGGCAGAGAGACCCGCAGACGAACGCTCCCGTTGACGTCGTAGACAACGGCTTCCCGCCCTGCCAGCTGTCCGTAGCGCTCGATGACGACAAATGCGCTGTCATCTGCCGAGAACGGACCCCCGTTGTCCATGTACGCGCGACCCGTGGTGCGCACCGAGCGTTTGAGCTTCAACGTGCGCGCGTCCCAGAGGCGCACAAACGATCCTCCGCTGGTCAACAGGTAGTCTCCAGAGGTTGCGGCGACATCAGTGATCTCCGGGTGCTCGAGGGCACCGAGCCGGCGCCACGAATCGGTGTCGAACACGGTGGCTTGATTGTCGCGCCTCCACGCGAATACGAGGCGCGATGTTCGCGGTGCCGTCGCCATCGCCGCGCCGAGATCGATGGGGCCGGACGGTCGCGGTGGGAGGGCCACGACATCGACCACCTGCGGGGTCTCGCGCGCGGCGATAAGCGCACTCTTCGCCGCATTGCTGTCGGGATGGATCGCGAGCGCTTCCTTCGCGAGATGGGTCGCGAACACCGGGTCGCGCGTCAGCTCGACCTGCGACTTGGCGATGAGCGCCATACCACGCTGGTCACGATTGTCGCGCACCAACAGGACGACGACGACGACGGCGGCGACGGCGGCGACGGCGGCGGCAGCGCGCTTCCACCAACCCATCGAGCGGCGCACGACGCCCACTTCACTTTGCGAGATGTCGAGCGCCTGTTGCACCTCGCGGTTGGCGTACGCGTTCGACGCCAGCGCAAGCATCGCTTCCGCATCGGACGCGGTCAGGTCAGTGCCCGCGCCGCGCTCGAAGAAGGGCGCGAGCGCCGTGAGAGCGTCCTTATCGTTGAACGCCGCGAACAACTCCTGCACACGCATGACGAACTCGCGCATTTCGTTTGCAAGCTGCGCGGGATCGCCTTGCACGTTGCGCGATAGCGAGAAGTCGAACAGCACGGCGACGTTGTCGTGGAAACCGACGTTGCGCCAGTAGACGTCGTCGTGGATGCAGCCTGCTGCGTGTACCTGTAGCAATGCGCGCGCGGTCCCCTGCACCGCTTTGAACGCCTGCGTGGCGTCGAGCTCACCTGCGTCGAAGCGCTTCTCGACGGTTGATTCAATCCACTCCATCGCGATCCAACGCGGTGCGTGATGCTGGTCCTGATCGACGAGGACAGGGAAGTGCGGCCCGCGATAGCGTCCGAAGCTGGCCTCGCGCGCAAAGTCCGCCCGCGGTGCCAGGAGCTTGACGGTGACGCGCGAGCCGTCGCCGCTGCGCTCGGCGCTGTAGGTGACGCCGTAGGAACCGCCACCGAGACGCTCTTGCAGCACAAACGCGGGCTCGCCGTTCTTGTGAAGGATGCGCCCCGTCTGCCCCTCGATGGCATCGGCGACAATTTGTGCAGTGGCCTCGTGCGAGAAGACGCAGCGCAGCACGTAGGCGACGTCGCCGTCGCCGTCGATGACGTCGTCGTCGATGACGTCGCCGTCGATTACGTCGCCGTCGATGACGTCGCCGTCGCGGGAGTCGTCGTCGCTCATGGGTTCTGCCCCAGGAGACCGGTGGCGATTTCGCGCGCGCGCACGCGAGCTCGCCTCAGCCTGCTTTTCGCCGCTTCGTATTTGATGTTCAAGATCTCTGCCGTGTCATTTAGGTCGAAGCCGTCCATGCCGGCGAACGTCAGGATTGTTCGCTCGTCGTCCGTCAGCTGCGCCGACACCTGTTCCGCCACCGCACGAAGGCGTTGCTGCGCCTCGTTGCGCGCGACGATCTCTTGCGGCCCCGTCTTATGTACAACCGACGCGGCTCGCGCTGCGTTGTTTGCGGTCCGTGACGACGACGACTGCGCCAGTCGCACGGTCTGCTTCGTACTGGGTTTGCGGAAATGCTCAGCAATGCAGTTGCTCAGCGCCTTCGCCAGGTACGACTTCATGTTGCGCTCGAAATCGACTCCATCGCGCGCACTCATCACGCCCTCCCACACTTCAGAAACAAGGTCTTGGGAGAGATCGGGATCGCGGGTCCGGCGCACCGCGATGGCGAACAGGTAACTGCCGTACTGCGTCACGAGGTTCGAGATGACTTGCTGCTCGTTGGTCGACCATGGTCGTGGGGTTGGCTTGTCGGGCACGTGCGGCCTCCTTCCCGATGACACGCAGATGCGCGGCCAAACGGGTCAGCCGGAAGCGGATCCGCAGACAGATGGCCGCGCGCCGCGCCCGGCCGCGCAGCCCTGACATGTGCGCTGACCCGTTCACCCTGCACGCTTGAAGTCGGTTGGGGATAGGAGTGGCAAAGGGGGTGTCGGCCGGCCGACCCTGGCACAGCGGGCGCCGACGACCGGGCGGGAGAAGCGCCCGACTCTCCCCGGAGAGCATCGGTCTGGGGAGATTCGCAGCAGCCGGCCATCGCCCTGGCAGGATACACCTTGCCGCGCTCACCCCGCGAGGTGAGTGTGCGCCTAGCAACCCGATGGAAGAGGCGCATCTCCGCGGACCAAAGTGACAGCTGGCGACTGACACCCGCCGAGTCGGCATCGTTCCTCGACGAAGCGTGCCGTGCGCGAAAGGTGCGCACGGTTTCGAGCTGCAGGGCTACGTCGAACGCGAGTTCCGCGGCTACATGTGGTGCTGGCGCACGCCTTCACTCGGGTGTGGTTCGCCTCTTGAGGCGATGAGCACTTGGTCGGAATCTCGTTCAGGCGGCCCGAGGTGCTCCGGCTTCCCGGCGATGAGCGCGAGGGTGAGCGTGTGGACGGTGCTGCGCTCGTCCTTGTCCGCTTGCAGCTCGCGCACAGCGTCGGGGAGGGCGTCCCGCGCCGAGGCCTGGGTGTAGCGGCCCTCGAGGATCGGCTCGCGGGCCGAGGCCTCGATCGACGCGCGGAGCGCAGGCGAGAGGCCGCGCAGGCTCGCGAGCGCCGTCTCCGCCTGGTGCTCGACGGCCGGGTGCGGCTCCTCCCGCGCGACCTCGGCGAAGCTCCGCTGCCGCGGTGCGGGCGCTCGCCCCTCGCAGCCGTTCGCCGCTCGCCCCGTCGGCGGGTGCTGCGCGCTGAAGCCCTCGATGCGCTGTTTGAGTTCGCCGATGCTCTGTGCGGGCGGGTCCTCGCGCAGCGCCGAGAAGACCACGGCGTAGGCCGCGTGCGTGCGGTCGCGCTCGGCGGGGTCACCCTTGTTCGCCTTGAACTCCTCGATTGCGCGCTTGGTGAAGCGCTCCCGTGCGTGCGCGCGTCACAGCGGCCGCTGAGGAGCGTGCGCCCGGAATTCGACTTGTCCAAGCGTGCCCAACGCGGACCGCTCCGGGGTCTTCGACCTGCGCAACCTGCTGCGCGGAGAGCTGCCCTCCGGCGACGTGACGCGCCTGCTGCGATCCGCCGTGCGGATGACGTACGTGCCCGAGGGCGTCCTCGTGCGCACGGAGGTGCTGGCCGCGCTGCCGCGCCCGTTCGACGCGGCGTGGCTCGACGCCCACGTGAAGCCCGCAAGCCTGCAGGACGGCGTGCAGCTCTACCTCTGGCGCGACGTGCTCGCGGCGCTCGGCCTGGCGCAGCCTTCCCTGCCAGCGATCGATCGCGGCTTCCTCAGCATCGAGGAGGCGGCGGCCTACCTCGGCTACCCGTCGGTGAACGCGCTGCGGATGGCGCTGACCCGGCGGCAGATCGTGCCCTCGGCTCGTCGAGGGCGAACACCACTTTTCACGCGCGCCGATCTTGACCGCCAAGTCCGCGTCGGTACTCTGTCGACGACACGGGCTGACTCCTCGGCGTTGCGCACCACCACGGAGTGCGACGATGAGGAAACCAAAGAAAACAGCCCACCCCGGAATTCGCCGGGTGGGCGAGGACGACTACCTGGTACGGGTCACGGTGACCGACCCGACGGAGGGCAAGCAGAAGGACAAAGAGGTGAGGGTGAAAGGGGCCCTCACCGAAGCAATCCGCGCGCGCGAAGACCTCAAAGAGGACCTGCGCGACGAGGTGCAACGAGAGTCGCAGATGAGGACGCTCGGCATCGATCCGGTCATCGTGAGGAGGGAGATCCTTTCGGACTACTCCAAACGCTGGATCGGGCACTTGGCGAAGACCGGGAGAAACCGCGTGCACGTCATCAAGCAACACGTCCACGTGCTCAACAGCTTCGTCCTGCCGAGGATGGGGAAGATTGAGCTGCAAGCGCTGACGAGGCGTGACCTCGTCATGTGGATGGAAGGGCTCGGTGACCTTCAGAACAACGGCAAGCCGTACGCGAAGCAGACCCTCGCGGGTGTGTGGGCGACGTTCCGGACGATGCTGAAGGACGCGCTCGTGCTCGCCGATCTCAAGACCGATCCGACGCACGGGCTTCGCTTCCGTGTGCGCGGCGCGGAGCCGATCGAGAAGGAGGTCCTCACGCGTGAAGAGCTCGGCCGCCTGCTCGACGAGACCCAACACGAGAGCCCGGACATGCGCGCCATGATCTGGGTCGGGTTCACGACGGGCATGCGGTTCGGCGAGCTGAGCGCGCTGCAGTGGAACGACATCGACTTCGAGCGTGGGCTCATCCACGTGCGCAAGTCTCAGGTGAAGGGCGTCGTGGGTCCGACCAAGACGCGCTCTCGCCGAACGGTGCCGCTCCACCCGCTGGTCGGCGAGATCCTGCATGCGCACGCGAAGTGGCAGCGGGAGCGCAAGGTGCCCGGGCTCGAGACGGGGTTCTTGTTCCTCGCGACCAAGACCAGGGACGACGAGGTCGCCATCGACGTCGACGGCGACCCGGTGGCGGCGAGCAACGCGCCTCGCCTGCGGTTCTCGAACGTGCTCACCAAGCCCCTCGCCCGGTGCGCCGAGCGAGCGGGTCTACGCAAGCACGTCACCTCGCACACCATGCGGCGCACGTTCAACAACCTCGCGCGCCAAGCGGCGGGCGACATCGTCGCGCGGTCCATGACGGGCCACACGACGACGGCGATGACCGAGCACTACAGCCACGTCACGCTCGAGGAGAAGAACAAGGCGGTCGCGAAGGCGCTCGGGTTGCTCGGCACGACGGATGCCGAGACTGGGAAAACTGGGATTTCCCAGTCGAATTGACGTCGAAAACTGGGAAATCCCCGGCGACGACGTCTGCAAGTGGTTGAAAAGATGGTCGGGGCGACACGATTCGAACGTGCGACTTCCAGTACCCAAAACTGGCGCTCTACCAAGCTGAGCTACGCCCCGGTGGCGTCGTTGTCCCACGCCGATCCCGCGAGCACAACGGGCGTCCGCCCGCGTCCCACCGACGCGGTGCCGCGCCCGCGGCCGCCAAGGGTGGGACAGACTTGCCGCCAAGCCGCCGTCCTCGCTACCAATGGGCATGGTGGCCGACATCCAGCCGAGCCCCGCGCGCCTGCAGCGGCGCGCGCACATCCTGGAGGCCGCCAGGGCCCTCCTGGGGGCCCGCTCCCCCGAGCCCTTCGACCCGGTGCGCTCGCCCCTGTGCGCCATCGACGTCGTCATGGTGGCGGGCAGCCCCTGGCTCAAGGACGGCCTCGAGCGCGACTTCGCCAAGGACGAGAGCGGCTACCGCAAGATCGGCGGCGGGGCCAACGCTCCCACCCAGGCCTACTTCTTCCGCTCGCCCTCGAACCTGATGCACTACCTCAAGCGCACGGGCTTCTACGTGCCGCGCGGCAGCCGGCCCGAGCCCTCACCGGGCATGGCCTGCTTCCTCGACTGGGATGACCGGGGCCGCTTCAACTTCACGCCGGATCGCTCGGGCATCATCATCGACACCAAGGACGGCCAGGTATCGCGCCTGGTGGTGACCAAGCGCGCCGACCCCAACGACAAGGCCTCGCCCCTCGTCGTCACCGCCATCGCCGTCGAGCCCGGCGACGTCAACGATCGCGCGCTCATCGGCTACAGCGATCTGCCCTGAGCCAGCTACTCGCCCGGCTTCTTGCCGCGGCACTTGTCGCCCAAGAACGACAACAGGCGGTTCTCGAGGTCGGCGGGCACCTTCTGCAAGAGCGTGGCGCGCGCCTGCACCGGCGCGAAGCGGTACTGCCGCAGGAACGCCACGCAGGGCGCGCACTGCGCGATGTGGTCGTCGAAGGCGGCGCGCACCTCGTCAGGGAGCTGCTCGTCGACGTAGTCGCCGAGCAAGCCCACGAGCTGGCGGCAGTCGAAGGGCCGCGGCTCTTTCTTGTCGTCGTCGGGCGCGCTCATCGCGGAGCTTTCCCTCGTAGCCCCTCGTCAAGGAGCTGCCTTAACAATAGCCGAGCTCGATGCAGGCGGCTCTTGATGGCCGGCACCGTTGTGTTGAACTGATGCGCCAGATCTTCGTGCGATGCGCTCTCGAAGGCCCGCAGCAGGATCAGGCTGCGGTCGTCGGCGCTCAAGCGACCGAGGGCGGCGTCCAAGGCCCCCTCCACTTCCCGGCTGTGCAGCGCGTCGTCCGGGCGCCTTGCCCACTGGGTCAGGGCGTCGAAGGGCGAGGTGCCGGCCGTGGAGAGGCGCGGCTCCAGGTCGTAGCTGTCGCCCTGGGGTTCGGGCTTCTTCTTGCGCAGGCGCATGAGCGCGTGGTTCGAGGCCACGCGAAAGAGCCAGGTGGAGAAGCGCGCGTCGCCGCGGAAGGTGGCCAGGTGCGAGAACGCCGATAGGAAGGTCTCCTGCACCACCTCCTCGGCCTCGGCGGTGTTGCGCAGCATGCCGAGCGCCAAGGCGTACACGTTCTTCTGGTGGCGCCGCACCAGCTCCTCGAAGGCCGGGTAGTCCCCGGCCTGGGCGGCCGCGACCAGGGCCTCGTCGTCGTTGGAGGCTGGGGTAGCGCCTTTCAACACGCGGCAAAGCTACTGCTGGAAGAACAGGAAGGCGACCCCAAAGGCGAGCCCCGCGATAGCCATGACCGCCAGCACGATGAGCCCGATCTCCACGGGCCCCACGGCGCGCGGCGGCGGGGGCGGCTCCTCGTCATCATCGAAGGGGCCGGGCTCGGGGCCCTCCTCGTCGGCGACGGCGGTGCCCTGGATGCGCGCGGTCTTGGTGGGGGCGGTGGGGGCCACCGGCGGGGGCTCGGGCGCGGGCTCGGGGCCCGCCCCCTCATCGGAGCCGCCGCTCTCGCCGCCCTCCTCGTGGGCGCCGGGCTCGTCGTCGCCCTCGTCGTCGGGGTCGTGCTCCTCGGGGCCCTCGGCGCTGGTGAGCTGCTCTTGGAAGGCCGGGATGTCGTCGAGCTTGCCCAGGAACTTCGCGGAAGGGTCGATGTAGGTAAGGCGCATGGCGCCGAGCATGATCTCGTCGCGATCGCGCAGCGCCGTGGGGCGCGTGATGCGCCGGTCGTTGACCACCACGCCGTTCTTGCTGCCGGCGTCCTCTACGGTGATGTCGTTCCAGTCGCGCCGGATGATGGCGTGCCGACGTGACACGTTGGCGTCGTTGATCTGGAAGTCGCAGTCGCTGCCGCGCCCGATGGTGGCCTCGACGATGTCGGGGCCGATGTTGAGCTTCTTGCCCTCCTCGGGGCCGTTCATCACCCGCAGGTAGGGCATGGCGGCGGGGTCGTTGCCGATCTGCGCCAGCACCTCCTCGACCATCTTTCTGGCCAGCGCCTCGGTCTTCTCCACCGAGTAGTCCTGCGAGCGCTGCTTCTCGGCGTGGAAGGTGATCTTGAAGTGCACCAGCTCGACGACGTCGAGGTCGCGTAACAGCTTCTTGCCACCCTGCCCCACGGGCTTGCCGTTGTGGCGCGTGCCGTGCGTCGACTTGAGATCCTCGAGGTACCACTCGCGGTTCTCATGAGAGAAGGTGCAGTGCACGCGGCTCACCGTCGAGAGCGGCACCTGGATGTCGTTGGTCTGGTCGCGCCCGATGGAGATCTTGTCCTGGTCGAACTCGTACTCGAACTCCCGCGGATCCTTGCCGGGGATCGTCATCACCACCTGGAGCTTGACGGGAGGCATGCGGGGGGGGTCCGAAGGGTGGGATACCCTATCGGAGCCACCGGCGAGAAGCGGTGATGCTGATCGCGGTTGGCCCGGGAATCTTCGGCCTACTGCACTTCCAAGGCCTGCACGATGGCCTTGCAGTCGGCCACCTCGGAGCCGTGCTTGCTCTCGCCCGCGCAGCGGATGAGGCCGCGGCAGTTCTCGAGCGCGAGATCGCGGTTGAGCACGCTCTTGTAGTGTTTGGCGAGCTGGTAGTGGGCCAGGCACAGCGTATCGTCGAGCTTGAGCGCGTTCTCGCACTCGGTGACGGCCTGCTCCACCAGGCCCTTGTCGAACAGCGCCAGGCAGAAGCCGTAGTGGCCCTGACCGTAGCCAGGGTTCGCGATGAGCTGGTCCATGTACTTCTTGAGCGCCTCGCCCTTCATGGCGCTGCCTGCGTAGGCGCGCTGGATCTCGTCGGCGCAGATGGGGTTGTTCTTGTCGACGGCCAGGCACTGCACGAAGTGGAACAGCGCCTCGTCGAAGCGGCCGATGGCCAAGAGCATGTGCGCCAGGTTGGCGCGACACTCCTTGTTGGCCGGCATCAGGTCGAGGCAGCGCACGTAGTACTGCTCGGCGTCCTCCACGAACTGCTTCTTCTGGTTCTCCGTGGTGGCGACGTGCTCGGCGCGGTAGCTCATGACCACGCCCATGTCGCCGTAGCTCTGCGCGTGCTCGGGGTAGAGCTCGAAGATCTTGCGATACTCCGTCTCCGCGCTCTTGTAGTGCGGCGTGGGGTCCTTCTTGTCGACGATGGCCTTCTGTCCCATGCGCAGGTAGGACAGCGCCAAGTTGTAGCGGGCCGGCAAGAAGCGGGGGTCGATCTCCACCGCCAGACGAAAGTGGCTCGCGGCCTCGCCGTAGTTCTGGTTCTCGAACTCGAGCACGCCCATGTTCGAGCGCGGCTGCGCGAAGTCGTTGTTCTCGCGGATGGCGTGCACCCAGTGCTTGCGCGCGCGCTCGTCGTCGCCGCGGGCATACCAGATGAGACCAAGGCCGTTCAGGCACTCGGCGTTGCGCTCGTTGAACTCCAGGCACAGCTCGCAGCGCGTCTCGGCGGCGTCGTAGTCCTGCTTGTCGATGTTGGCGATGCAGGCCTGCTCCTGCACCAGCTCGGGGCCGCTCTTGCCCGCCGTGTCGCCGCACAAGGCGGCGCTCAAGAACGGGGCAAGCGCGGCGACCAGCGGCACGCTAGAGAGGGGGGAGCGGAGGCGGGCGATGGCAGATCTCATGACGCAGCTCGGTTCAAGGATGGGGGGGAAGGTAGCAGATGCCCGGAAAGGGGAGGCGCATCGCGCCAAGAGCGGTATCGCCGCCGGCTGGTCGGCGGTTGCGCGGGCCGCTGCCAGCGCGCTCCTCGTCGCCGTCCTCGTGGGGCTGGCCGCGTGCACGGCAGCTCCCGCGCCGGCGCTGCCCGATCCAGGCCCAAACGGCGTCGAGCTCACCATCAAGAGCGCGCCAGACGGCGCCAGCATCGTCATCGACGGCATCGCCGCCGGCACGGCGCCCCTGAAGGTCAAGCTGCGCCCCGGTCCCCACCGCATGCGCGCCAGCCTGACAGGCTACTACCCCGGGCCCGACACGCGCGTGCAGGTGGGCGCCACCGAGCCGCCCGAGGTCACGCTGCACCTCGTGGCCTCGCACTGACACCACGGGACCCCGCGTGATCGTCGACGTCGCCGTGCCGGTGGCGGGCCTGGAGGACGCCCTGAGCTACGCCGTGCCCGCGGCGCTGGCGGCGCGCGTGCGTCCGGGCGTGCGCGTGCAGGTCCCCGTGCGCGGCCGGCGCCTGGTCGGCGTGGTGACCGACATCCACGACGACGCGCAGCGACACGCGCGTAGCTCGCCCCGCGATCTCAAGCTGGTGGCCGAGCTGCTCGACGACGAGCCGGTGGTGACGGCGGAGCAACTGGCGCTGGCGCGCTTCGTGGCGTCCTATTACGGCGAGCCGCTTGGGCCGTGCATGCGCCTGGTGCTGCCCCCCGATACCGACGTGGTCGTCGAGGCGCGCTTCGCGCTCACCGAGCGCGGCGAGCAGGCGCGCGTGTTCTCGGCCGCGCACGGCCTTGCGCGCGCCGACCTCGAGCTGCTCGCGGCCTTTGCCCCCGGTGAGCGCAAGCGCGAGCGCCAGCTCGTGAAGAGCGCGGCCCGCCGCGCGCGGCTGCACGCGCTGGTGGCGCGCGGCCTGGTGGAGCGCGTGGCGGACCAGCGCCCCGTGGGCGCCGTGCGCCACCACGAGGTGCTGGTGCCCACCGAGGGCGCGGCGCTGCCCGCGCGCGCGCCGGCGCTCGCTGCCTTCGACGCCTGGCTGCGCGCCTTTGTCGTCGACGCCGGGCGCGGCGCCACGCTGGCCGAGGCGCAGGCGGCCCACAGCGGCGCGCGCGGCAAGATCGCCAAGCTGACGGCGCTCGGGCGGCTGCGAGTGGAGCGCAGCGTGCGCGTCGGCGCGCGCGCCGAGCCCGTGCTGCCCGCCCAGGGCCCGGCGACGACACTCAACGATGGGCAGGCGCGCGCCGTGACGGCGCTGCAAGGGGCGTTGGCGGCGCGGCGTGCGGCCGCCTTCCTCCTCGAGGGCGTCACCGGCTCGGGCAAGACCGAGGTGTACCTGCGCGCGCTGGCCACGGCGCTGTCGCAGGGCCGCGGCGCCTTGCTCTTGGTGCCCGAGATCTCGCTCACGCCCCAGCTCATCGGCCGCGTGCAGGCCGCCGTCGACGACCCGCGCTTGGTGGTAACGCTGCACTCGGGCGTGTCGGTGGCCGACCGCCGCGACGCCATCGCGCGCCTGCGCGAGGGCAGCGCCCGCGTGGTGGTGGGCGCGCGCTCGGCGCTGTTTTCGCCGGTGCCGGCGCTCGGGCTCGTCATCGTCGACGAGGAGCACGACGGCAGCCTCAAGCAAGACGAGAGCCCGCGCTACCACGCGCGCGACGTGGCGCTGTGGCGCGCCAAGCACGAGGGCGCCGTGTGCGTGCTCGGCTCGGCCACGCCCTCGCTCGAGAGCCGCCACAACGCAGCGCAGGGCAAGCTCACGCACCTCGAGCTGCCGGTGCGCCATGGCGCCGCGCTGCCCACCGTGGAGATCGTGGACCTGCGCACGCGCGGGCAGCAGAAAGAGGCGCGCCGCCGCGACCGCATGAACGCCGACGAGGGGCCCGGCGTGGTGCTCTCGGGCCCGCTGGTCGAGGCCATGGCCGAGACGCTCGCGGCCGGCGAGCAGGTGCTCTTGTTCCTCAACAAGCGCGGCTACGCGGCCGCGCTCGTGTGCGAGGCCTGCGGTCACGTCGAGACCTGCCCGAGCTGCTCGGTGTCGCTCACCTACCACCGTCGACGCCACGGTCTCGTGTGCCACCAATGCGATCACGAGCGCCGCCTGCCGAGCTCGTGCCCAGCCTGCGCCACCGAGGGCCTGCTGCTGCTCGGCCTCGGCACCGAGCGCGTCGAGAGCGAGGTCAAGGCGCGCTTCCCCGACGCGCGCGTGGCTCGCCTCGATCGCGACACGGCGCGCGCCAAGGGCGAGCTCGAGCGCGTGCTGTCCGACGTGCATGCCGGGCGCGTCGACGTGCTGGTGGGCACGCAGATGATCGCCAAGGGCCACGACTTCGCGGGTGTGCGCCTGGTGGGCGTGGTGCTGGCCGACGTGGCGCTGGCGCTGCCGGACTTTCGCGCCGCCGAGCGCTCGTTCGCGCTCTTGGCCCAGGTAGCGGGGCGCGCGGGCCGACGCGGCGCGCGCGGGCGCGTGCTCATCCAGACCTTCCAGCCCGAGCACCCGGCGCTGCGCTTCACGCTCGAGCACGACGCCAAGGGCTTCGCCGCCGGCGAGCTCGAGGTGCGCCGCGCGCTGCACTACCCGCCCTTCTCGCGCGCCGCGCTGGTGCGCGTCGAGTGCACCGACGAGAGCGCCGCCGCCGCGCTCGCGTCGTCGATCGCCGGGCGCGTGCGACGCGCGGGGGCGGCGCTTGCGCTCGGCAGCTTCAGCGTGCTCGGCCCCGCGCCCTGCCCACTCGAGCGCCTGCACGGGCGCAGCCGCTGGCAGGTGTTCGTGCGCGCGCACAGCGCCCAGGCGCGCGCCGCGCTGGTGGCGGGGCTGCGCCACGACCCCGCGGTGCGCGCCGATCTGGCGCGGGCCGAGGCACGCCTCGTCGTGGATCTCGACCCCGTGCACCTTCTGTAGCCTGAGGTGCGCGCCGGTCCGAAACTTGGACCCCCCACACACCGCGTGCTATCGCCATCGTGTCGACGAGGACGCTCCACCTCGTCGCCGAGGTCTGGCGTGGCGGTGCGCGTCTTGGTGGTGACGTCCCGTACGGCCTTTGCCGAGGCCCTGTCGGTCGCGTTGCGCGCCAGCGACCTCGACTACGTTGGCGCGCGCCGCGGCACCGATGCCGTCACGGCGGTGCAAGACGATCTCCCGGGCGCGGTCATCATCGACCTCACGAGCCCCATCGGCGCGCTGCAGCCCATCACCGACGCCGTACGCGCCGGGCCCCAGGGCGCCGACGTGCCCATCATCTTCTGTGGCGACGGCAACCAGGGCATCAAGTCGACCACCGACGCGCTCATCGCGGGGGGCGACGGCTTCTTCCTCTTGCCCGCCGAGGCGCAGCGCGTGGTCGCCAAGATCGCGACCTACGTGGGCTGCCAGGTGCCCGAGCTGCCCGCCAGCCTGGTCTTGCCCAAGCCCGAGCCCGGTGAGCTCGAGGACGAGATCGAAGGCCCACCGCCCTCTTCGGAATTCGCCGACACCACCGCCCCCAACGCCACGCCGCGCCCCGTGTCGATCATCGAGGAGTCCCTCGACCGCGAGCTCGAGGACGCCACCGATTCGCTGGCGCTGCAAGCGGTGGAGGCGGCCATCGCGGCGGCGCGCACGCGCTCGGGCGAAGGGCCCACGCTGCGCGACGGCGCCGCCGAAGCGGCGCGCGCCGCCGAGGCCGAGGCCGAGCGCGCCGCCGAGGCCGAAGCAGAGGCCGAGCGCGCCGCCGAAGCCGAGGTCGAGCGCCTCGCCTTGGAGGAGCAGCGCAAGGCAGAGGAAGAGCGCCGCGAGGCAGAGGAGGAGCGCGAGCGCGCCGAGGAGCAGCGCAAGGCCGAGGAAGATCGCCGCAAGGCAGAGGAAGAGCGCGAGCGCGCCGAGGAGCAGCAACGCAGAGCGGAACACGAGCGCCACAAGGCCGAAGAAGAGCGCAAGCGCGCCGAGCTTGAGCGCGATGCCGCCGAGCAGCAGAGCCGGCGCGCCGAGGAGCGCAGCCGCGCCGCCGACGAGCAGCGGCGCACCGCCGAGCAGCAGCGCAAGGCCGCCGAGCAGCAGCGCAAGGCCGCCGAGCAGCGCCGCGAGGCCGCCGAGCGCGAGGCCGCCGAGGCCGAGGCGCTGGCCGCTGCGCGCCAAGCCGACGTCGATCGTCAAGAAGCGGAGCTGGCGCGCCTCGACGCCGAGGCCGGTGAGCGCATTCGCGTGCTCGAGGAGCAACGGCGCCAGGCCGAGCAGGCGGCGCGGGTCGCCGCCGAGAGCGCACAGCGCGCCGCCGAGGAGGCCGCCGAGCGCGAGCTGCGGGAGCGCGCGCGCCTCTCGGAGCTCGAGCACCAGCGCAAGCAGGCCGAGATCGATGCGCGACGCGCCCTCGAGGAGGCGGCCCTGCGCGAACGCGAAGGGCAGCGCACCATCAGCGAGGTGCTGGCAGCCGAGGAGCGCGAGCGCGCTCGCCTCGACGAGCTGCAGGCGCGCCGCGACGCCATCGAGCTCGAGGCGCAGCAGGCCTTCGACGAGCTGGCGCAGCGACGCGTGGAGTCGGAGCAGGCGGCGCACCGCGCCGCCGCCGAGGCCGCCGAGCGCGAGGGGCAGATGCGCGCGCGGCTCGAGGAGCTCGAGCGTGAACGAGTGCGCCGCGAGACCGATCTCGAGCGCGCGCAGCTGGCGCGTCGGCAGCGTGAGGCCGAGGAGCGCGCGCGCCTCGAGGAGCTGGCCGAGCACCGGCGGCGCGTGGAAGAGCGTCTGCGCCGCGACGCCGAGGCGCAGGCCCAACGCGATCACGACGAGCAAGCGCGCCTGGCCGCCCTCGAGGAGGAGCGCAGCCGCGCGGAAGACGAGCTGCGCGCGCTCCTCGAGGAGCGGCAGCGCGAGATCGGCACCGAGGAGCAGCGCCTCGACGAGCTGAGGCGCAGCATCGAGTCCGCTACCGAGCGCGAGCACGCGCGCGCCGAGGAGCGCATCCGCCTCGAGGCCGAGGCCGAGACACGGCTCACGGAGGCGCGCGCCGAGCGCGCCCGGCTCGAGGCCGAAGCTGCCGCCGAGCTCGAGAAGCTGCGCCACCTGCGCGACGAAGAGGAGCTCGCGCGCCGCGAGCTCGACGAGAAGCGCACACGCGCGCGCCTGGCCTTCCAGAGCGGGCGCCTCGATGCCGTGGCGCCTGGCGATCGCGCCAGCGGCACCGACGTGGGCAGCCGCCTGCGCCCCAGCACCGATGCCGATGGACAGGTGGCGGGCGATCCGCTGCTGCCACAGCTCACCATCGACGCCACACCGCCGCCGCCGCCGACCATGGTGCCGCTCGAGCCCCCTGCCGGCCGATTCGCCGACGGCGAGCTACCCGCGCTGCTGTGGGCCTGCGCCAACCTGCACGTCACCGGCGTCCTCGACGTCAGCTTCGACGACGGGCGCGTGCGCACCGTGTATTTCGAAGAGGGCGAGCCCGTGCTGGTGACGAGCGCGCTGCCCGTCGATCGCCCCGAGGAGGGCCTGCTGCGCGCCGGCCTCATCACCGCCGCGCGCTACAACGAGCTTCGTGCTGGCCCCTTGCGCTCGCCGCGCCGCACCGCCGCCGCGCTGGTCGCCGAGGGCGTGCTCAAGCCCGAAGAGCTGTTCCCCGCGGTGCGCGGCGTGCTCACCGAGCAGGTGCTGAGCCTGCTCGAGCACGACGTGGGCGGCTTCGCGTGGCGCGAGGGGCTCGCGCACGCCGCCGACCGCGTGCGGCTCGAGCACCGCCTCGACGCGCTCATCGCCGAGGGTGTCCGGCGCAAGTTCGACGAGCGGCGCCTGTGGCTGGTGCTCGGCGGTCCCGCCTCGCTGGTGACCCCCGACGACCGCGCGCGGGAATTGCCGCCGCTCTCGCCCGAAGAGAAGCTCGCGCTCGTCCGGCTGGACGGCACGCGCGCGCTCGAGGACGTCATCCTCGAGACCGGCATCGCGCCCCAGGTGGTGCTGCGCACGGCGCTCATCGCGATCGCGTGCGGCGCCGCGCGCATGCTGGCGCGTGGTGTGCCTGCCGATCCGGCCGAGCGCCAGGCGCAGCGCGCCCGCTCGGTGGCCATCGATCAGGCGCGCGTGCTCGATCGCCTGCACGCGGCGCGAAACGGCGACTACTACAGCTTCCTCGGCCTCGACGTGCACGCCTCGCCCTTTGAGGTGCAGCGCGCCGCCGAGCGCCTGCGTCAGCGCTTCGCGCCTGCGCGCTTCGCCGACCCCGCCTTCGCCGAGCTGCAGGCGGCGCTGGCCGAGATCGTCGAGGTCACCTACGACGCCGAGGCCGTGCTGGGCGACGAGGCGCTGGCCGAGGGCTACCGCAAGAACCTGCTGGGTGCGGTGCCGCGCTTGCAGCGACGGCGCGCGTAGTCCCTCGCCTCACCCGCCGAGGCCGTCGGGCGTGCAGGTGCCGTAGCGGTCGCACAGGTAGCCCTCGTCGAAGCGGCACTGCGCGTCCGACACGCAGCGCAGCAGACACACCGCGCACGGCCCCGTGTCGCACTCGAGGATCTCGCATGCCGCGTTCTCGCCGCACGCGCCGTCGAGGTCGCACAGGCGCGAACAGTAGCCGCCCGAGAACGAGGTGATGCAGGCGGCGTCGGCCGCGAAGCGACAGTCGCCGTCGTCGACACAGGGGACGCCCACGCCGCCCTCCACTTCGGGGATGAAGCCGCCGAGGATGCTGAAGTCGATGTCCTCCACGCGCTCGTCATCGCCCAGCTCCACCCACTGTGGCTCCTCGGTGTCGGGGTAGGCGCCGCTCGACTCGCGCTGCGCGTCGTACAGACCATCTTGGTTGTCGTCGCCCACGGCGAACACCTGGTACGCGCCGGCGGGCAGGCCCTCGATCTGGTACGTGAAGCCGTCGCCGCGCAGGGCCGTCGCCGAGGCCACGCGCTCGAGCTCACCGCCGTCGCCCTCGCGATAGGCGGTGACCTGGATGCTCTGGATCTGTCGAGGGTTGCGGCCCTGGTCGTCGTTGAAGCCCAGGTTGACCACGGCCTCTTGGCCGGCGGCGTCGCCCTCGCCCACGATGACCAGGTTGGCGCTGCCCGCCTCGAAGCCGCCGCGCGCCAGCGACACCGTGAGCGCGACCCGCCCACCGGGCGCCGTGGCCACGTCGACGGCGCCGACGCCGGGCGAGACATCGAACAGGTCGGCCTGCGCGCCCTCGATCAAGGTGTGGAAGGCGAACGGTGCGTTGCCGAGGTTGACCACCGAGATCTGCCGCGTCTGGATGCCTGGCGGGAAGAACTGCGAGGTGCTGTCGGCCACCAAGAGCGGCGTGAGCTGAATCTCGCCGCCCGACAAGAGCAGCGCCGAGAGCGCATCGAGCCAGCCGGCGCCGCAGCCCTCGGAGCAGACGCCGCGAGGATCGGCCGCGGCCTTCAGCACGCTCTCTACCTGCGCCTGCGTCAGCGTGTCGTTGGTCGAGAGCATGAGCGCCACCACGCCGCTCACCTGTGGCGCCGCCATGCTCGTGCCCTCGCGCAGGTCGTACTCCATGCCCGCGAGCGACAAGATGGCGTCGTCTTGGCCGTCGGAGTTGAGGTCGGTGCCCGCCTGGCCGCCGGGCGCCATGATGTCGATGGTGGTGCCCCAGTTCGAGTAGTCGGCGCGCACGCCGCTGATGTTGATGGCGCCTACCGTGATCATGCCCGCGCAATTGGCCGGCGTGATGTTAGCGGCGTCCTCGTCGGAGTTGCCCGCGGCCGCCACCAAGAGCGGCATCTGCGGGTAGCGGTTGTCGGTATCGTTCAAGATGCTGCTGATGATGTCGTCCCAGATCTCCTGGCTGCCCGCCTGGCTCGGACCACCGAGGCTCAGGTTGACGACGTGCGCCGGCTTGACGTTGCGCGGCACGCCCTGCACGTCGGGATCGCCGATGGCCCACAACAGGCCGTCGATGATGTCGTCGTCGTAGCCGCTCAAGCCCTCGCCGAGCACGCGCACCGGCACGAGCTGGCCGAGCCAGGTGATACCCGCCACGCCCTCGCCGCCGTTGTCGGTCTCGGCGGCGATGATGCCGGCCGTGTGCGTGCCGTGCCAGCTCGACTCGGCGCCGAACGCGTGATCGCCGGGGTCCTCGGGGTTGGTGTCGCGGCCGGGGATCTCGTCGGCGTCGAGCCCGCTGTCGCTGATGAGATCGGCGCCCACCAGCGTGTTGTTGATGGGGTCGCGCGCGATGCGCGCGTTGATGTCGGGGTGCGCTTGCACGAGCCCGCTGTCGACGACGGCGATGATGACGTTTGGGTTGCCCGCCGAGATGTCCCAGGCGGCGTTCATGTGGATGGCGTCGAAGTGCCACTGGTAGCCGTACAGCTCGTCGTTGGGCGTGCGAAAGCCCCACTTCTTCAGGTTGCGGGCCACGGTCTTCACGCCGGGCGCGCGCACCTTGGCCAGCGCGTCCACCGCCAGCGAGGTGCGCGCGGCGTCGAGCGGCGCGCCGCGCTCGTCGCGCAGCTCTACCTTGCAGAAGCGCTGCGCCGAGCAGCGCACCACCTGGGCGCGCACGTCGTCGAGCGCGGCGTCGCGCAGCATGCGCGCCAGCGCCGGAGCCAACGTGACGCGGTCGTAGGCCTTGGGCTCGAACAGCACCAGCGCGTCGCCGGCCTTCCACTGCAGCGGCAGCTTCGAGCCCGCGCGCGCAGGCGCGTCAGCGGCGCGGCCCACGGGACGCGGCGCCGCGCGCACAGAGAAGCCGCCCGAGGGGCCCTCGATGTCGATCTGACCGGCGATGGCGCCCTCGGGCTCGTCGCCGATGCCGGCGTCGGGGCGCGCATCGAGCTCGAAGCAGCCCGCCGCCAAGAGCCCGACCACACTCACCCACACGATCCGCATGCCGGCCTCCGCGCCCCGCAGCCTAGCACCCGTCCGGCGGCCCCGCCGCGCGCGAACGCCGCCGGTGCCGGTGCTACCGAGGGAATATCCGTCGTGCCCCTGGCCGGGTTGCCTCGCTCGACGCTCGAGGGTCAGCACCTGAGCATCCCCGCGACCCTCCGCGCCCAGCGCTACCGCGCCATCAGGGCGCGCCGCAGCTCCTCGATGCGCGGATCGCCGGGCAAGAGCTCCGCCGCCATGTGCATGTACGCCATCGCCGCCTGGCGCTTGCCCGCGCGCTGCTCGGCGAGCGCTCGCTCGAGCAGCGCGTTGGCCTGGGCGCGCGCGTGTGCATCCGTTGGCGACGGGCGCTGGGGCGAGGCGGGCGCGGGCGCCGACGGCGACGCCGCGCTCGATGGCGACGGCGCCTGCCCCGGCAGCGGCATGGCCGCCGGATGTGCCGCCTGGCCGGGCAGCGGCAGCGGCGCCGGACGCGCCGCCTTCGGCGGCGGCGGCGCCGGCAGCGGCGGAGGCGGCGCGGGGATGGTGGGGTGCGGGCCGCTGTCGGCCAGGTCGTCGTCCTCGAGCAGCGCGCGCACGTCGGGCTGGTACGCGCCCACCACCTCGATGACGCCGCGATCGGCCAGCATGCTGATGGCCACCTTGAGGTCGGCGAAGGCGAGCCCGGCTTTCTTGCGCAAACGCGCCAGCGGGCGTTTGCCGTCGAGGAACGAGAGCACGTGCTGCTCGAAGGCAGAGAGCGACGCGACATCGGTGCCGGGCTTCTGTCGCAGCACCACCTGCGGCTGCACCATGGCCTGCCGATCGATGCGGTGTGAGCCGGTCTCTTCCTCGAACACGCCGGCCCCGTCGAGCACGAAGGCGCCGGTGCTCTCCTCGAGGAAGGACTGGAAGGCGTCTGCCGGCTTCTCGACCGTCACGGGCGGCGGCGGGCTCGGCGCGGCGCTTGTGAGGGGCGGCGGCACGTCGTCGACCGGCGGCGGCACGTCGTCGACCGGGGGCGGCGCAAGGTCGGTGCGCTCGTCGAAACCGCCGAGGTCGACGGCGGCAACCACCGCCAGACGTGAAGGATCCGTGCGGGGCGCGTCGGCGTGCTCGTCGTCGAACAGGGGCGCCGACAAGCTCGGCGAAGTGGGTGGGTCGAGGTCGCCGTCGACGGCGGCGATCAGATCGGCGTCGATGATGGCCCCGCACGAGCCGCAGAAGCCGTCGTCCTGGTCCATGGGCTTGCTGCACTGGGGGCAGGCGACGATGGGCACGGGAACATCCTACGACGGGTGGCCGCGGCGAGGTTTGCGCGAGGGCCCACAGCAGCCACAAACGACGAACCCGGCCAGCGGCCGGGTTCGAGCGAGCACGTGCGTGCGCTCGGGCCTCAGGCGGGCGCGGCTTCTACCGCGCCCTCGTCCTTGGCGTCCTTGGCGTCCTTGCTGTCCTTGGCGTCCTTCGATTCGTCGTCGGTGCCACCGACGTCGTCGTCCTCGCTCTCGGCGCCCAGGGTGCCCGCCGGGCGGCGGGCGCGGATAACGTCGACCTTGGGGCCCTTCTTGCCGCCGCGCGGACGGCGATCGTCGCGCTCGCCGCGCTCTTGGCTCTTGGGGGCCTCTTCGTCCTTGCCGTCGGCGCCCTTGGCGCGCAGGTACTCCTGGTGGCGCGCGTTGCCCTCGGCGCAGGCGTCGGCGACGCGGCCGGTGAACAGCTTGATGCTGCGGATGGCGTCGTCGTTGGCCGGGATGAGCAGCTCGATGCCGTCGGGGTCGCAGTTGGTGTCGACCAGGGCGACGATGGGGATGCCGAGGCGGCGGGCCTCGTCGACGGCGATGTGCTCGCGCTTGGGATCGATGACGAAGATGGCGCCGGGCAGCTTGTTCATGTCGCGGATGCCGGCGAGGTTCTTCTCGAGCTTCTGCAGCTCGCGCGTGAGCTGCACGACCTCTTTCTTGGGCAGGCGATCGAAGGTGCCGTCTTGCGACATCTTCTCGAGGCTGCGCAGGCGGTCGATGCCCTGCTTGATGGTCTTGAAGTTGGTCAGCATGCCGCCGAGCCAGCGGTTGTTGACGTAGAACTGGCCGGCGCGCTTGGCCTCTTCGGCCACGATGTCTTGCGCCTGCTTCTTGGTGCCGATGAACAGCACCTTCTCACCGCGGGCCACCATGTTGGCCAGGCGCTCGTAGGCGCGATCGAACAGGGTGACGGTCTGCTGCAGGTCGATGATGTAGATGCCGTTACGCGCGCCGAAGATGTACGGCTTCATCTTCGGGTTCCAGCGGCGGGTTTGGTGGCCGAAGTGGGCCCCCGCCTCGAGCATGTCGCGCATTGCAATGGTGGCCATGACGTCCTTCTCTACTTTCTCTGCCCGGCCGCGCCGAGCACACGGGTTCGGTTCCGCCACGCCCAAAGCGCCGCTTGCTGCGACGCCGACCGCGTTACCGGGGGTGGCATCTGCCGTCCCGGCACCCCGCGATCCCCGAATACTGGCCCAATGCCTGCGTCCGGGGAGGACGTGTGTGTTGGGGGCGAGCGTCCGATGGACCGGTGCCGAGTGCCGATGGCCCTGGGCGGGCCGGTCCGAGACGGTGATCGCCCCTCTTGCGAGCGTGTTTTCCGTAGCAGAGCGGTGCCAACGGGGCAAGCAATGATCGAGGTGATGCACGGAGCGCAGCGGCGCAGCGGAGCCACGGACCCGCTCGCCCCGGTGCCGAGCTTCCATCAACGCCTCAGCGTTTGGCGCTACAGCGGAGACCAGTTGTGTTGATCGAGCCCGGCGCAGGGACTTGCCAGGAGCCCAAGGAGTACCGCAGCCGCGTACCTCGTGGTACGCGGCGAGGACACGACGCAGGGATCGTGGCAAGGACCAAGCCC